>JBCCOI010000031.1:0-27484 GCA_039025515.1 Planctomycetota bacterium
ACGTAGCCAACAAGATGATCGAAGTCGATGCCGCCTACGGCGGGGAAGGCAACGGTGGACCGATCGATCCGAGAGTCGGTTTCGTCCGAGATAGCTTTGTCGGGATGGCACAGGTTCTCGACCTGATGACGCGGACGAAGAAGTCGCTCAAGAGCCTTGTGGATGAGCTGCCAAAGCTGTCGATCCACAAAGACAAGGCTGCCATCGAATCGACAAAGCTGCCCGATTTGATCGAAAAACTCAAAAGCAGTTTTCCCGACGCAATCTCCGCCGAGGGTGATGGGCTGCGTCTCTCATGGCCGGACCGTTGGCTGCTGGTCAGGGGCAGCAATACGGAACCCATCGTCCGTCTGATTGCCGAGGCGGAATCACCCGAACAAGCCAAAGAGCTTTGCGATTCGGCCCGATCGCTGATTTAACTCGCTGATTTTAACTGACTGGCGCATTGATCTCTGGTGCGAGGTCGCAAGTAAAATCAGGTCGATCTTTTGACGACGTCCAAATTTTGCCAGTCTGAGCCACACTGCCAGTCTGAGCCACACAGCTTTTTCCCGCTTAGCCGACATGCCCCAAACGGCTGCCCATCCGACTGGCCAACTTCGAAACATCATCGGAGCATTCGCCGATAGACTTGCTTCACGAAAGACGCGGTATGTGTTCTGTGTGGCGATGATCTACGCCTTGCCCATCCAGACGTTTACAACGCCGACGCTGGAGACAACGAACAACCCAAGCATCGATTCGCTCGTTCTAGTGAAACTTGCGATTCTAGCCTTCAGCATCTTCGGTGGCCTTGCCCTTCTTTACTGCTCCCGGCGTTCGCCACAAACACAAGAAACAACGAAGCGTCTCCTTCCGTTCTGTTGCTTTTTCGGTTGGTGCTTGCTCACCGTCACGTGGTCACCCATGAAAGCATATTCGCTTTCCCAAGCGGGCGGCCTTGCCTCTTTAATCATTCTGGCGAATCACCTCGGTGCCCTTGCGAGCGACAAAATCACGATGTCCCGTTTGATGCGACACTTGTGCTATTCGCTCATCGCATTCAGCGGATTTATCTTGGCGGTTCACATCGTCGATCCAGACCTCTCGGGGCTGGACCGCAAGATCTTGCATCAGGGCGGCGACGGGATTGTGCATCCGACCGCTTCGGGTGCATCGTCTGGTCTCGGCGTTGCGTTGGCAGTACTCGGTTTGACTGTGATGAAGTTTCCTTGGTCCAAACACGTCGTTTTGCTGACCATGTTGATCAACGTCCCGGTGATGTATCTCTCGCACAGCCGCTCGGCCACCGCGATGACGGTCGCGGTCATCGCATTGGCAGTGTTCTGGTTCACGTCAGTGCGTACCAAGGCGGTTCTCGCGTTTCTGGCGTCGCTGTTTTGTGTCGTCTACGTAGCCATCGATCCCGGGTTTACCCTGCTTGGTTCGACTTTCGATCGGGGGCTCGAGTACTTAACCCGCGGTCAGGACGTTTCGCAGCTCAAAGGCGCATCGGGGCGCCGCGAGATGTGGACGGCGATCTGGGCCGAGTATCGGCACTCTCCCGTCTGTGGACACGGCTATGCGATCACCAGTCGAAACGGCGAGATCGAAGTCTGGAATATCGTCGCAAACCACACCGCACATAACCTTATCCTGCAGATTCTCGCGTCAACCGGACTGGTCGGGTTGTGCCTCTTCCTGTTCGCAGTCGGAAAAGCGACGGTTTCCGCATTGCAGCTCTTTCGAAGCGACCGATTTTCTAGGCATCTGGCAGCACTTTTTGCCTTGATGGCTCTTTGGTTTGTCGGTTGGAGTTTCGGCTGCGTGTCGTTTATCGGCCCATTACGATCGGAAAGCGTCGTGTTCTACTCTCTCTTGGGCCTTTGTTTAGGGGAAATGGAACGCTCGCGTTTGCGACAGATCGCGGCCGAAACACGTTGACCCCAGCCGCGTGACCGGACGTGTCAAGCACGGGCCGATACTGCATTCGAACGACCCAAAACCCGCAGCCGAGTTTTCGGTGCGAAGAAACAAGTGTCACCAGTTCGAGAGAAAGACCATGAAAGACGCCATCCGCAGGGCAATGCTTGATTCCGATCGATTCGTGATTGAAATGAGTTACGTCGACGCCAAAGGCCAGCGGACTCGACGCGTCGTCAGTCCGATCCGCTTCGTTGGCAGCGATCGATTGCTCGCTCTCTGTCTGTGCCGCGAAGAGCCACGGCAGTTTTACTTATCACGTTGCAAGGATGTCGAACTTGTTCCGTCATCTGACGTGATCATGCCTATGCCGATGCGTCCGACACCGACGCCCTGTCCCGAGTTTGCCGAAAGTGCACCGGCTTTCGGATCGGGGACGGTCGCTTGTGTCGTCTGAAGCGAAATCTCACTTATGTTTGCCGGGGGTGTCGCATTGTGACCGGGTTGGCTTCAATAGAGTGGGTTTGAGATCGCGTTAGAGAGTTTCGCGACAAACGGCGCCCTCCGAATCCCGCTGACGCAGCTGATGCATTTGCTCTTCCCGCTCTTGGCGAGCATCCTTTTCGTCTGCGGTTTGCTGCTGCTAAAAGTTGCAACGCGTCAAGGTGCGAATCCTTGGACGGTCTCTTTGATTGCCAATTGGTGGGCTTCGCTGGCATTTTCGGGATTTTGGTTCATTGGCGAAACTCCCGTGCCGTGGAGTTTGATTTGGCAACCCGCCATGGTGGCCGTCCTTTTCATCCTCGGTCAAATCGGCACGTTTCTGGCAATTACGCATGGCGACGTGTCCATTGCGGCGCCGTTGTTCGGATTGAAGGTGCTCTTCGTCGCTTTCCTCGTCACATTGTTTGGTGGGCAAACTCTCCCCATCACGATTTGGATTGCTGCAGTGTTTGCGACCATCGGCATCGGGCTGGTGCAATCGACGGGCAAGAGCGAACACACTCGCGTCATCTACACGGTCCTTAGCGCGATTGGTGCCAGTAGCTCGTTCTCGATCTTCGATGTGCTCGTGCAGCGGTTCTGCAGTTCAGAACACGCCAGTTGGGAAGCAAACCGCTTTCTTCCGATCATGTTTTGGTTTGTTGCGATCTATTCCGTCATCTTCTTGACGGCTTTTCAACGCAAACTGCTTCGGTCCCCAGAAGTGCGTCGGTCGCTACTCGGAGGCGGCTTGCTAATTGCCTTGCAAGCTCTTTGCGTCGTCTTCACGCTCTCGAATTTCGGCGACGCGCCGAGAGTCAATGTTGTTTACGCGACGCGTGGCATTTGGGGCGTCGTTCTCGCTTGGGCCGCCGCCAAGATTTGGGGCGGTGCCGAATCGGAGCTGACGCGTGGCGTCATGTTGATGCGTTTGTGCGGCGCCACGCTGATCACGCTGGGAGTGATACTCGCGATCATTGCCGGCTAGATCTTTAGATTCCACTCACGCATCTTTTCAATTGACTCGTGGTGCGTCATGTCGAATTGCAAACTGGTGAGTGTCACCTTGCCACGTCTCAACTCCGTGATGTCCGTCGTCTCCGTAGGCGGTTCTTCCGGTTCCGCCCAAAGTGCCCAGTAGTATTCTCGGCCACCGGGGTCACACCGCTTCTCATATCGATTGCCATACTGTGCAAGTCCCATTGGAACGACACTCAGCTCCGCAGGTCCCTCCGTCGCGGCCGTAGGGATGTTGATGTTGAACAATCGTCCCTTTGACTCAGGCTGCTTGATCATTCTACTGATCAGATTCTTCGCGATCACGGCAGCCGATTGGAAATCCGCATCCGGGCTGTATTCCAGCGAAACGGCGATGCTGGTGTGGCCAAAAAAAGCTCCCTCGATGGCGGCCGCAACCGTTCCGCTGTAGAGCACGTTGATTCCAGCGTTCAAGCCGTTGTTGATTCCGCTGACGACTAGATCGACGGGATCATCGCGAAGGAGCTCTGCGATCGCCAGTTTGACGCAGTCGGCGGGGCTACCCTCGACCGCCCAAGCCCACGGACGGCCGTCACGGTGAATCATTTGTCCGACCAGAGGTGTGAGAAAAGTAATCGAGTGGCTGACGCCTGACTGCTCGGTTGCCGGAGCGATCACGACCACTTCCCCGAGGTGTCGAAGCTGTTGCTCAAGTGCGGCCAGACCGGGGGCGTAAACGCCATCGTCGTTGGTTAGAAGGATTCGCATCTCGGTTTCTTCTCGGCGGACAGTTAGCCCCTTGGGTATCTCTACTGCATTTTCTACACTCCCGGTTTGGTGTTGGCGACGGTGCCGAATTTGCCTTCCTAAGCGAACGAGTGGAACTCTGGTGTCTTCCGACGCAACAACCGCAGCCCCTCATCAAAAAGCGGATGCGGGTGCACTGACGGAACAGCGAATCGTTGTCTTGGACTTCGGCTCTCAGTATGCCCAGCTGATTGCTCGTCGAGTACGCGAACAGAACGTGTACTGCCAGATCCTGCGACACGACCTCGACGCAGACCGCATCGCCGAACTTCAACCCAAAGGCATCATTCTTTCCGGCAGCCCGTCCAGTGTTTACGAAACGGGCGCACCTCGCTGCGATCCAAGGCTTTTTAGGCTGGGAATTCCCGTCTTGGGAATTTGCTACGGCATGCAACTCGCATGCGAAGCGCTGGGAGGCAAAGTTTCAAGCGTCTCTTCGCGTGAGTACGGACACGCGACCTGCGATGTTGTCGAGCCGGGCACGCTGTTCGATTCGCTTCCGGATCAGCTTGACGTTTGGATGAGCCATGGCGACCAGGTCTCATCGATAAGCGAGCAGTTTCGGCCTTTGGCGAAGACGAACACTTGCCCGTTCGCCGCCGTCATGCACCGCGAGTTGCCGATCTATGGGATGCAGTTCCATCCCGAGGTCACTCACACGCCGCTGGGCGGAAAAGTGCTGGCAAACTTTGTTCGTGAGATTTGCGGTTGCGATCCGACGTGGCAACTCAGCGATTTTGCGGAGGCAGCCATTGCCGAGATCCGGGAACGCGTCGGGGCGAAACGAGTGATTTGCGGCTTGAGCGGGGGTGTCGATTCGTCCGTCGTCGCGGCGCTGCTCTACAAAGCAATTGGCAGTCAGCTAACTTGCATTCTGATCGACAACGGATTGCTTCGCAAAAACGAACAGTCGCTCGTGATCGATGAGTTTACGAATCACTTCAAAACGGACCTGCACGTCGTCAATGCGGACGAGCGATTCCTGGATTCGCTTGCCGGTATCGATGAGCCGCAGGAAAAGCGGCGGCGAATCGGGCACGACTTCATCGAATGCTTCAAAGCAGAAGCTGAAAAAATCGAAGAAGCACAGTTTCTTGCTCAGGGAACGCTTTACCCGGACGTTATCGAAAGCGGAGCCGATCCCGATGGTCCCGCCGCGACGATCAAGTTGCATCACAACGTCGGCGGACTGCCGGAGGAGCTCGGCTTTGATCTGATCGAACCGCTTCGAGACTTGTTCAAAGACGAAGTGCGCCGATTGGGCATCGAACTCGGACTGCCCGAGAAGCTGGTTTGGCGGCATCCCTTTCCCGGTCCCGGGCTCGCCGTTCGCTGTCTGGGCGAAGTGACACGCGAGAAATTAGATGTGCTGCGCGCGGCCGATGCGATCGTCATTGAGGAAATTGAAAACGCGGGGCTCTATCGCGAAACCAGTCAAACGTTCGCGGTTTTGCTTCCCGTTCAAAGTGTCGGCGTCATGGGTGACGCACGTACGTATGACAACGCCATTGCGGTCCGAAGCGTCAACACCGACGACTTCATGACCGCAGACTGGAGCCGTCTGCCGTACGATTTGCTGGCCAAAATCAGCACGCGAATCATCAATGAAGTTCAAGGTGTCAATCGAGTCTGCTACGACATCAGCAGCAAGCCACCGGCAACCATTGAGTGGGAATAGGAAATGTCGCGACAATTCATTTTTCAAATCGAAGGCCTGACCAAGAAGCACGGTCAGCGCACCGTGTTGGACGACGTTCATCTCGCCTTTTATCCCGGCGCGAAGATCGGCGTTCTCGGCCCAAACGGCGCCGGCAAAAGTACGTTGATGCGGATCATGGCGGGGATGGATACGGAGTTCGACGGGACGGCACGCCTGTCCAAAGGATTCACCGCCGGATACTTGGAGCAAGAGCCACCGCTTGATGCTTCCAAGAATGTCTTCGAGAACGTCCAGACCGCCGTCGCGGAACGTCGTGCCGTACTCGATCGCTTCAATGAGATCAGCATGCAGCTCGGTGACGTTACCGACGACGACGAGATGCAAAAGCTGTGCGACGAGATGGCCACACTCCAGGACACCATCGACGCCTACAACCTTTGGGAGTTAGACCGACAAGTCGAAATGGCGATGGCGGTGATGAATCTTCCTCCGGGCGACGCAGACGTCACCAAACTCTCCGGCGGGGAACGTCGCCGCGTCGCGCTCTGCCAGTTGCTGATTCGGCAACCAGATCTGTTGCTGCTTGACGAACCAACGAACCACCTGGATGCCGAATCGGTCTCATGGCTCGAGCAGCACCTCGCGAAGTATCCGGGAACGGTCGTCGCGGTGACCCACGATCGATACTTCCTCGACAATGTCGCTCAGTGGATCTTGGAAATCGACCGCGGACGCGGTATCCCGTTCGAAGGAAACTACACGGCTTGGCTGGAAGCTCGACAAAAGCGAATGGCGATCGAGCAGCGGAAGGCGAAAGCTCGTGAACGAACGCTGGCACGAGAGCTTGAGTGGATTCGCATGAGCCCGAAAGCTCGTCAAGCAAAGAGCAAAGCCAGAATCAAAGCCTACGAGGATCTCGCTTCGCAATCGTTCGAAGATCGCCCGGACGAGCTTGAGATTCAAATTCCCTCAAACCGTCACCTCGGCGACTTGGTGATCGACGGAAAGAACATCGCCAAAGCGTTCGGTGAGAAAGTCCTCGTTGAAGACCTGTCGTTCCGACTTCCCGCGGGCGGCATCGTCGGCGTCATCGGCCCCAACGGCGCCGGAAAAACGACGCTGTTTAAGATGTTCACGGGCCAGGAGAATCCTGATGGCGGTGAGTTTCGAATCGGTGAGACCGTCGATCTGGGATATGTCGACCAAAGCCGGGACTCGCTGAAGGACGAACACACGGTGTTCGAAGAAATTAGTGGCGGACACGAGACGATCGACCTCGGTGGACGCAGCGTCAATGCCCGAGCCTACGTGTCGCGTTTCAATTTCCGCGGACCCGATCAAGAGAAGAAAGTCGGAAATCTCTCCGGCGGAGAACGTAACCGCGTACACTTGGCCAAGCTCTTGCGTCGAGGATGCAATGTTTTGCTCCTGGACGAACCGACGAACGATTTGGACGTCGATACGCTTCGAGCCCTGGAAGAGGCCATCCTAAATTTTGCGGGATGCGTCGTGGTCACGTCTCACGACCGTTGGTTCTTGGACCGGCTAGCGACTCACATTTTGGCCTTCGAAGGCGATGGCAAAGTGACTTGGTGCGAAGGCAACTTCGAAGTCTACGAACGTGGCCTGCGGGAAAGACTCGGAGAGGACCCCGACGAAGTCAAACGGGCCCGCTACAAGAGCATTCACGCCGGGTAGTCGCTCCGGCCGATAAGTTGCGCGATCATTTGGCTGTCGAATGCCGATGCTCAACCATAAACGGAAACCCTCTGGGTAATCAGCTTCTTTCACTCTTTCGATGACACTGGAATGACCATTCTCCGCGTAGGCACAAACGAACAGTACGCCAACAACTGGGACGACATCTTTGGCGGAGGAAAAAAGAAATCCGCAAAGAAGAAGGCGACGAAGAAGAAGGCTGCAAAGAAAAAAGCAGCCGCCGCCAAGGCCACCAAGAAAAAATCGGCGAAGAAGAAGGCTTCGAAAAAGAAAACGAAGAAATAGTTCGATCCACTCGATCCAGCACCCGACGACGCGACATGTCCAATTCTCCCCCACCAGATTCGATCAACGATGCGTTGAAGCGACTGGTGGGGTATCTCAATTTCTCCAGCGGTAGCCGTGATCCGGCGATCGCTGCGCTTTGGAATGAAGTCTATTCGTGCGCCAGCCAAGGAAATCCGCTGGCGGGAACACCCGCCTGGATCGTGCTCAACGCTTGGATCGAGCAAACATTGGTTTCACTTTCGCGGAATGAGCCTGCCTTTTCGGAGATCACACAAGCCCGTGCGGTTGCGCGGCTGTTGTTGAGCGATCTCCTTCCCGCGTACATGGATTACCACCGGGACTTGCTCTTTCACCAAGAACCGGAAGTTCTCTTCAACGGCTTCTTTCTCGATCGTGCCGCCGATGCCGTCTTGCATCTTTACACGCAGAAGCGGGAGTTGCACGGAAAGATCGAACCGGAGCATTTGGGCGGACTTGTCGATCAGGCGATTGAGGAACTCAACGACTTCGTTGGCTATCGGCCGATCGCAATTCTGGAGAACCGAAAGTGTCAGCCCTACCCTCATGAATTCGTTCTCCCGATCCCTCTGTATGTTCGCGAAGCCGGAGTCTCCGCAGGTCCATACCACGAGTTGATTTCGCTTGCGATCTCAATTCTCAGCGACACCGATGCGGGCATTCTTCGGTCCGCTTCGTTTGAGTTGGATCGATTGAGCGAACTTTCGCTTGATCCCCGAGCATACGACTTTGATCATCCCGTCAATCGTCGGCCAAATTATCACTTCGGCGGTTGGGATGATCGCCGTGTTGATCCGGACGGACACTACGATCGATTCGTGCTGCGGCAAGTCACGTTGGAATCCTTGCTTTCTCGCGTTCATGATCGCGAGCTGATCGATCACCGTGGATTGTCACGGGATGAATTGCTCACCGAAGCCGCAACGGTCTTAGCCGGTACGATTCTGATGGCCAGCGGTATCAGCGGCTGGGGGCCAACCGCCTATTCGAGCGACGTGACGTTGGGCACGCTGATGAAGCCGATCGCTGAGTATCGCGACGCCTTCTACACCGATCAACTTGCCAAACTGAAGGGCGACCATCGCGCGAGGCTGGAAGAAGAACAAAAGATCCGCCGACAACCGTTCGGCGCCGCAAGGCAGAACTTGAATGCCGCGCTTGCCGGACGAAGAGCCGTGCAAGTCCAATACGTACAATTGGCCAGACTCTATGCCCGGATGGGTTACCCGGACGCTTCGGGACGTCAAATCGACGTTGTTCCGGCCGCTTCGGCAAGGATGATCTGCCGGATTGATTGCCAAATCACGCTCGGGCTACGTTGCCTGCGATCGGGCGATCTCGACGAAGCCATGCGAGTCGCGCCACGCGTTTACGACCTGGTTCAGCGGGCCATTCAATGTGGTGCACTTGCGGACCCCTGGGATCTGATCGGCTTTGCCGGCCAGTTCAGCCTGCATCCCAGTCCCGACTGCAGTGTCCATGACTCTAGGGCAGACGACTTGCTCTACTTGATGGATCAACTCTTCGGTTACATGGCAAGAGTGTGGAGCGAAGCTGCCGCGAGAAACGCTCATTCGACGTTTGGGGAGATCAGCAAGCTGTATCGAGATGTCGCCGAATGGTGGCGACAGTACGGCGCCCACACCGTCACGGAATTTGAAACCGCCGATCCGCTCGAGTCCTACGATTCGGCAAAAATGGTGGCCGGTGCCCTTCGCGTTTGGCACGAGGGCGGCGCGGCTGCGGGAAATGTTCAGTTTTGGGCACCGCACGCCGACTTCTTCGATTCGCCCCGTGCGTATTCGCTTGTGATCGCCGCGCTCTTGGAACGCAGCGATTTTGTGCCGGCAATGGCTTTGCTGATCCACTGGACGGACAACGCGAAGCAAGTCGGACTTCGGCAGGGCGGCAATTCACTTCCCAGACTTGCCGAGCGATGGTTGATGCGACTTCGAAGCAAGGGCGAGTCTTCCGAGTCGGTGATCGACGGCGGAGGGCTTTGGAATCTGGCGAGAAAGTTCTTTGATCGATTCGAGGCCAATGCCGGAGATTTTTGGCAAGCACCAAGCTTTCGAATCGGTGAGGAAGGAAGCTCACAAAACGGTGAGTTTGAGGCAGAGTTCGATGAAGACGACGAAGCCGAACTGTTTGAGGCCGCGTACGAGGGCGTCACCTATCGTGACAGCACGGACGACGGAGTCGACGGTGCCGTATTCGAGCCAAAATCAGAAGGGAGTCGCGACGAGTTGGAACTCGAATGGAAACGACTGGTCGATCGACTGACCTTTCTACAGTCGCTGGCACGGATGTGGTCGGTTGCGGCGGACATCGTTGTCACCGATGGCTCCGACGGGCATGCAGATCGTGCTCCCGATCAACTCGTTTCTCTGAGAAGCTGGGCGGAACAGGCCAAGAAGAACCGAATCGGGCTGCTTCGCTTGTTGGAAGGCGTTCGAGACTACCGAGTCAAAGCCGGCGGTTCCGACAGTCAATCGATGAAAGACTACGACCGCTTGAGGGTCCTGCGTGATTCGTTGATGGAGCGGATCATCGGAACGGCTGTCGAAATGTCGGACGCCCGACGGTTGATTTGCGGTGCGATCATCTCGCACGTGCATCGCCACGACTCTTTGTTGCAGAGTGAAAAAAATGGCGGCGTTGACCCAGATCGCGTGTTGCACGAGATGGGTAAGGATGACGTTCAAGCCGTCAAGTTGTACGCCTCGCTAATTGCGGGAAACGTCTCTCAGACCCGCGAGCTCTTCCCCGAGTACATCGATGCGATCAGCAGCGAGAACCTGCTGTACATTCCCCTTTCACGTGGCGGTGACCCCGGAAAGATATACGAAGCGCGACTCCGCCAGCGAGTGCTTCGCCATCTCATGCACTGGTTGCCGCGTCGAGGCTTGGTCAGCGAAGCCTGCCGTTTGATCGAGACCTCGCGGTTGATGGAGCAGCAGAACTCCGTCGGAATCGGCGCCGTCACGGAGTTCGACAGCCTCTTTAAAGACGGATTTAAAGCGCTCGTCGAGTCCTTGACAGCATCCGTTGCGAACGGGCGTGACCATGCCGAATTGAATGCCGATGAGACGACCAATAGCGACGTTTTGATTCCCCTGGTCGAGCGTTTGACGGAAACCATGCTCGGCTCATGGCTAGCGCATAGCCAGACGCTGCGACTGTCACCGCTGGAAACGGTAAACGACCCGCGCGTGTGGAAACAACTGGTGAGTTTCTCGCGAAAATATGGCGACCCGATTTTCACGCAAACGTTTCTTCAGCTTTCAAACGTTCGGGCAATCCTTCACCAGGGAGTTTCCGATTGGCTGGAACGAGTCAGAGAGAATCAAGATCCGTCGACAATGCAAATGCGTCTGTTCGAAGATCTGGAGTCAGGCGAGTTGTCGATGAAGGAGGCCGACCGCTGGATCACGTTGGTCTATGAGACATTGATTGATCACCACGCCGAGTATTTGGACTACAACACGACGACGACTCAAAGCGATCGCGGCGACCTGATCTACATGTTCATGGACTTTCTCCGCTTGCGAGCGGGTTATGAAAGGATCGCGTGGAATCTCAAGCCGGTGATGTGGGCCCACGAAGTCCTTGTGAAGAATGGGCTCGAGAATGCCGCAATGATGTGGCGTCGAAGCCTGAGCGAACGAATCGGTGCGGAAGCCGATAAGTTTGTCGACCGATTACGAAGACTGCAGCGCGACTATTCGATGAGGATGCCGACCGTCGCCGACCGCATTCTGGAACGTTTCGTCCAACCCATGACGATTGCGCGAATGCGCTCGCTCGTGCGTCCCGCCATGAAAGACGCCGAGCAAGGAAACGACAGTCACGAATTTGAAGTTCTGGAAGGCGAATCAGAGTTACTCGCGAAGACTCCGTCAGGAGCCGGACTCGATGTCCCCGCTTGGCTTACAGCCTTGGAAGAAGAGGTGGAACGATTAGCGAAGCAAACCGCCAGCAGCGAAATCGATCCGGAGAAACTGATGACGATTACAATCGATCCGATCAGCAAAGAAACACTCGAAGAGCAACTCGAAATCGCAAAGTCCCAAGGTCGACGCCTGCCGCACATGCAGAAATCTGATTCAAAGCAAGACCCAGAATCAGATCCCAAAGAGAACGACGGCGAATAGCATCAGAAGCCGCGGAGAATTTCACCAGTAGCGGAAGCCGCGCAGGCTTTCGGAAAGAGACATCCCGTAACGAAACTCACGCAGAGTTTCGGCACCAGTAGCGGAAGCCGCGAAGGCTTTCGGCAAAAGGAGGCAGCCGGTAGCAAAGCTCACGCAGAGTATCGGCAACCCGAGCGTCACCTCCCGGACGGCATTACTTTGTCACCTGCAGTTTCGGAGATCCGGCAAAGGGGCCGAAATCCTTCAAAGGATTTCGAAATCGTCGATCGCGAATCAGAGAAATTTTCCCCACTCGGCCCAACGATCCGAATCGCCATAGCAACGGTTCTATCGGTATCGATCCGGTGTTTCACTGAGCCAAATGGCGATAGCCACGGTTCCCACCTATCGGCAATCACGCTGATCCGCGAAACCGGAGCTATCGCTCGTCGGCTTATTCATGTCTAACGACTCTATCCCCGAAATCCGCTGGCACTTCAAGTTACAGACCTTCATGAATTGCCGACCTTTCTTCACGTCTGGTCTTTCCGCCGCGAATATCTTGGTGAGGATGGCGAAACCATCGGATGCACGACGAGCCGCGGACTCGTACCTTTGAAAGGGGTTGATCATTCGCCGCGGTCACGTGATCGCCGGCTTTATCCAATTGAATCGCGTGTCCAAAAGCATGCCTAAACGCATAGAATCTCCGGTCTTCGGAAGGCTGAAGCATCATCGTGCGAGTCAAGAGTACTCAGTCAAGATGACGCACAAAGATACCTCGATTACCATTCGCTTTGTTTGCAAGACTGACGACGCGATGGATCGGTTGCTTCCATTTGCAGAGAAGATTTGGAAGGGACGGGTGCGATACTTCAAGGCTTTTCGTGAGTACGCGGTTGCTGAACTACTTGAGCAACTAAACAGTTTTCTCGACTGCGGCGAAGACGATTCTCCGCAAGTGACAGCGACGGAACTTCGAAAGGTTTTGGTCACCCCGTTCTCGATTACGTTTTTCGAGTCCGGCAACGATTATGAGATGCTCGTTTGCGACGTTAGCGGAGGTGACGATCCTCGGCTGCACGAACACTGCTTAACGGTATACTTGGACGATGTTGGGCAGATAACGGATGGCGAGACGGTCTCGCTCTTCCGACAGACAGATGGTTGGGATTACCATGGCATTCTCACGGAGTTGGGCATGCGGCCGAATCTGAGATGGACAGCTTTACGTTCCCCGCCCGGTGTGCCGGTTGTTAGTTCAAAGGAGATGATTGTCGCGAATGCCTATTGAATACACCGGACCAAACTCGGAATTGGTGTCTGATGTGATCAACGTTGCCAACTTGGGATTTAGCCCCGCCAAGCAACCCGATGTCAAGCTTGCAGGCGTTGAATTCACTGCAGACCTTGGACTGGCTTTAGACTCCTGCTTTGATCAAGAGTACGAACCCTTAATCGGTGTTTCGCCGCGCGGACGCGCAATGCTGAATGCTACGTCTGATGATTTTGTCGATGGTATAACGTGGCAGGACATTCGATCGAACATGGTCGCGGCAGAGATCTGGACGATGGAGTGGTACGAGTGGATTCGAGAACATAAGAACGCAATTGATCCGCTTCAGGGCATTGATGACGCATGGGAATCAATCACCAACCAACTCTGTGGGAGCTCATTCGGGATTGAGCGAGATTACGCTGCGAGCATTGGCGAAGACATTGCGGGCATCTTGACGTACGCCGCACAGGGGCGCGCGTTTCGCGGCACCGATGCCGTTTTTCACAATTTGCTATTCTCCTTCTGCAGGCTTGGTTTTTGGCCGTGCGGATTCGTAGGTGTGTGGCCTGAAAACGGGCACTATCTCCTTTGGCACGGAAAGTGAAATAACCATCCGATGCACCCGAGTCGCCTAGTCGGGCCTTTTTCTCTCGCGGCGACCGGGTGATTGCAACCGTTCTGTCAACCATCAAAACTGAAGAGCGTAGGGAACGCCATGAACAAACATTGCCTCCTTCTACTGATTGCCTTTGCCTCGTTTGCTATGATTGGTTCCGTAGCCAAGGCGGAAGTGTTTGAGATTAATGGGGTGAATCTGCACTACAGCGTTCAGGGTGAAGGTCCAGAGTTGCTGTTATTGCACGGGTACGGATCTTCAGGCAATGACAATTGGGGCAAGCTCCTTCCTGAACTTTCAAGGTCGTTCAAAGTAATTCTACCGGATCTTCGTGGTCATGGTAAATCAACATTCAACGAGGAGCGATTTACACATCGTTTAGCCGCTCACGACATGCTTGCGCTTCTCGATCATTTAAACATCGAACGCGTCCGTGGGATCGGAAATAGTACTGGTGCGATGACTCTTCTGCATATGGCAACGCTTCAGCCATCGCGTATCGAATCGATGGTGCTTCACGCTGGAACTTCTCATTTCCCAGAATCCGCTCGAAACATTATGCGATCCGTTCAATTGAATGGCATCTCAGATTTTGGTGACTATTTCGGCGACGAGCGTATGAGACGAGTGCACTTTCTGGGTAAACTTCAATGGGAATGGATTCGAAAAAACTTCAACGGGATGAAAGACAGCTACCGGGACATGAATTTTTCAGCTCCACTGCTTGGGACCATCACCGCGAGAACGCTGATTGTCCACGGTGATAGCGACGAGTTTTTTCCGGTCGACATTCCGGTGTCTATGTACAAGAGCATCTCGGGGTCCTCGCTTTGGATCATTCCTGGACAAGGACACAACGGTGCGTTTGACCCGGATCGACATGGAATGATTTTGGCCGGTCTGCCGTTCATTCCGGAATGCGTCGCCCACTTACGTTCATCCGCCGCAAAAAACGACAGGACCAAGCGATGAACCAAAGTTCTGGTAGCCGCCGTTTTTTGACAATGGAAAATCGTTCGCCCCGACTTGGTTCTCGCGGTCGTCCTGTCGGAGAGTCATACCGTTGCAGTCATGTCTTACGCCTCAGCTTTCTCAATCACTGATGTAGACTCACTTGGAAACGCTGCTGCACTCATGCACAATGCGCGCATCCGCAGTTCAGATATTAGATTCCACCGCTTCGCCCAAACGCTGTTGGTGACAGCGTGGCAGTATTCACCCTTCTCGTATATCGGACCAAGTTGTATTTGGGTTCGCTGGGAATTGACGTTTCGCGACGTAATTGGCCTTCGGCAACGCCGGGCGGAGCCCAGTGCAATACATCACTATTATGAGCTAGCCATGATTCGCTGGTACTCGCAACGCCAGATGATCTTGATTTCCACCCATTATGACCTCACGATCTACCTGAAGCTTACAAAGCTCAACGGTGATTTACGTCCAACGGACGACCACTCGTCAGACATTGATGCGGTGCTGGCCCCCCAGACGTAGCACAAGTACGTCGCATCCTCACTTCACTGATGCCGTGGTATCGATCACGGATTGGGACAAAGATCGTATCACCAAATGTCGTTCGGACTACGTGGCTCTCGTGCGTTACACAAGGGGCGACTGTATTTGCATGGCGAAAGGGTTCGATCTTCAGGATTACGGGGATCCGAGCGATGAACCGAAGTCGCGGTAGCCGGGCGATTTCGCAATGGACAGTCAATCGCCACGACCCGGTCATACCCGACGTTCTGGCAATGAAACTGCATGACCCGACGCCGCACCCGAATTCAGCTCAGCCTCCGATTTTTCGCTGCCGCCGTATTGATATGCGCGGCGCTGGCATTCGAAGGTAAGCGGTACTACGAGACTTTGCCTGGACCCGATGTTCCGTTCGGAACCGATCCAAAACTATCTGCTGCGATGCACGAAGCATTTGAGAATCCACCTGACGACTACAATGCTGCAATGCCTGGTTGGCCACATTGCACTCCAACGCAAGCAATGAAAGACATTACGGCGTTTGGAGACGAAGCGATTCCTGTGTTGGTCGCAAACCTAAACAATCGCGACGTCTGGATGCGTAGGCAAACATACTTGATGCTGTCGATGATTGACGCCAAGTCCGCGGTTCCTGACCTGATTCGAGCCCTTGAGAATTCGAAACGGCCGGATAGTGCTCTACTGATCGCAACGCTCACGGAGATTACCGAGCATCCAGACGGCTATGGTTACTATCGCTGGTATCACGACGAGAGGAAGGCGGAAGCGATCGAAATGTTCCGCGAATGGAACTCCAGTCATTCCCGATAATTTAAAAACGAGCCAAAACCATCGCGTGCATCGAAGAACGCGAGCTAAGAGATTTGGCCAGCAGAGGCAGGGAAAAATCCAATGCACCCAAGTACGCGAGTCGAGTCGTTTCACATGGCAAATCTTCCTCGCTTGCCGGGTGACGTGATGCGTAAGTTGATTTTTACATCGCTACTTGGGCTCGTGTGTTACTTTTCAGGGTGTAGTAGCCCGTCAGACAAGATGAATGATCCAGTCGGCGTTGAATATCGCGGCGAGCGATACTCCACAACAAAAACTCACGACAGCTACGACGATTACTTGGATGACTCCGAGCCATTCTCTGCCGCCGAAATCGCAAGGATCTCACACGCGGTCAGCACAGCGGATGTCCCACCAGAATTGCCCGTAATCGCCGATGTTGTCCAAGCAATACACGAGGTGAAGTTTCCGGGTTATGGTTCCGCGACACTCATGCCACTCAACAAAGCACTGGCCGGACAGGCCGTTGCAATGAACGTCGATATTCCCGGAACAAAGCGTGTTCGGCTCTTTGTGTACCAAAGGTCAAACGGGACTTTTCGGTTGACACACGATTTCGAGACCGACAACGATCCAATGGTGACGCAGTATGACTTTGTTGATGGCAACCTCCAGCTCTTCTCATATGGCGAGCAATTGCTTGTTCAGCCACCGACCGAATAATCGCAAAACAAGCGAACGCACCGAAGTCGCCAATTTGTTCTTTCGATGAGTTCAGACCGTTCTCGGTGATTCGTGACGTTTTCGAGTGGAGGCAACCAAGTGTGCACTCCGTGGACGTTTTCTTGAATGGTCCCACGAAGTGGCCAGAGTTAAAAAAAAATGTTTGAGTTTGAATTTGGGATCAAAGCTCTCAAAGTCTGTTCAGTGGCCGAAACTCTTGGCGAGTTCCGCTACGCTGGGGACCGATGGTTCGCTTAGCCGAATAGCGATATCCGCCGATCCAACGATCAGCAGTCAAACTGCTCGATCCACAGGAGGTAGCCAGCCAATTCATGCATGAGCCCTTTGCCTCATTCGCTTTCATCTAGATCTGTTTTACTGCAGTCTCGAAGAAACTCCTCAGGGGAATTTACAGCATCAACGACTTTCGAGATCGGAAACGTCTGTGCGATATACAGCTGAGGCTGAGAGAGCCCAACACGCACGTTGGCAACTTTACCGTCGAGTTCAACGAAGAAAATTTGATAGTGCCACACTGCGTCTTTCGGCCAAGCCTCGATTGAGAATTGTTCATTGTTATTGCCCGAGCGAGAGATCTCTCCGAAACTAAAGTCAGCTCGGTCAAACTCACCCTTTTTCAGAGCATTTACCACGCCGTCGACGGAGTCACCTTCGGAAACAGGAATGCTATTGTGAATCGCTTGAAAGTGCTTGAGAAACGCTACACAGACGTCGTCAATCGCTTCGCCAACGTCTGACTCATCTACACTCTCAACATCAACAGGCCTTTTCTGTTCGCAGCCGAAAACGCAAAGAAGTACAAGGATGATCGGCAGTGCACTGGTGGAATTCATTCAATTCTCGAACTGGCAACAAAAACGCAAAGACGATGAAAGTGATCCTCTTCCAGCTTAGCTTAGCCACAATCGCACTCTCGCTTCACTCGTTCGCATGTGCCGGCGGCCCCGATTCGCGGATCGTTCCCGACCGGCCTACCGAAGGACGGTTTGTGAAAACTGATCTTGGTTACATGATCCCGTATGAACAGCGAATTCCGGGGTCGAATCAAGTGATCAAAATGATTCCTGTACCGGGCGGAACAATCAAGGTCGGGCGTTTGGATGCCAAAAAACTCATCTTCGAAGGCGAACGACCGAAGGCCGAAGGGCCGCTCAATGTCGATGTACGGCCGTTTTGGATCGGGAAGTATGAGATCACGATGGGACAGTTCATGCCCTATCGAAAGCTTCACTACGACATCAGACGATCAGACCGCGTCGAACAGCTTACGTCGAAAGACTTAGGCGATGTCGACGCGGTTTCGGCTCCCTCGGATGTCTATGATCCGACTTACAACTTCGAGTTTGCCCAAACCGGTGACTCCGCTGCAACGACCATGTCGCAGTTCTCCGCGAGACACTACACCAAGTGGCTCAGCTTGCTGACATCCGTCGATTACCGGCTTCCGCTGCGAAGCGAATGGCAACACGCTTGCGCCGCCGGGTCCACGGACGCATTTTGTTTCGGCGATAACACCACTCAGTTGCATCGATTCGCAATCTTCTTTGATAGCGAAGAGGTTGACGACAAAGAGTTCTCCGCGATCGTCGGTCGCCGGAGTGCAAACGACTGGGGAATTTTTGACATGCACGGCAACGTTTCTGAACTCGTCATCGAAGATAGCGCAAAGACAGGTCTCGATCTCGGACACGTTGCTTGCGGGGGAAACTTTCTGCTTGATGCCGATCAATGCAAAACCGACAGCGTCCTGCACACGGACTGGGATTGGTGGGACGATGACCCAAGTTTCCCACTGAGCCCTCACTGGATGACTTCCGAAGATGCGCGGGCGACCGGTTTTCGCATCATCAGTCCGCTGAGCCAAATGCGTGAGAACGAACGCAAAGTGGCCTGGGAAGCGGATAGCGAACGACTCAAGCAAGACATTCAGAGCTACCTAGAAAACGGTCGCGGCAGCATCGGCCGGATAAAGCCGACACTGCCGCAATAAATGTTCGGTGCCTGAGAGCTGCCATCTACCAGTCACACTGAGTCGTGGCACGGGCGGTGTTGGGCGTGGCAGATGAGGTGGCGAGAGACTCGCTATCAGAGAACTCGTTGCCTCGTTCAATGCGGCGGGAACAGGATCGACGGAAGTTGCGATCGCTGATGTTGAAGGGATGTCTGGACCTGCCGGATATCCGACGCAGCAACCGGACTAATCCTTGATTTTTGTCCCTTTTTTCTTCGCCGCTTTTTTCTTCGCGGACTTTTTCTTTGCCGCTTTCTTTTTTGCGGCCTTCTTCTTGGTCGCTTTTTTCTTCGCAGCCTTCTTCTTTTTCTTTTTCTTCTTCGAGCCGCCCTTCGCCGCTCGCTCGGCCAACAGATCGAGCGCCGTTTCGAAGGTCAATTCTTTGGGGTCTGTACCCTTCGGAAGCGAAGCATTGGTCTCGCCGTCGGTGACGTAGGGACCGTACCGCCCGTCCAACACTTTCATCTCGTCATCGGTGACCGGCGACTTCTTGTCAAACACTTTGAGCGGCTCTTTGGGTGACGCCCGTCCACGACGCTTTGGCTCGCGCAAAAGCTTGATCGCTTCATCCAGCGTGATCTCCAGCGGCGAAACCCCATCGGGAAGCGAACGGGTTTCCTTTTCGCATTTGACATAGGGCCCATATCGGCCATCGAATGCCTGAATCGGTTGATCGTTGTCGGGGAAGTTGCCCAGTGTTCGCGGAAGTTCGAGCAGCTTGCACGCCATCTCCAACGTCAGGTCTTCAGCCGTCATGCCCCGGAGCAGCGACTGGTTCCGTTTTTCCTTGTCGTCGGGCTCACCGAGCTGAATGTAGGGCCCGAACCGACCCACCTTCACAAAGATCGGTTTACCGGTCTCGGGATGAATCCCGATCGGCTCTTCTTCGACCTGCCCGGCGTCGAGCAATTCGATTGCTTTTGCAAGGTCCAGTTCATCGGGCGGTAAGCCATCCGGAATCGGAGCCTTTCGTTCACCCTGCTCTAGAAACGGACCGTACTTCCCGACGCGGACGAATACTTCTTCCCTGAATTGCCCTTCTTTCGGAGTTCCGATGAGGAACATCGCGGTCTTTCGAGGGTCGATTTCTTCCAGCTTCTTCTCGAGCTTCGGCTTGAGTGCAATGGTGTGGTCGACTTTCTGCGAACTCGCCAGCTTGGCGGGCTCCGTGCCAACCGCACCGTCATTGCCAAAATAGAAGCGTCGCAGATAGTCCTCCGAGCCGCCTTCATCCCGACTGATCGCGTCGAGAAAGTCTTCCATCTCCGCGGTGAACTGATAATCCACCAACGTTCCGAAGTGCTCTTCCATGAGTCGCGTCACGCAGAAGGCGCGCCAGCTGGGAACGAGTGCGTTGCCCTTTTTATAAATGTAGTTTCGGCGATCGTCGGTAATCGTTCCGATGATCGAAGCAAACGTACTCGGACGGCCGATCCCTTTCTCCTCGAGTGTTCGTGTTAATGAAGCTTCCGTGAACCGAGCGGGCGGCTGCGTCGTGTGGCTTTTCGGATCCATCGATTCCGCCGTCAGGGACTCGTCCTCCTTGACGTTGGGAAGCAGCCGCTCTCGGTCCGCTAGTTCGGCTTCGGGGTTGTCACTTCCTTCGACATACGCCCTCAAGAACCCCTCAAACAGGATGCTGGTTCCCGTGGCGGTGAACGTCGCGTTCCCGCCCTGAATTTCGACGCTGATGCGCTGCTTCTTCGCATCCGCCATCTGACACGCGACGGTACGTTTCCAAATCAAGTCGTAAAGCTTGAATTGGTCCGAATCGAGCTGACTTCGAATCGACTCGGGCGTGCGAAAGTTGGTGCCCGCCGGACGGATCGCCTCGTGAGCTTCCTGCGCGTTCTTGACCTTGCCCTTGTAAACCCGGACGTCTGGATGCAGGTATTTGTCGCCATATTCGGAACTGACCAGCGACCGCGCCGCGGAGACGGCTTCGTTGGACAGCGTCGTACTGTCGGTCCGCATGTAGGTGATGTAACCGTTTTCATACAGCCGCTGGGCCGCCGTCATCGTCCGCTTGGCACCGAAGCCGAGTTTGCGGTTGGCCTCCTGCTGCATCGTGCTGGTGGTAAAGGGCGCGCGGGGTCGCTCGGAGAACGGCTTTACCTCGACTTTGGTGATCGTAAATTGCGTCGACTTGAGTGTCTCCGCAAGGTCGTTAGTTTCCTGCTCCGTGAGAAGCAACAGCCCCTCTTTGGTCGGTTTTCCAGTCGAGGAATCAAAGTCTTTGCCGCTGGGAACGCGTTTGCCGTCGTAGGCACTCAGCGTCGCCGACATCGATTCGCCACCGTCGGTCTTGAAGATGGCGTCGATGTCCCAATAGGTGGCACGGACAAAGGCGATTCGTTCCCGTTCGCGTTCCACGATTAGTCGAACGGCGACGCTCTGGACGCGTCCAGCGGACGTACCGCTTCCGACTTTCCTCCAGAGGAGCTGCGACATGTCGTAGCCGTAGAGGCGGTCGAGAATCCGACGTGTTTCTTGGGCGCGGACCAGCGCTTCATCAATCTCCCGTGTGTGCTCGAGCGCGTCCGTGATCGCCTCCTTGGTAATCTCGTGAAAGACGAGGCGGTGAACGGGGACCTTCGGCTTGAGAAGCTGATGCAAGTGCCAGCTGATCGCCTCGCCTTCGCGGTCCTCGTCGGTCGCGAGGTAAAGATTGTCCGCTTCCTTCAGAGCGGCCTTCAGCTTGCTAACGTGCTTCTTTTTCTCACTCGGAACGATGTAAAGTGGTTCGAAGCCCTCGTCGACGTTTACCCCGAGATATGCCCATGGTTCATCGCGGAACTTGTCCGGCACGTCTTTCTTCCCCTCCGGAAGATCTCGGACGTGGCCGATACTGGCTTCCACTTGGTACCCGCTACCAAGAAACTTTGAAATCGTTCGAGCTTTTGCCGGCGATTCGACGATGACGAGACTTTTTCCAGATGACTTGGCCATCAATAGGCGGTCCTGTACCGCAGGTTACGAGTTTGGAGGTGCGAGTGGGTGACCTTTTCCTAGTGGTAGCGGGGTGTGACCGAGTTCGTCAATCCGCAAGCACGCGGAAGTTTCTGCCGACGACAAGCCGTCTCGCAAAACCGCCGACAATGCTCTGATGCACGAGGATGCCCGCGGATGTCTGGGATTCGCTCGATTCCGGCTTGACCCTCGAAAACAGCCGGCGATACCCTTTCTGCTTGCGATTTCGCGAATTCCCTCACCATTCCCCTTTGAAAGTCCGCCATGAGTCCCCTGGAGATTTTCCGACGCAACCAGAAGGTCATGATGACCGGCCTCATTTTGTTGGCCATGTTTGCATTTGTTGTTCTGCCGGCGGTCTCGGAGTACATGGTTCGAAGCGGCGGACCGGGAATGAGCGACCCCGTGTTGGCGGAATACAGCGGCGTCTCGCTGACAGCTAGCCGAGTACAGCAGTTCACCAGGCAACACAACGAAACCGTTCGATATCTGGTTCGTCTGGCCCAGGAAGTGATAAACCGCGGCGCCGAGCCGCAGGTGCCCGGTTTTTTTGCCGACCAACGGACAGGCGATATCCAACAAGTCGGAATCAATATGAGTCCCAGCGACGACATGTCGATCAAGACGCTGCAGTTTGCCGCGGCAGCTCAGGATCTGGGTTTCGATCTCGACGACACGGCGCTAGAACTCTGGCTGGAGCAGTTCACCGGTGGGGTGATCAGCCAACGCGAGATGTTCGCGCTCCTACGGAAGCAATCTGAGAATCGGCTCGGGCAATTCCAACTGTTTGACATGCTCCGCAAGCAATTGTTGTCGCAGATCTATCTGCAAAGCGCCGCTTCCACGGTCGCTCGTGGTCAATTTCCTCTTCAGAGTCCACTGGATCACTGGCGTAACTTCCTGCAACTCAATCAGAACGCAACCATTGATGCCTACGGAGTCTTGGTAAATGACTTCATGGACGAAACGGAAGCGAGTCCATTGGACTCTCAGATCGAAGCCGTCTTTGAAGCCGGAAAAGATCGATTCCCGAGCGAAATGTCGCCCGAACCTGGATTCCGTCGTTTCGATACCGCCTCATTCGAGTATTTGGTCGCCGACCTGCAAAAGTTCCGCGAAGCGATGATCGCCGAACTCTCCGAAGAAGAAATCGAGGCGGAATACGAAAAGCAGAAAGCTGGGGGTGCTTTCCAGCTGCCACCCGAGTTGGACCTGAAACCCGAAGATCCGCCCGCAGACATGCCCACCGGTGATACGCCGGAGGAATCCGCTGGCGAAGAAGCCGAAATGGATCCTGCGGCTGATGAAACGGAAACAAAACCCGCGGACGCTGACGACAACGCTTCGAATCCAGATCTCAGCCCAGCGTCTGACGCGGAGAAAACCGAAGCGTTCGCGAAGGAACTCGAAGAAGCATCAAAACTGATTGATCCTGAGCCTGCAAAAGAAGACGATCAGGCGAACGCGACAGCCAACCCTTCGAATGCCGTGCAACTGGTCGCCTTTCAGGACGAATCGGCACAGGCTACGGAGAATTCGTCGGAACAGGCAGAGGAGGCTTCTCCTCCAACGGAAGAGAGTGCGTCGGGAGACGAAGCATCGGATACTTCTTCCGATTCAGAGGCGGCTGCAGAACCTCCTGCCCAGCCAGCAGCCGACGGTGAAGAACCTGCAGACGACGCAGATGCCCCGGAACCGCGTTACAGAACGTTGGAAGAAGTGCGCGATGAAGTAACGCAAAGCATGGTGGCTCAGGACGCGGGTACGGCAGCCACCGAAGCGATCTCTAAGGCCGAGGGCATTATGAAGTCCTACTTCACGCAGCGAGCGTTGTCCGAAGGAAGCGAGACCGCTGAGACGCCCGAACGACCGGACCTCGAAGCATTGGCTGAAGAGCTGGGCTTGGAATATCGAAAGATCGGGCCGCATACACCCGTTTCCATCCAGGATGAACCGATCGCCAGTTCCGTCGATCCCAATTCAGTGAACACGCAGCAACGGATTCCCTTTGCGGCTTTGATGTATGGCGTACCGAATCAGTTTGCGGCGCAGGTCGAGTTTCGTCCCATCAAGACGATCGACATCATGAGCGAGAGCCTTTTCGTTTCATGGAAGACGGATTTTGAAGAAGAGTACACACCGAAGCTGGACGACGTTCGCGACGAGGTGATTGAAGCAATTCGAAAGGCGGAAGCCATCGGTCTTGCCACGAAAGCCGCCGAAGATTTAGCTGAACAAGCCAACAACGGAAAGTCGCTCGAGGAACTCGTTCCGGAAGACCGCAAGGACCAACTCTTTGAGGATCTTGGTCCTTTTAAATGGAAGATGGTTCAGGGATTCGGAAACACAATGGTCGGAAACGTCCCCGAACTGGATAATGTCGGGGAACGATTCATGAAGGCGGTGTTCGAAGGCAAAGAGGGTTCATTCGTTGTCGCACCTTCCGAATCAGGCCGGGTGGTCTATGTCGTGAAAGTAGACTCGCTGCTCCCCAAGAAAGCGGATCTCCAAGCGATCTTCTCTCAGCGTTCCGAGCGTTTCCTCTCGACATTCATGTCAGATGGAACTGCTACAAAAGTCCAAAGCGGTTTCTTCAAACGCGTGGACGATGAAACTGGATTTACACGCTACGAATACGGCGAATAATCTCGAGCGACCAACTCTCCGGAACGGGCGATCACGTCGGCATTCCAAAACACTTTCATTCTGCGTTTGCAGTATGATGATGGGATGTCGAGCAATGAAAATAGCCATACCGGAAAAAACCAATCCGGACAGAAGCGCCCGGGAACGACGTTTACGCTGCTTGCCTTCTCGTCGGGCGTTCTTTTGCTCGGCATTCTCCTCGGCGGTTCACTCTGGGCACTTGCGGGGCTTGTTGCCGGCGCGTCGATCTTTTTGAATCGCTTTCTCGCCGTCACTTGGGCCAAGTGCCCCATCGCAACGCGCGAAGGCGGTGACGCCGAATTGAAAGTCGGTGATCTCTACGACGCGAAGCTGACAATTGAGAACACGAGTAGGCTACCAATCCTCTGGTTGTTGATTGAGGATGTGCTGCCGGCCTGGGCATTGATCCACGATCCGCCGACTTTGGATGTCAGCGGAGAACGAATGCGCGTTTTGTTGATGCGACCCAAGGAGAAACGAGTCATTCGGTACCGGATTCGATGCCGGCGTCGGGGATACTTTCAAATCGGCCCGACCGTTTTGGAGACAGGAGACCTGATGGGCTTGTACCGACGTTTCCGGCTCGGCGCCGCACCGAATTATCTCACCGTTTTGCCGAAAACGATCAACATGGACGGCTACGACATTAGCTCTCGGCGCCCGCTCGGTGAAATCCGCATGCGTAACAACGTGCTCGAGGACCCGACGCGACTGCGTGGAATCCGCCAGTGGCAACCGGGTGATCCCATGCGGCGAGTACACTGGTCAGCGACCGCTCGAACCGGGCAGCTTCACAGCAAAGTGTATGAACCGACCTCCATTGCGGGTGCGACCATCGTTTTGGACTTTCATACCGAGTCCAATCCGCTCAAACATGAGCCGATGCGAGGAGACCTGGCAGTCACAGCAGCGATTTCGATCGCCAACACGCTGCACGAACAATCACAGCCTTTCGGCTTGGCCACCAACGGTCGTGACGCCGCGGACCGTATTCGAACCGAAGGATGGCGAGGAGACCATCGTGTCCGCGAACTTGCGAAACAGTCCGCCGAGATGATGGAATCCAGTGACCGGCTCCGGCCCATCGTCATGGAAGCGGCTCGCGGTACGTTGCATTTGGCTCAAATGCGATCTACGCTCGCCAGGCTTGAACGCAGCGACGGCATGACGCTTTCACAGCTACTCGAGGAATGCGAGTCGCGAATCAGTTCCGAAACGACTTTAATGGCGATCATCCAACGGGCCACGCCGGATACGATCGGATCACTCGTTTCCCTTTCGCGTCGTGGGCGTGCGGTTGCCGTTGTTGTCAACACGCATGAGCCGACAGACTTCGCGTCGGTTGCCGCTCCGCTGATTGCTTCGAACATCCAGACGATGCATCTGACGGACGAGGAATCGATTCGAGAACTCTGCAAAGGGATGTACTTGAGAACCGTTTGAGTCAGGACTTCAAACCTCCAAAAGCCGCAAAGCAGCTGTTCTTGTGCAAGACTTCGACGTGGGTGAAACCGACTTCGCGCATGAGATCAAGTTGGTAGGTCAACGGTCGAGGAGAATCTTCCAGCGCAATGTACTCCATGACTCTTTGGCAGTACGCTTTCCCGCCGAGTGTCTCAAGATACATCTCGTAACGTTTCCATATCAGCTCATGTATCGTCGATGTTTCTTGGCTCACAAGGTCTGAAACCCAAAACGAACCTCCGGGACGAAGTAGCGAGAAAATCTTGCTGAAGGTGGACAGCCAATCCTCTTCGTCGCGCAGGTGATGAAGCACAGCCGCCGCGATGATCACATCAAAGCTTTCGGCTGGAAGATTTGCTTGGCGAATGTCAGCATGCCATGTGGAAACTTCACGGATACCTGCCTTCTTCAAACGCGTTTCGGCGCGCTCCAACATCGGACGACTCAGATCCAGCAGGTCGGATTGAAAAGCACTGCCATATTTTTGAAACAGCATTAACGAGTTGTTCCCGGCCCCGCAGCCAACATCCAGGACGCGGTCGATGCGGGGAGTGAGTTTTACGGCCGACTCCGAAATAAGGTCCATCATCAAGGGCGCATCGATCGCCGCGGCCTGACCGGTCTCCAGATTGCTAAACCGATCGACATCCGCATCGAACCTCGCGCGAATCTCTTCGGTCGACGATTTTGCAGCAAGCTCGTCTTCTTCGTATCCAAATTCCATTATCGCGTTCTCTCGAGTTGTTACCTAAACTGCGTGCGCCTATCCAGCTCCATGAACTTGCCGGTAGATGCTTGAACCCGAAACACATCGTCGCTGGTTATTTTGTCATTCAATCGTTCGCGACGCTTGCCTGGTGGGTATTGCTGTTTGCTTACCCTCCATCAACCAAGTGGTTTCAACCAATTGATTGGCCAACAGCGACACTGCATTCGTTTTGGCTCGCTGACGCAATCGTCATTGTCGGTGGCTCTTTTGTTGCGGCCGTTTCTGTCTTGCGAGACTACCGTCATAGACACTTGATCGTTTGGAGCGTCGCCGTTTCAACGGTGTATCCGACGCTTTTTTGCATCGCAACCAGCCAATTGTCCGGTGAAGCATGGGTTGCAGCTTCGCTCATGAGTGCGTTGTCAGGAATGTCGCTCGCCATGGCGACGATTCACGGAATGAAGGATCAGACGTCGGCGACCACTCGCGTAGCGGAAATGAATGGCCTCAAATCAGTGGGCTGGACGCTTCTGCAGACCATCTTCTTTTGGGGAATTTTTCTTTGGGTTTTCCCGAAGGGGTTGATGGAGATTCAGGCTCATCTTTCGCTCGCGTTCTTCCACCATCGCAATCAGGAAACGGGTTCCTTTTTGCTATTCGCTTTTGCCTCGATGATTGGCTTGATGAGCGGATTGACGATGGCGACTCGAGGAAGTGGCACGCCTCTTCCAACCGCGACGGCTTCACAGTTGGTCGTCGTGGGGCCCTATC
>JBCCOI010000032.1:0-27300 GCA_039025515.1 Planctomycetota bacterium
GCCGATCACGGAAAATCCTCAAAATGCTCTTAAACCAAGATTTGACACGTCCCCGGCTAAAGAATCCGGCGGGTTCGATCCGAACCATGGACTTGCGGCGGGATCTTGCCCCGATATAATCCCGCTCCTGCCAAAGGTGGTGCATGCCACCGGAGGCGCGGTAGCTCAATTGGTTAGAGCCCCGGACTGTCGATCCGGAGGTTGCGGGTTCGAGTCCCGTCCGCGTCGCTTCTCTAATCTTCCAACGATTGCTCTATTTCGTTGCTCCTTTTCCCAGGCAGTCCTATTATTCGCGGCTCTAACTTCACCTCCAGGGATGAAGCAGCGGCAATGCCTCAACGATTTTCGCTGAGAGTTGCTTCCGGCAAAGGGTCTGAGCCTTTCTGGCAAAGCAATGAACTGCGATCTACGTTGCCGAGGCTTGTTGCTCGTACGGTACTTTTGGTTGGTTCACGGCAACTCCACGTCGTTCGTTCTCTGTTGCGTTATTGATTGTTGTTGGGCTGGCGCGTGGACTTTTTGCTCCAGACGTCGAGGTCGAACGTAACCCTCGGTATGGCGCCCGCCGTCGTTCTCGATTGCGATGAATCGGTGCTGGACAACCCGGCGGATAACACTCGCAGAATCAGGTTTGGAGAAGCGTACAAGAAGGAGACTTGCAACGAATGGTGCAAGGAGCCGGCACGCACAACGAGGTCTACATGAATGCGGCATCAAGAACCGCATGTTCAGTAGGTGGTTCCGGCACCCCTTGCGGCCGAATTGTGGGTAAACGAGCGACCCTGGGGGAGATGGGGAGAATGAATGCAGGTTTTCCCAGTCGATTCGCACTAAGATCCCGGGACGTCTTTATTCTCCTCAACACTACAGTTAGACAAAGCAGAGCACATCATGAGCCGCAAAACGCATAACGCCATCGCATTTTGCTTGATCGTCCTACTGGCTTCTCCCAATCATGCATCGGCAGGGATCTTTGGATTCTTCAAACGCTGCAAGAAACCGACCGTCTGCTACACAGCGCCGCCGACCGTTTGCGAGACGCCAACACCACCATGCAGTCCGGCGTGTCCACCGGTCATGTCCACTGCATTCGCCGAACGGGTACAGGTGTCGCAGACGTGTTCGGTGACCGCAATTGTGTGCAATTTAATGGGAGAAACTGCCGAACATACCGAGACTGGAGACTGTAATGACTGCGTAGGTCTTTATCAAACTGCACAGCAGCGATTGCGTGCGATTAGTTCTCTCTCAGTTGCGGATGAGGGCTGCAGCGGTGTGACCGGCATGTGCACGGACGGTTTTCTTTGCACGCCACCGCTTGCATGCCCCTCCCTGGAATACACCGGGCTACGGCCTGTGCGCTACCAAGCTCAGGTGACGGGAGCGTGCTGCAACGGATTCTTGGTCAAAGGAGCGACAATGACTGCGTCAACGAGGTCGAGAGCGATTTGCCTCGCGTACGAGTCATTCCGGCTTGCTCTGGCTTTGGACTGCGGAAGTGGTTGCTGCGACCGTTTGCGTTCTAAGTCGTGCACCGTCAAGGCGATCTGTCCATGATGACTACTCTGTGATCAGGAATTGCTCCCGCTCAGTCTTGCTGAGCGTGCGTGGTGCTAGTTCTTGATGGACGCTTAGGTTAAACGAGACTTTTCTAATAACCGACCCTTGTCCGACGATAACCCAATCGTTCGAGTTTAGAAGGAATGGATTGAATCGATCTAGATAGTTGGTTCTCACAAACTTTTGCTGCGTTGAGAGGCTTCGTAGTGGGACACCCCCGGATCCAATCTGCATCCATTCGATTTCATCTTCGAGGTTCCAGAAAGAAATTGTGCCTACTTGGTGAATCGCGAGCCACTTGCCCTTCGAGTCGGTTATCGCAGCCAGTTGTCTTGTCAAACCCGATTTAATCGACTTCGTTGACTCACCACTCCCAATGTCCGTAAAGCTGATGACGCCATCTCGGGTCAACGTCACTAGCTCTCGTCCATTGGGATGGAAGTGGGATGTGACGATGGGTGATGGGAAGCGATAATTGCGGAGTTCGTGTCCATCCGTCGGAACGACCAGTACGGAGTAATTCGCTTGAATGTCGGGTTCGCTTTCGTCAACCTTCCGTGAGTCTCTTGGGATGATAAGAATTCTTGAACCTTGCCTTGCATACTCCGCCCAGGCAACCGGTCCGACTTGAAATGGGAGGCTAGCCGGCTCGTTCACCTCGAGATCATGGATAGAGAGTTTGCCCGACGGGAAGACGGCCAGTGCGTGTGTTCCGCTTGGATCTAATTCAAGGTGAGAGATGAACTTTTCTTCAAACGAGAACTGTTTCAGCACCTGAAGTGTGGGAACGGCCCAAAGCACGGCATCACCGTCGGTATCAACGGTAAGCAGTCGCTTTCCGTCGGTTGTTAGAGCAGCACGTGTGATGGGGCTTTGATGCGCATGAGCGGTCTGTAAACGCCTCCCCTCTGGTATTCCCCACAAGTGAACTCTGGCATCTCGACCAACAGTGATGAGAGTCAATCCATCGGGGGTGTATAGGATCTCAGACACTTCGGCGAAGTGTCCGGGCAAGAGTGAAATTCGCTCACCTGAATCGATATCACGAAGTTCGACAACAAAGCGACGAAAAAGACCCATTAGGACCCGTCGATTCGGCCCAACGAAGAGTTGCGTTGGTGATCCCGATGGAATGTCAACCTGTTCGTCCAGTTGGAAGTCCCCGGGAGTCCAACGCTCAAGCCGCGCCGGGATCGAATCGAGTTTCACGCTAGACGCAGTTTCTTCGCCGAAAGGAATTCGAGAGCACGTATAGATGAAATCGTCGTCCGGCGCGTATGCTCCAAATGCTCTGGGTTGATCAATGAGTTTGATTCGCTCGTTAGTATCAAATCGCCAAATCTCGGCTCCTAAATCCGTACAGAGGATCGCCTCATTTTTGTCGTGGTGAACTGCGGCGTCACATCGGCCTTCAACGGGACATCGGTGGATTTGGCTTGCGGTTTCAACGTTCCAGACGATGATTGAAGAGGCATCGAATTCCTTATAAGTGAGCAGGAGTGTCCCGTCAAAATTGAGCTTTGCGACCGTAAACTCCGCGTCATTTGATTCAAGATGCGCCTCACGCTGGAAAGTTGCTAGATTCCAGACCTCCGCGTGGCTTTCATCATCGACGGTCACCACTCGGTCTTCTGTCCGGGATACTTCCAAACTAAAGATGCGTTGATTGACGGAAAACGACCCGAGCTCTTGCCCCGAGCTGACGTCCCAGACTCGTACGATTCCGTCTTCGCTTGCTGTAAGAAGACGTTTTGCGTCAGGCGTAAACGAGAGATTCGTGACCGAACGCTCTCCCACGGTCAAAGGGATTCGTTTGCTTTCGTCCACGAACCAAAGGGTCACTAGGTTGCCACCCGCGTAGGCGGCTACATGCTTTCCTGATGGACCGATGGCAACGACTCGAGGCTGGCCGGGACCATAGGAAATCGACGCGACCATTTCAGCGGTCTCGATTTCGTGGACCGCCAGCCTGTTCTGATCGCTCACAAGGAACCGTGTTTCGGCATAATCGGGCACCCAAACTCGTCCATTGATGTTTATCGAGCGTTGCGAGTCGCCGAATCGAGACGCTGAACCAAGTACCTGACCGCTGTTATTCGGTATCGCAATCGTCCTGTCATTCGGGCCGATCGCCGCCCGCCCGTACTGGTAACTAGCTCGATCTGCAAGTGTGTTTCGCTTGCGGCCATTGACGAGATCCCACAACTTGATGGTCTCGTCGCCAGATCCTGTAGCGATCAATTTTGAGTCCGGCGAAAACCGGATGCAATTGACCAAATTTCCGGGAATCTCCACTGCAGGAATCTCTGGACGCGAGAGATTCCAAAAATTGATCCTTGACGCATTTGTCGTCTTCAATGCAAGAATCTTCGAGTCTGGACTGATTGACACGAATTTGAGATATCCCGGGATCGATCGACTGTTGAGGTAATCGCCTCGAGCGGATTCGTGGGTGTTTACTTCGCCGCCCACGGTCCGAGTGAATGTTGAAAATCTCATTCCATCGGGCCAGTAGAACGCGGCGTCGTCAGAGATCGTTGGTGATTCGACTCGCTTTCCGCTAGTTAAGTCCCAGAGGTGAACTCCAAGTTCTTTGGAGACGGTCAGTAGTTGACGTCCGTCGGAGCGGAACTCGAAGGTGTCAATGAGACAGGAATTGGAAAGTGGTAACTGTTCTTTCCAGTACTCGAACTTGTGAATCAGTTTGCCGCTGGTGCCATCCCAAATGCGGATCGTGTTGTCGTCAGAGGCGGACGCGACGAGCTTGCCGGCAGGACCAAACGCAGTCTGCACGACACGTTTCTCGTGGCCCTCAAGCCTGAGAACTTCGGTCCCGCGAACGCAGTCAAAAATCCTGGCCGTGTTTTCCTTCGCGGGCAGGACGATCTGTCTTCCCTCGGGATCGAAAACGTTCTCGCTCGCTTCAAACAGATGCGCATCATTGAATGTGATCAGGCTGCCGAAGGTAACGTCTTCCCAGAGTCGAGGCGGACGCCCGGCCTCCGCGTCTTTTTCGTCGCTCGTTGTACCCCCGTCCGGAGGCGTCGATGTCGTCAGGATTCTCACCTTATCAGGACTGTAGACCGCCGACGTGATCGACGAAGTGGTGCCAGCGTCTCGAAACTCGTGAAGGAGCTCACCGCTCGCAATATCCCAAAGATAGGCGCCACTTGGAGCGTCTGAATTAAAGCGATCCCTCGTGGTCGTGCTCACCAGTCGCGTGCCGTCATGATTGAATGCGATCGAGCCTACTGGACCACGATGCCCCGAGAGCGTTTTCAATTCGTGATTCTCGTTGATCGCTCTTAATAGAGCGCGGTGAGCTTCCTTTCCCGGATGGAGTTTTGTAGCTTCGATTGCTAACAACATCGCCAACGTCGGGTCTGACTCGAGGTTCAATGCTGAATTCGCTGCCAATCGCAGCCCTTCACTGCGTCGCAAAAGTTTTTCAACCCTGGACTTTTCGGCTACGGCATTTTCCTTCTGCTTACTCTCAGCGGCGAGCGCGTTTGCTTGGACGTTGTACGCGAATACGGCTAAGAGTGCTGCGGCGACGAGTGCGGTTGCGAAGGTTGCTGCAAGTGCGGCAACGCTCTGGCGATGCGTCCGTGCCCACTGCTTCGTCTTTTCCCAGCGAGTCGGCCGGACGCCGCCGGGAAGTGGCTCTCCCTTGGCGAATCGCTCTAGATCCTTGGCCATCGCGGCGGCGGACTCGTACCGCTCGCCGGGACGCTTCCGAGTGGCCCGCAGAATGATCGCCTCTAAATCATGAGGAATACGCGGATCAACTCTTCTAGCCGGCAGAGGGTCCTCGAATTGGATCTGGTGCAGCAACTCGGGATCCGACAAGCCGCGTGGGACCGCTCGTCGTAGCGTGAGCAACTCGTAAATCGTTATGCCAAGTGAGTAGATATCGGTGCGTTGGTCCAGGATTGAGCGTTTCGTGCCGAGGCACTGCTCAGGACTCATATACGGTCCGGTTCCGACCAATCCGCCCGTTCGAGTCATGTTGTTGTTGCCATTGATCACATGTGCTAGACCAAAGTCGGCGATCCAAGCGTTTCCAACGCGGTCGACCAAAATGTTCGCGGGTTTGATATCACGGTGCACGACGCCCATTTGATGTGCGTGGTCTAGTGCTTCGGCGACTTGGATTCCAAGTCGAACAACTGCATCGACGAACTCGGGAACGCTTGCTGCCGAACCCTTTTCGGAAACTTGATTCAAGATTTCATGTGAAACCACGGTATCGGCTTTCGACCGGCCTAACGAGTGAGTCGAGGCGCGATTATCCACGGTCTTTTGCCTTCTCCCATTCCGCTGCTTTTTTCCGGCAGCTTGGATCAACTCGGCTAAGTTTTGCCCGTCAATGAGTTTCATCACAAAGTAGTGAATGCCCTCGTCATGCCCAATGTGATACACAGGGACGATGTGGTCGTGATCGAACCGAGCCAGGACGCGAGCCTCGATAATGAATCTTTGGATGGCGCTCTGTCGAAACTGCCGATCTTTTTGCAGTTCCTTTAGTGCGAACCGTCGATCGCCGAGTGAACGATGCCGTGCCTCCCAGACGACGCCCATCCCACCCTCACCAAGTCTTTTGACCAATCGGTAATCACCCAGAGTTCTCCCTTGACCACCTGATCCATTTTCGTCTTGCTGTTGATCACCTATGAGAGTCGGCGGGCATTCTTCAGCGGGAATGGTCTGATCGCTGTTTCCAACTTGGCCCTTTGGGGCTGAGTTTACGCGAGTCTTATCCGCCTCGAGATGGAAGTCTTCAAGCGCTTGCGCGACGATGCGACCCACCACACGGTCATCGATTCGGTCATCCGATTCACGTTGAAATCCTTCGATCAACCCCGCAAATTCTAAGAGTTCATCGTCCTTGGGCACTTCCGCTTCGTCGTTCATTCAGTCGAGACCTATACGGGGGGGGTACTGGAGTGTACGAAGAAGCAGCGGAGGCGCTCGTCACTTTTCAAGAAAACTTCTTACCAAGGCATTTCGCCAGACTTTCTCGGGCTCGATGCGCTTTCCCTTTAACGCTCGCGTAGGGGAGATCGACTTCCTTCGCGACTGCCCGAAGTTCGAGCTCTTCCCAATAACGTAGATAAATGATCGACCGATCGACCTCCGAGAGGTTCAGCATGCAGTCCTGCATTGCCACGACGAATTCGTCTCTGGTGACCGGATCATCCAGGGAAGACTCGGGAATGTCGACAAGAATCCGTTCGATTTTCCTACCCCGGCGGGAGTCAACCCAGCGGTAGTACGCGATCGAGAATAGCCATGCTTTGAAATCGCGACCAGTATCATATTGGGCGAAACCGTTAGCGACTTGTAGCCATGTTTGCTGCGTCAATTCCTCAGGGTCGCAGTCACCCTTTCGACTGAAAAATCGCATGAGAGAGGGTGTGAGGCTTCGCGCAATCGCTTCGAATGCAACCGTATCTCCAGTTTTTGCATGTCGAGCCAATTGATTGACGTCAAAGTCATTTGACATTTTTCTTAGCCTTTCGCGAGCGCATGGATTGGTCGGCGTATACCTATCTGGGCAGAGCAAATTCTAAGCGGAAGACCATGTGGTCTTCCGCGACACGAACCAAGCTTACATTGGATACCTCAAATGCTAAACGATGTGACAAAGTTAACTTCTCAAGCCAGAAGTCGTGAGTCTCAAGCACAGAAAGGTGTTCGGTTTCGGAAGGAAACCGAAGAAGATCTGAATCGTGTTCTCCGGTACGATCGTATTCGCCGACGCGGAAAGGCGATTCGTCGCCCCTGATCCGAATGGAGTTTACAAAGCCGCACCATCGGCATCCGTCGAGATACTGATGCTGATGGTGTTGGCGACGCCGTTCAATTCAGCAGCGCGGAGTCGATGCGGGGGCGACGTGGAACCCGCCAGGTGGCGAAAAATTGGCACTGCGGCATCTATGATCCGACAATTACCGGTGTAACGTCACGTGATATTGAAGATACATTCGTCGCTCGCTCTTCCATTGTGTTCGCCTCAACCCCAGTGTTCGTTAATGATAAAGACAAGTCGATTTCTTTCAGCAGCCATCATTTTAGTGTTCACAGTTTCAGCCGGCCTATGCGCTCAGGATTTAGATATCGAGGATGACCCTCGGTACGGGGCCCTGACTTGGATGCAAAATTCGGCAGAGTACCGTCTGCTGACGGAGCAGACGTATCGGTTGGCGTTGCTGCAACTTCAGGTCGGCTTACAAGATCCAAATTGGTCGGCGGATGAAGTTCAGCTTGCCCTCGGCGGGTTTCAAAAGAAGCGTCCAGCAATCATTCTCGATTGCGACGAAACGGTGCTGGACAATTCGGCGTACAACGCACGCAGAATCAAAGCCGGAGAACCGTACACGACCGAGTCTTGGAACGATTGGTGCAAAGAATCGAAAGCCACCGCCATTCCTGGATCGCTTGATTTTGTAAGAGCCGCGAAGGGCCTTGGCGTCAAAGTCTTCTTTGTGACGAACCGTCGCGATGTGGTGAAGGATGCGACGGTCGAGAACCTTGTGCAACTCGGCTTTCCCGCGAATCACGGAAACGTCTTGACGAAGAATCCGTCTCAGGGACGGGGGGATGATAAGCTTTCGCGGCGGGCAACGATCGCAAAGAGCCACCGCATCGTCTTACTCGTTGGAGATGGCATGGGCGACCTCTGCAGTGAAATGGATTCGGTTAATCTTGAGGAGCGGAACGAAGTCGCGAAAGCAAAACGAACGATGCTCGGTTCCCGGTGGATCATGTTGCCCAATCCGGTTTACGGAGGTTGGCAACGGGCGCTTCCGGCGGGTGAACGTGCCCTCAAGCTTGGCCAGTAAAGCGCGTTTAGCGCTCGTTCCTACGTTGTTGATGATCCGGCGGGTTCGTTACGAGTGCGTCTCGTTGTCGATGAGCGAACGCTGTGCGCATGCGGCATACATCCGTTCTCCGACCATCCAGTTGAAAACCAATGCCGGTGTGATGAATACGGCTACGGCGGCAAGCCCAGCGAAAAGTTCAAATCGAGACATCGATGGGCCGCTGTAAATATCCCAGGATGTTCCAAAGAGCGTAATTGCAGCCAGTCCGATTGTGACCTGCCGCCAAATGGGCCCGAGGCTCCGAATTCGAAGTTCGCTTATCGCCAGAGCAAAGACACCGTAAACCATCAGGGCTCCGACCAAAAACCAAAACGCCGTCTCGAGCAACGGTTCTCCCGTCCAGATTTCGAGGGCCGTTCCCACGATACACACAAATGCCAAGAGCATGCCGTAAACCGCCACGCACGCACGTTGTATCAGCTTCCAAATTCCCCAACCGGGTTGAAAGTTCTCAGCGTGTGCTGTCGCGCGGTAGGGATTTAGCTGCGGTTCGGACATCAGTTTGGCTGTCTCGCAACAAGGCCTTGGAAGCTTTCAGTGGTCATTCCCGTAGCGTTTTTAAACCGTATCGCTATCCAGCACGTTCCCATCTGTATCGACGAAGGTGATTTGATCGATCACGCCTTCGAGCTTCAAGACGATTCGCGGGTTCGTAATCACTTGCAGTGTATAGACGTCTTCGGGCGGTGACCCGAGCTGAAGTGTTACCGTTGCCGCACCCGAGTCCGACGTCGCGCTGACAAAGTCAATCGTGTAGCCGCTGGTTGGGAATGTGCCACGATGGAAAGCGACCACCGTGTCCAGGCTAAAATCCACCTCTGGAGGATCGACCAAGATTTCACGCAGATCCTCTGCGTTGTTGACCAACGTAGCTCCCGCTTCCGCGTTCGGGCCAAAAAAGGTCAACTCGAGAATCTCTGCGTTGGTTTCCCCCGTCGATGATTGCCGCGCGATCTGGTTTGCTACCACGAGAGCATCGAAGGCGGAAATGAACTCGTCACGGTTGACGTCCATCGCCTCGTCGACTGCTCCCTCCACAAGCCGGTTGCCATTTCTTGCGACTTCGTTAATGACATTCAGAGCGTCCATCGGCGTCACTTCACCGTCCTGATTGACGTCGAAGTGAAACGCATCACCGGCGAGCAATTGACGGTCTTCGAGCCGCTCGCACGAAAGGCGTGTTCTTCGCTTTGCAGATCGCGATGTGGACCGACTCAAGTTCAGGCCTGTTCGTTGTTGCATCTTTAGACTCGACCGCGCCGGGAACGTTTCGGGAAAGCGAGGAAGCACTTACAGCGGATAGTATACCAACAGGTTTCATCGGTCGAGATTGGCCCAGAAATCGCGTGTGTTTTTGACGGTTGAAAGTGGCACGTCCCGAAATTTTCCGAGGACGGTACGGCTCGCGTGGTCTCGGACGAATGAGCATGTCCATTGGACGAATGGGATAGAAACTGCCGGAATTTGCGGCGGTTGAAGAGGCAATCGGATTGTTCTTCCCTTTTCCCATGGAGATTCATCGAATGGGCATATCGACCCGCCGGCGGAATGACCGCGGCTTCACGCTTGTGGAACTCTTGGTCGTGATCGCGATCATCGGCATTCTCGTTGGACTTTTACTTCCGGCTGTGCAGGCCGCGCGAGAAGCGGCTAGGCGGATGAGTTGCAGCAACAACTTCAAACAGATCGGACTGGCACTGCACAATTACCATTCCGCCTATAAGCAATTTCCAATGCAATCGGGCGGAACTTATCACCTGGGAAGTAATGGAAACCCGGGTGGCACAAACTTGACGGATAACAATCGATTTCGATTGAGTTGGTTAGTCGGCTTGACACCGTTTATGGAGCAGCAGGCCGTCTGGGAACAGGTCTCGAATCCGCTCGATGGTGACGGAACTCCCGGATTGGGGCCGAGTGATTATCCAAGCAACGGACCGCGGCCTTGGGATTCTGCGTACGAGCCTTGGCGAACTCAAATCCCAACGCTGCGTTGCCCCAGCGATCCGGGTGTCTCTCCTCCGGGACTTGCACGCACAAACTATGCCGCCAACATCGGCGATTCGACGGACTGGGTGAACTGGGGCTATTGGCGTTGGCAGAACAACAGCTGGAACCAGGGCCACATCAACAACGCTAATGCATCCAACCGTGGGTTCTTTTACAACCGAAAGGAAACACGTTTTCGAGACATTCTCGACGGTCAGTCAAACACGATTGCTGCGGGTGAGATTGCGACCGGCGTTGGCGACCGTGACTCACGAACAGATCCCTACTTTGGGATCGGATGGAACACGATTCACAACAATCCTTCGGCTTGCCAAGACGCTAACTTGCTGGACCCACTTCGTCCACGGTTCTGGGATCCTTCCGTTGGCGACACTGCGAATCCTGGACTTCGCAGCACGACATGGAAACGCGGATTTCGCTGGTGCGACTCCGTGCCAACGTACACCAGTGTGACGACGATCCTTCCTCCCAACCGTGAAGTCTGCATTGGTGGCGGTGGTGACTTTGATACCGGAGTCCTGCCACCGAGTAGCCGTCACCAAGGCGGAGCCCACGTGTTGATGGGAGATGGAGCGGTGATCTTCATCACCGATTCGATTGAAGCGGGTGATTCAAGGCATCCCGTCGTCCGTCTGAACGGTGATATCAACAGCCAGTTCCCCGGAAGCGTCGTCGGTTCGCAGAGTCCGTATGGTCTTTGGGGAGCACTCGGCACGCGAGCGAATCAGGAAGTGATCGAGGAGCCGCTCAACCAGTAGCATCAGCGATCTGCGAGAAGCCGGGTCGAGAGCACAGTCTCTACTCGGCTTCCACATTGCGGCGGGAACGCTGCCGTCGCTGGACCGTTTCAAATGTCACGTTCGAGTGACAAATCCAGTCGTGGAACGCACGCGAACCTCCGCTGGCAATCATTGAGACAGCGTTACAGAGTATGAACATGATCATCGTCCCCAAGAACACAAAGATGGTCAGTGCATCGTGAAACGCTTCGGCGAGCATTGAGAACAAAAGGGCACTTCGTAAAGCCTCGCGAAGTGCTCTTTGTCTCGGCGGCAAAAATAGCCCGTGTTGGTCGACGATTTTGAGCTGGAATATCATTCGGCCTGGTGTCCGGTATCCGCTTCGCACCCACCAAACATAAGCCAGCAGGACGGGCAGGAAACCGCCGACCGTTAAGAGTAAGCTGGAATCCAGCACGGCGTAGAAAATCGTGTAGGCGAGCAACATCACCCCCAACGCCAGCATCTGGTCAACAACGAATGCGCCCAAGCGAGGAACAATTCCGGCATAGACGGAACTGACCGGCTGAATCCTCTCGAGCTGGTCGATTAGGGAGTCGTAGTCTGGATAACGTTCTTCAGGGGCTTTCGCGAGCAATCGATCTAGGACCGGAATCACTTCTTCCGGCACGTCTTTCGGCCAAGGCACGGGATACTCGATGGGAGCAACGGCGTGCGTTGAGAGTTGTTCCAGCAGTGTGCTGCCGCTGAGCTGAAACGGGTATCGACCAAACAGAAGCTCGAACAGCGTCACGCCCAAGGCGTACATGTCGGACTGAATGCTGGGAGGACGACCGCTTACCAACTCCGGCGCGAGATAGTTGGGCGTCCCTGACACGCTGCCCTGCGATGACTTTCGCGAAGCACTTCGAGCGAGGCCAAAATCGGAAAGCTTGACTTCGCCCGAATCTGAAAGCAGCAAGTTGCTGGGTTTAATATCCGCATGGACGATATCGAATTCGTGAGCGTGTCGCAGGGCGCTCGCCACGCGAAGAATGTGACCGATTGCCATCCGGTAACTGAGCGGTCCCTCCTTGATTTGGTCCGCAAGTGTGCCACCGGTCAACAGCTCCATCGCCATGAATGGAGCTTCACCTTCACGACCGACGTAATAAATCGTGGTGACGTTCGGATGATTGAGTCGAGCCTGGGCGATGGCTTCTTCCAGCGCGTCCGACAAGTCCTCATTGGTTCCGGAACCCGACTGATCGGAAGTCGACCCGGAGCCTCCCTTGCGTCGCTGAATCAGTTTGACTGCGACGAAACGCTGCAGCGATGTGTCGAGCGCTCGATAGACGGTTCCCATACCGCCACGTCCGATCACTTGGTCGATGCGAAAGTGGAGGAGCGATTGGCCGACAAGGTTATCGTTGGGCTGGTTTTGCTCGAATGCAAAGTCCGACGTCGCTCGATCGATGTCAGCGACGCTTACGGTCAACGAAAGATTGCGCTGGAGTAATTCACCGTTGACCACGCGTCCGCAAGTCGGACATTCGACGCGCTCATTCGCAAGAACCGATACCTCGCGACCGCAGACGCATTGATAACGGAAACTCGGGATTGACTTTGTTTCATCGCTCCCTCGATCAGAACTTGCGGGTAGCGAAAAGACTTCCGTTGCCGGGAGCGCTTCTTCCGAGCCCGAATTAGGACTGGATTCAATGCCTTGTGAAGCGTCTGTGCGAGTCGGCGGTTGCATCGGAAATGGAGGGCTGGCGGTTATCCACAAAAGAGAACCTAAACCGGCGTGCCCACTCGCACAAGCACAATCTGTGGGTGTTGGGATCTGAGTTCTGTTTTCCCTGTTTTTGAGACTCTTTTCGTTCGTAAACTACACGCAGTGCGACCGCGGAAACGAGACTCGTTGCGGGCGGCCGCGGCATGAATCAAATGGTGTGAGTTCAACTGATCTTGCAGGGAAGGAATATCGAAAATGAAGCGTCGCTTGGGTTTCCAATCGCTTGAGACTCGTAGGCTCTTGATCGGCGAGTTGCTGAATAACCTTGTTCCGGTCGGTGCAACGCCCGTGGTGGTCGAGGAACACTACTTTTTTGTGTCTAGCTCTGGCGATCATGGAAATGAGCTGTTTTCGGCGCAGATGACATCCGAAGGCCCCAGGGTGCGTGTTCACGACCTCGCACCGGGACCTGATTCATCTCAACCAGCGGATCTCCACCGCGTAGGCGATCGGCTCGTTTTTCTCACTTGCATTGGGCAGGGTGAAGTTCAGCTTTGGGTGACGGACGGAAGCGAAACGGAAGGAGGCGAACACGGGTTCCGCAGGCTGGAAACTTTCGGCTCCATCGACGGTTCGCATCCCGAGATATCCATCCTTGGCGTGACGGATTCATCAGTCGTCATCCGCGACCGTCGTGGGCGAACCAGCGACGGAGCCGCAATCAATCAAGCACTTGTCATTCCGATTAACGATGGAGAAACGTTCGCACTCGGAGAGCCGCGAGCCGACTGGCACTTCGAAACTTACGTCGCTGGCAACATCGTCGTGCACGTTGACGAATATTCGCAGTCGGGAATCTCACTACTTGCCAGTGATGGAACACTGGCAGGCACGCAAACAATTCTCGACGTCGTGCAGCTTGATCATGCCAATGTCGTTCCCGTCGGAAATGGCATCGGGATCATCGGCCGCGATTCCGCTTTCGAATACGCGTTTTACGTTCGTTCTCGAAATGGTGTCCTTGATGCCTCGTTGATTCACGCAGGGAACACTTTCGAGCAGGAACTTCAGTTTGTTGAACTCAAAGATGGGATTCTGGTTCGCGACACGAATGGGGTGGCTTTGCCGGTGTTCATGAATAACGATGGGGCGATGACGACTGTCGGCGAAGTTGGGCAGTGGAATCCCAACGGAATCTCGCGTACCGCCGACCACGTATTTGGCTTTCGCGGCGGATTCATCATCGCTAACAGAGAACCCGAGGCTTCGGGGCTGATACTCTTTGAGTCCCAAGCGGGAAGTTCAACGTTCGAGCGTCGCGATGATTTGCCCCTTCTCTCCATCGGGGGTTCGGTGACCAGTGTGGAAGACTGGCTCATCTATCCAACAGACCTGGATGGATCGAATACGGTGATCGCAGTTCACTTCGGCTCCGGTGCAAGAGTAGACCTCGGTCCCACAAAAGGTGAGATTGGAACTATCGGTGGCTACCTGCATCAAGTTGCGTTAGGAGAGGCTGGCGAACGTTTCCGAATTTTGCGACTCAATGAGGTGCTCTCAGAGCCGGAGGTGATTCTCGATCTTCCGCATGCGGGGCAGCCGACCTCCGAAGGTGTCGTGCAGCGGGTCTTCGAAGACGATAACGAGAGTCTCTTTGCGGAAGTTCGCTATGACAGCCATGTTGATCTCGTAAGGGTTGAGTCCGGTACTGGCGAGATGCAGATCGTCTCCAGGCATGAAGTCGTCGTTTCGGATCGTTTCTATAACCTCGCGACCAACTTTCCGCGAGAACTGCATCATGTGCGCGAGGGCCTCTATTTCTATGCCCGAAACGCATTTCGCGGAACGAACCTACGCAACGGATCTGGCGTGTTTTCTCTGAATGGTTTCGATCTTCCTCTCGAAGGTTACTCGGAGATTGGCGTCAGTGATGGGGCGATTTATGCCGCCAACCTCGTGGACGGTGGCGTAGTTCGAGTCGATGCGGAGTCGCTGGCTGTTGAACGGTTCGATCTCCCGGTTTCCGCTTTTGCGGTCACGCGGCAGGGTGCGATTTTGATGAGTGAGCAAAAGGCTCTTCGGCTTGATGATGCGGCCAGCGATTTCGCCGTGGTTATCGAAGACTTCGTCGAGAACCCCCTTCCCGCAGTTCCGACGTCGATACCATTCGACAGACCAAGAGTGCTTCACTACTCGGAGAGCCTAAACGGATTCGTTCTCTTTGATGGAACGGCAGAAGGGAGTGGCTTCATCTCGACCGATTCGTTTCGGGGGAGATGGAGCCGGGATACATTCCGCTACGGCTTCATCTGGTATAGCGGCGTCAATCCGTCCCCCGGAGCACACGCGGAAGTCGAACGCCCGGGACACACCGAGCTGCAGCACTTTTACTACGGCGAGGATGCATTTGTGGCGCCTCAGCGATTCCCGGGTGGCTGGGCATTTCGGGGACAGACGAAGAATCATGTCTGGCTTGACGGCGATGCGGAACCGGTCGAAGTCAACGGGTATCTCGCGCATGAAAGTACGACCGAGAGTTGGGCCGCGTTTACCGTTCGCACCGAACAAGGCAGCGAAATCGTGCGAGACATGGAGGTACTTGTACCCAACGGCACCATGCGGTCGCTGACGCAATTGCTAAACCTGAGTCCGGAACCTCGCCATAGCTTCCGAATCGTTGCTGAGCTTGAGGGCGACCTCGTTTTCATTCACCGAGACGCAACGGGTTCAAATCAAACCGTCTATCGATGGGATGGAGTCAGCGACCAGCCGATTGAGATCCCGTCGCTTTCCGAGTACTTCAGCACCTTCGCGATTTCCAACATTGATGTCTTCATTGACGGTGACAACTGGGTGGTTCAAAGGCAGAATCGGTTCGAGATTTTGCCGATGGAAAGAAGGGCAATCGAAACGAGCGAGCAATTAACCCGTGTCGCACTTGATGCGGAAACGCTACGGCTCGAGTCGACCGACGGAACGGTCTCAATGGTTAGCTACAGTAGCGGCCAAGAAGTGACGCTGGCCGCAAATGAAACGGTCGGGATTGTCGAAGTCGAAATCCTTGACCCTCGATTCATCTCCGCCAGCGGCATCAAGCTTGATTTCCCAAACGCTTCTGCAGTGAACTTGATTGTCAACGGACAGATCGACAGAGCAGAAGTGGAAGCCTATCCGGACATGTTTCGATTCTTCGCGAATGGTCGTGATATCGAGGTTGTTACAAGTCGGCTCAATGTTGCGGCACCTTCGCAGCATTGGGTGATCGCACTTCCAGAATTGACAACAGATGTTAACGTTGCCCGTCGCGATTCCACGTTCGAGATCGATCTGCTGTTTGAAGATGCTTTACAAAGGCTAACGGTCGAGAACACTTCGTTGGAAATCATCGCCCGATCTCGTGTCGGTAGGGTCGGTGTGGATCCGGATTCCACAGGAACGGGTGAGTTGGCGATTCTTCGAACGTCACCAACGACGGAATTCAGCTTGCCGAACTCGATGGAGCGGTTGACAACTCAGACGACGGGTTTTGGACGCCGACTGGTGACCGGATCAATCGGCGATCTGGCCATCCGCGCTGATCTAACGTTCCGGCCTGACCACAACTTTCTCAATCCCTTCGATGTGAACGGCGACGACGCGGTTTCTCCGCTCGACGCACTCGCGATCATCAATCGCCTTTCCGATCGACAACTGCTGGAAGACGATTCGATGCGGGGAGACGTCAACGGTGACGGACGGTGGTCGCCGCTCGATGCGTTACAAGTGATTAACTATTTGACACGCACGCCTCAGGCCGAAGGCGAAGGGATTGTCGATTCGTTCTCCCAATTCAATTCGAGTCATCGCGCCGAAACGGAAGTGGTTGAAAGTGAGGTTGCGGAAGAAGAGTTTCGACTTGATTTCCTCCCCGAACGACCGCGTTGGAGCTCCTTCGCCGATCAGCATTTCCTTGCAGTTGATGCCGTGCTTCGTCGCGAGTCTATGGGTTGGGATGACGAGGAGGCGAGCGACGAACTTGCGTTCGGCCTACTCTTTGGACTCGATACAGTAGACTAACGCCTCGCGAGAATGACGACGTAGGTTTTCGCTCGGCACAGGCATGGAGTTCCCCAAGATGTTTCGACGAAGCTGGCTATTGGCAATGGTCATGAGTGTGGTCACCGTCGCGGTGACGTTCCAGGCCCTTTCGCAGCCACCGGGACGTGGTCAGCGCCGGGGACAACGAGGCGGTGGCGAAGCTTCGCTTGCCGAGCCCTTTCGCGGGATCTCCGCGGGTGGCAAGATCGAAGAAGGGTTGTTCGAAATTGAGTCCACGGGCGTTTCAACTCTGCCGGTCGTTAACGCCGCGACCAAGTTCCTCGCTGCATTGAACGATGATCAGAAACAGCGTGCGATGTATCCCGTCGATCACATCGAGTGGCGTTCGTGGGATAACCGACACTTCTACAAGCGACGAGGCGTCGGTTTTGATGAAATGGATGAGCAGCAGCGTGAACTGGCTTTCTCGCTCATGAAGGAAAGCCTGAGTGCGAAGGGATTGCGGCTGTCAAAGGACATCATGAAGCTGAATGGTACGCTGGCTGAACTCACCAAGAACGACGACGAGTATGGCGAGTGGCTTTACTGGATCACCGTGATGGGCGAACCCTCCGAAACGGAGCCCTGGGGTTGGCAGATCGATGGCCACCACCTGATCGTGAATTACTTTGTGATCGGTGACCAAGTTGTCATGTCACCCGTCTTTGTCGGTAGCGAGCCGGTCCATGCAAAGGCAGGGAAGTTCAAAGGAACAATCGTCATGCAGGACGAACAGGACAAGGGGCTCGCTTTGATGCTCTTGTTGAACGACCAGCAGCGGTCCGAGGCGACGCTTTCGACGACCAAGCCTGCGAACAACGCAGTCGCACAAGCCTATCGCGACAATCTCAATCTGGATTTCGCTGGCATCCCGGCGTCAAATCTCGATGAGATGCAGAAGAAACGCTTGCTTGATCTGGTCGAGTCGTTTGTCGGAAACATGCGGGATGGGCACGCAAAAATCAAAATGGACGAAGTGGTCGAACATCTTGATCAAACGTATTTTGCCTGGGTCGGAGGCACGGAAGCGGACAGCGTTTTCTACTACCGCGTTCATAGCCCGGTCGTTCTCATCGAGTTCGACCATCAGCGTCGCGTTGCGCCGTTTCGTTCGAGAGAGCCTTCACGCGACCACATCCATGCCGTGCTTCGAACGCCGAATGGAAATGATTACGGCAAAGATCTGTTGGGCCAGCACATTGAACAGCATCACTCGCCCTGAGCGTCCTGATTTTCGATCGGTAAGCAGATTCGAAAGCAGCAGCCCGGTTGATCAACATCAACAATCGTCAGCCTTCCACCATGTTCATTGACGATTTTCGCGCTAACGGGCAACCCCAGCCCCGTGCCACGGGCACCTTTCCCGCTTTCGAAGAGTGAAAAGACTCTTTGCCGGTCTTCGGGTAAGATTCCCGGGCCGTTATCGGCAACGTCCAGCATCCATCCGGCTGTCGCATCGAAAGCCGTTCGAATCATTACCTTGGCATGCGAACCGGATTCGCTTGCTTGACCTTCGCCCGTTTCTGCGGCGTCGATCGCGTTGGTTACCAGATTCAAGATCGCCTGATGCATTGCGTCGGGGTCGAAGGAAGCCGATGGCATTTCGACCTGGGGTTGAAAGACAAGCTCGACGCCAGCTTCGGACGCTCGGCTGATCATCAATTCAAAGACGTCCTCCGCCGTCTCATTCCAGTCGGCTTCAATGCGTTCCGGCTGACGCTCCTTCGAGAATGTCAACATGTCCAGAACGAGATTTGATATCCGTTCCTGGTTCTTTTCCACGATCGACCAGCCGCGCCGGACGGCGTCCGTGTCTTCGCGTTTGAGTCCCGAATCGATCAGATAGCTCCCACCGCGAATCCCCTGCAGAATGTTCTTGACGTGGTGGGAAAGCGTCGCAATCGTCTGTCCCATCGCTGCCAGTCGCTCGCTCTGCAGGAGAGCGCCGTAGTAAAACGTGTCTTCGATGGCCAAGGCCGCTTGGTATCCGATGGCTGTGATCAAGCGCAAATGGTCGTCCGTAAAACGGTGCGGCGTTCCTCGTTCGATGATCTGGCCGGGCGAGGAGTAGGTGTCGACGTAGATCGCACCGACGATGTCATACCGTCCTTGCAATGGAACGCAGATCGCTTCGCGGACACCTGCCTGCACGATCGAAGCCGCTGCATCGAAGCGTGAATCGTCCTTTGCGTCTGTCGTCCGAACACCTTCGGCCTGTTCGAAAACGTAATCCAGCATCGTGCTGCTGATGCTGATCGGATTCTCGGACGAGTCAAACTCCGTCGCGTCGACGAAATCGGATTGTCTTTGGCGGTCGCATCGGGCGGCCGGGCGTAGTTCCCTGGTTTCGGCGTCACGTAACATGATGCATCCACGATCGGCGTCGACCCAGTCAAAAACGAGGGTGAGAATTCGATCAAGGAGTTGATCAAGATCATCCGTACGCCCCACGGCGAGCGCGGTCAAATACATCAGCTCAAGCGAACTGTCGCTGTCGGAAAGTCGATTAGGCCGTTCGTCGGACCCGGCATCTTCACCACCTTCACGCATCGCCGTTTCGTGCGTGATTGGAATCTGTTCCTGGTCGTCACTGAGTCCGGATGGATCGGGGTTGGAATGGCGGACCGATCGTGGCAGCGACGAAATAATGCGACTCGCGAGTTCGTCCGTCGTCTGCTGAACAATGTCGACACCATGGGCAGCCTCGAGTGCCTTCGGTTGTGCCGTCCCCGTGAAAATCAATAACGTGGAGCCGATTTCGATGCGGTCACCGCTGGCGAGCTCCTTGCGGCTGATTCGCTCCCCATTGATGCGAGTTCCGTTACTACTGTCCAAGTCAATCAGCGTAAATGACGATTCGCCGTCGACACGAATCTCCGCGTGGTGTCGCGACGTTTCGCCATCGAGCAACTGAACGCTGTTGTGCGTGTCCCTGCCGATACGCACAACGGATTCGGCAAGCTGAAAGTGCTTGCCTTGATCACGACCTCGGACGACGTAAAGAGATGCCATCCGCACAGAATAAGCAGGTTTGCCAAACGAATTAACCCCAGCCACATCGATCGCTCCTGCAGTTTCAACCCGGGCATCCGTCGACGGCTATACTGAAGCATGACACCGGTACGCAGCGGGCAGCATGTAGCGGATCAGCGACCGAGTACTCGGCACCAACATCAGTGAGTCCAGAAAAATGGTCCAGCCTCCACCGATCGAATCGAGCCTTGATGAGAACTCCGAGTCCGATGCGGCGCTGGCTTCTCAATTGGTGAAGTCGTGTCAAGCCGTGCGAGAACAGGTCTCGCGAATCGTTGTCGGGCAAGATGACGTCATTGAGCAGCTTCTGATCGCCATCCTCGCTCGTGGCCATTGCCTTCTCGAAGGCGTTCCCGGATTGGCAAAGACGCTCATGATCCGCACGCTAGCCGAGTCGATGCATCTCGGTTTTCATCGGATTCAGTTCACGCCCGATCTGATGCCCGGCGACATTACGGGGACCGACATCATCCAGGAAGATCCCGATACGGGTCGTCGCCAGTTTCTGTTCGAGCGAGGTCCGGTCTTCACGCAGATGCTACTTGCCGACGAGATCAATCGTACGCCCCCGAAAACGCAAGCGGCATTGTTGGAAGCAATGCAGGAGCACGAGGTAACCGCCGGCGGCAAGACCTACAAGCTCGAGGAACCGTTCTTTGTGCTTGCCACGCAGAACCCCATCGAACAGGAGGGAACTTATCCGCTTCCGGAGGCACAGCGCGATCGTTTTCTCTTTCACGTCGTTGTCGACTACCCGAGCCGGGAGGAGGAGTCCGAGATTGTCGATCGCACGACATCCACTTTCGATACGAAAGTGCAGGCCGTCGTGACGGGAGAACAAATCATCGGTTTTCAACGAACCGTGCGCAGAATCCCGCTGCCGCCGCATGTGAAGGACTGGGTGCTGGATGCCGTCCGAGCCGTGCGGCCGAAAGACCCGCAGTGTGCAAGCTGGGCAAAGGAACTGGTGGAATGGGGGCCGGGGCCTCGTGCGAGTCAGCAACTTGTGCTGGCCTCGAAAGCCCGCGCGCTGATGCATGGACGTCCCCACGTCACGATTGATGACGTGCAAACGTTAGCGCTGCCGGTTCTGCGGCATCGAATCGTTCCGACATTCACCGCCGAGGCCGATGGAATTACGGTCGACGACTTAATCACGCGGCTCATCAGGGACCTTAAGCCAAAAAAAGCCGGTGCCATTTGACCGTCCCGCCTCCATTTGCAGGCGACTCTTTTCCTATTTGGCCGAGGCATTTTGGGCGACGCGGATCCGCATCGGTTTCGAGAGTTTTCGGTGAAACCGTCGAAATCCGCTTATTCCGTACACCAGGGATGCCGAACTTAATGTTGACTAAAGTGATCCGCTTTGTATGATTCCGCACCCGCGGAGAGTTTCGGCCACCGTCATGCTTCCTCGGCTCCAAGTTCTGTTGATCCTTAGCGATTTGACAAGATGACACCGATCGTCCCTAACGAGCAACGCGAAGGTGCACTCGCTGCGGATCCCCCGCTGCGCCCGACCGAAGAGTTTCTCGATGAACTCGGGGAGCAGAGCCTGCGACTGGAATCAGCGACTCCTCAGGAGATCCTTCGCTGGGCGATCGAACGATTTTCGCCTCGTTTTTCCATGGCGACGGCCTTCGGCCCCGAAGGGATGACCATCATTCACATGCTCAGCGAAATTGCCCCGGAGACTCCGATTTTCAACTTGGAAACGGGTTATCAGTTCAAAGAGACTTTGGAACTTCGAGAGAGAGTGAAACAGCGTTATGGGATCGAGGTGGAGTACAAATATCCGGAACTCAGCGTTGAGGATTACGAAGCAGCAAACGGGGGGCCGGTTTACCGGACAGAACCGAACCGTTGTTGCGCCGATCGAAAGCTGACCGTGCTTCGGCAAGCTGCCCGCGGTTTGCACGCGTGGGCGAGTGCGATTCGACGCGATCAGAGTGCTGACCGGGCGAAAGCACCGATCGTCGGCTGGGACAAGAAGTTTCAGCTGGTCAAAGTGAGCCCGTTGGCAAATTGGACAAAAAAGGACGTTTGGAAGCTTATTAGTGAACAGGATATTCCGTACAACCCCCTGCACGATCAGGGCTACCCGAGTGTTGGATGCTGGCCATGCACACGAGCGACGATGCTTGGTGAAGACGAACGCGCGGGCCGTTGGGACGGCTTTCAAAAAACCGAGTGCGGACTGCACGACTAGAGGATCCTTCGCGTGACAAACTCCGCACGAATGCACTATGCGACGATGGCTCTCGTGGAGCTCGCGAAGTGTTGCGAATCGAACACGTTGGTCTCGGCGAACGAGATTAGCGAGCGACACGGAATACCCGGCCCGTTTTTGGTGCAGATACTTCGCACGCTGCGGGACGCGGGCTGGGTGCAAAGTGTCCGCGGCAGCCACGGTGGGTACCGGCTGACGGCTCGACCGGAGAAGCTAACGCTGCTGGACGTCGCCGAGGTCACAGGCCAGCTACCCACGTCTTCTGGGACTGCGGCACCTGAAAAGGCGGAGCACGTCCTGGAGCAAAAGTTGCATGCTGTTTGGGCGGCCGCCGATCAAGCTTCACGAAATGTGCTCTCTGAAATCACGCTCGAAGATTTGGTGGAGCACTGCCAAAACAGCGACCAGGCGATGTTCTACATCTAGCGGGACTTTTCAGCCAAGTTCGGCGGCGAGGAATTTCACGAAACTCGCAAATCGATCTCGATTCGCTTGAGGGCTTTCCGCTACCGTCGGGCTGTTGGCGAGGTGGCTGGGACGCCAAGCTCGCACCGAAGACCCATTTTCGAGTTTGCGTGGGATTTTCATGAGTGTTGCGATCGCTCAGACCGCCGTCGTTGACCCCAGGGCGCAGCTAGGCAACGACGTCCAGATTGGGCATTTTTCAGTAATCGGACCCGATGCAAAGATTGGCGACGGAACGCTGATCGAGGAGCACGTCGTCATTACAGGCGACAGCGAGATCGGTGCGAACAATCACATCTTCCCGGGAACCGTCATCGGCGCGTTCCCCCAGGACACCAGCTATAAGCGCTCACCGACCAGGGTGATCATTGGTGACAACAATGTCTTCCGCGAGCATTGCACGGTAAACCGTGCGACGGAAAAGGAGGACGGAATTACCGAAGTCGGCCATGACAACTACTTCATGGCGGGGACCCACATCGCACACGACTGCAAAGTCGGCGACCGGATTGTCATTGCGAACAACGGAATGCTTGGCGGGCATGTGCGTGTCGGAAACGACGTTACGATTGCTGGAGGCGTCGGCGTGTCTCACTTCGCGAGCGTCGGGCAACTCAGCTTTGTCAGCGCGATGAGCCGCGTGCTTCACGACGTGCCACCCTACACGATTGTCGACGGGCAGCCGACGAAGCCTCGCGCGGTCAACACGATCGGCCTCAAACGACACGGCTACACGGCTGACGACATCGCAGTTCTAACTGAGGCGTTCAAGCTGCTGTACCGAGCTCGCGTCGGTGTCGAGAAGGCTCGTGATATCGTCTTCTCGCAAGGTCCCATCCGACCCGTCATCAAACATCTGTTCGATTGTGTGGATCGTTCTTGCAGTGGTCGCAACGGACGCGGCCAAGATCAGCGTCAAAAAAAGGCAGCCTAGTGTCCAATCTACGTGTTGCGGTGATCGGAGCCGGTCACCTGGGTCGCATTCACGCGAGACTCTTGGGTAGCGTCGACGGCGCAGATCTGGTCGCGGTGACGGATCCAATCCAAGCCGCGCGTGAACAAATTGAAACTCAGTTTGGTGTACCCACGCACGCAGACTACCGGGCCTGTATCGACCAGATCGATGCGGCGATTATTGCGGCGCCGACCGACTCTCATGCGGCGATTGCAACGGATTTGCTGAAGGCGGGCAAGCACCTTCTGGTCGAGAAGCCACTGGCCACATCTGCTGCCGATGCCGATCGACTCGCTTCGTTAGCCGCTTCCAAAAGGTTGACGTTGCAGGTTGGCCATGTTGAAAGATTCAATCCTGCTTTTGCGGCCTTGGGCGGTTTGGGTGTCGATGTGAAATACGTCGAAGCCGTACGCGCATCGCGGTTCCCGGGCAGGTGCCTGGATGTCGGGGTGGTGATGGACTTGATGATCCACGATATCGATCTCGTCTGCGCGATGACAGACGCACCACTTCGTCACGTGAGCGCCAGCGGATTGGCGGTGGTCAGCGATCATGAAGACCTTGCCGAGGCGAGGCTCGAGTTCGATTGTGGATTGGTCGCGAACCTCAAGTCGTCTCGCATCAGTCCGTCGCCTGCCAGAAGCATGCAGGTCTACGGTCCGTCAGGCTTCGCTGAAATTGATTTCTCAAAACCCGCTCTGCATACCGTCGCGCCGAGCCAGTCGCTCGCGGATCGTTCATTTGATTTGAATGACCAAACGGACAACCCTCTGACCTATGCGGACCAGCTCTTTGGTGAGCACCTTGAGGTTGGTATGCATGAGCTAGAATCTCGAAACGCGATTCTTGACGAGCTCCACGACTTCGTTGTGAGTGCCGAGACTGGATTTGAGCCGACCGTCAGTGGTTTTGCCGGTGCAAGAGCGGTTTCCGTTGCCGAGTCTGTTTTGGACGCAATCGAGCAGCGGCAATGGTATCAGTCCGCAACAGTTGCGGAGCGTGGTTCGCTTGCTTCCGTCCGCCCACGCATCGATTCGGCTTCGCGCGTTCGCAAAGCAGCTTAGTGCTCATCAACGCTATCGTAGCCATTGCCTACGATTGAGTTTCAAGCGTCCTATCAACGCAACGAAGCTTGGGACCAAGATCGTGCGCACATAAAAGGTATCAATCAGGACGCCCAAGCCCAGGGCGAATCCGAGCTCGATGATTCCTCTTAGTCCGATCGACGACTCCGGGTTGCCGCCGAACGTCTTGATCAGCGCTGGGAGCCAAGCTGAGGCGGTCATGCTCAGAAATGTCGCCGCCATCACCATTCCACATGCGGTAATGATGCCGCCCGTTTTTGAGACGGCGTGACGGAGGGCTGCGAGCCAACCTCGGTTCCGTTGCTCTTCGACGATCCGCGTGACCAGATAAACGTTGTAGTCTTGCCCGATCGCTACCAAGATCACGAACAGAAAGAGCGGTAGCTTCCAGTCTAAGCCGACGTATTCGCTTCCGTAGACCGCTCGGAAGAACAGCATCGTCAGCCCTAGGGTGGCGTAGTAGCTAAGCAAAACGGTGAAGATGAGATAGACACAAAGCACAACTCTGCGGATGACGGCAAGCAGAACCAAGAACACAGCCAGCACCACAGCGATCTTGATTCTCTTATTGTCTCCAACGGTGACACTTCGAAGATCCATGATCGACGGCGTCGTTCCGGCGATGTAGACCTCGGCGTCTTCCCAGGATGATTGTGTGGTCGTCAGATCTCCCAGCATCTTGCTGATTGAAGCAACCAATCGGCCCGTTTCAATTGAAAACGGATCTCCGTCAACGATCACGTCCAGCCGGATCAGACGATCCTGCAACTCGGGGTTACTGGAGAAGAAAAATTTCTGCGCGACACGGTGTTGCTGGAGCGCCCTGCGTCGCAAACCATCGACACTGAACAGCGTGTTGTCGCGACCCGGTGGAAAGTCTCCGAGGGGGTCGCTGGCGTTGCGAACGGCGATCACGCCTTTCATTTCATATATCCGATCGGATAGTTGTTTTGCCAGCTCGCGCAGTTCTTCGCGGGGCGTCTCCTCAGGTCGAATCAGCAAAACGGTGACCGGATTAATGTCGCCCTCATCAAAGAAACGAGACAGCAACCGAAACCCTCGACGGCTCGCAGCGTCCGTATCCAGTTGGCTACTCAGGTCGTATGTAACGGCATCTTCATTGTTCCATCCGTAGAGACCGGGAACGGCCAATAGAAAGATTCCGACCAAGAAGGTCAGCAAGGGTCTGCGGGTAATTTTGACGGCGATCAGACCCCAAATCCCCGAGCCCGATTTGGAATGTCTTTGAGGCGACGGTGCTGAGTCGGTTTGCGAGTTGGCGATCGAGGTTGGCCAAAAGACTCGTGGTCCGATACCGCGAAGAATTGCCGGGGCGAGTGTGAGGCAGACGACCAGTCCTACGAAGAGGCAAATCGCAATGATGGGCCCCGTATGGTGATACTTCCCGAACTCCGCAAACCAAAGCATTGCCAGCCCAAAGACGGTCGTCAGTGCGCTCCCAAGCAACGCGGAGGTCACACCGCCGAGTGCTTTCTCGCACGCGATTGGCCAGGTGTACTTTGTGGCTTCCTCACGAAGTCTTGCGATAAGGAAGAGGCAGTAATCCGTCCCGGCGCCAAACAGAACGACGACGATAAAGATACGGCTGGTCGTGAACACCCTCATGTTCAGCCAAGGTACAACGTCGCGGATCGAAAGATCCGTCAGCAGCGCGACCAGTGACGTTGAGACAAGCACCGCGACACCGATCGAAACCATCGGCACGGCGACCAAAAGCGGCGCACGGTACACGAGAATCAAAATCAACAGAATCATTAACACGGTGATCGATTCGGTGTAACGAATCGCGTCACGGGCAGCGATTAGAGTTTCGCCGCCGATTGCTGCCGAGCCAGTCATCTCGAGCTGCGTGTTGATTTCCGAGTTCTCTTCAGCCGACTGGCGAGCATAGAAAAGGCTGTAGCTGCGGACATTGCTGAGTAACTCGCCGACAGCTTCCACCGTCTCGATGTTCCCTGTTGCGGCCAGCTCGCTGCTCAGCTGTACGACGGCAAGTCTCGCACCCGGTTTGCTCAAGCGAGAACCGATAACTGGGTCGTCCCACGACAGGATGTCCAGCATCGGCATCCACGGTGACAATTTCCTTTCGTCCGGCGGAACAACCTTGTCCTCAATGTTCGGAACGAGGATCTCTGCGTCTTCGCGATCGGTCCCCGGCGTCCGGTCTGGGATGCGAGCTTGCTCCAGGAACGTCGCACGGTCGTAAAATGCGATCGCCATTCTCGGTTCCGTCAACGTCGGCGGCGCGTCCGGCACGAAGTCGGCGAATCGCTCGTAGAATTCTGCATCAGAATCGATGGAGAGATCGAGCGCCTCGATCGTACGCTCTAACCAAGGTTGCGATTCCTCAGGTGCTTCTTCGATCGGGCCATTTTTGTAGCCGAGCGATATGGCCCGTCTCCAGCAAACGAGCGCGAACCGATGGTACAGCCTGCGGAGTAGATCGTTGCCGACCATCAAGTCGACATCGTCCAGCTCCTCCTCATCATTTGCCAAAACAAGAACAATCTCGCTTCGCGC
>JBCCOI010000033.1:0-27258 GCA_039025515.1 Planctomycetota bacterium
CGAGGAACCTCTTTGTTCCCCAACGTCTACGCATCCTCCGCAGCACCGAATCGCTTCCCGCTTGCAGGCAAAGATGCAAATGCGGCACGACACGATCCGGAAAATCTCGCATCACGCTGATCAAGTCCTTCGTGACTTCGGTGGTTTCGATGCTGGAGAGTCGTATCCGAAAATCACCTTGCAGTTCACATAAGCTTCGCAACAAGTCAGAAAGCCGCGTCCATTCCTCGCGTGGTTTGTTGCGATTCCAGTCGACACCGTAGTGCCCGAGATGAATCCCGGTGAGAACTACTTCACGATGCCCGGCCTGCGTGAGGCGGCGGACTTCGTCGACGATGTGATCAAAAGGTCTGGACGCTAACTTGGGTCTGACGTGCGGGATGATGCAGTAACTGCAACGCAACAGACAGCCATCCTGAACTTTGACGTAGGCTCGATGTCTACCCGAAAAGCCGTCCAGCCCCGTTGGAACATCGATGACGCCGAAACGCGACATGAGATCGGGGAGCTCACGTTTGTCTGTGACAACCTCCGCGACGCCCGGTAACGCGGCGACTTCTTCCGGGGCACGCGTCGCGTAGCAGCCCATGACGACGATCTTTGCGTCAGGATTGTCGCGGGCCATGCGACGGATCACTTGCCGACTCTTGGCATCTCCCTGATTGGTGACCGTGCACGTGTTGACGATACACACATCGGCGGAATCGTCGTCGACGCAATCCTGGTATCCGACGCGTTTCAAGCCCTGGCGGACAAGTTCCGTTTCGTATTGATTGACTTTGCAACCGAGCGTGCTGACTCGAAGCTTTGCCGACATCGAACTACTGGAATGATGGTGGGGTAGGAGGCTGTGTTGGTGGTTACGGGCCGGCGGCCGGCGCCGCATTGCTCATCAAGAGTTGTTGATACACCGACGTCAGCCGGACAACGCGAGTCACGGCCGGCTGAAGCCGGTACACCAGCGTGCTCAACGCCGTGCCGATCAGTGTTGTTAGGAAAATGCCGGCGACGTGACGTTTAGGATGCCAGAACGCACAAACCGACGTCGGGGTGATGTGATGATGTTGGTCAGCCGACGGGTTCGATCGAGGCGCTCATGCTGCCCTTGCATCGCGGGATCAAGTCGTCTTTGCCGAAGGCGTGGATTTGGTCGCGTTTCAGTTCCGCGTGTTCGAGCGTCGTTGTCAAGCAAATTGCTTTGCCGCTGGAGTCCACTTCGGTCGCGATTTCGAAGCCTCGTTCGACGGGATGCCGGAACAGAGCCCGCATCATCATCACCACATATTGGTAACTGTGATCCGAATCGTCCCACAGCACCACGTTGTATCGAGGCTGCTTCTTCGGCTTCTTCTCTTTTTTTTTCTTGACGACCGGCTCGGCAACCATCGTCTGATCCTCTGACATACGAGTCTCTCGCTCCATGCTGGGTCGCCATTTTTATGATCCGAGCCACATACCGGGCCACTGTTGTTTCGGCGACAATCCTCCTATTGTAGCGCCGCCCGCGCGGCCGAGGCAGACCCGAATCCGCCGCTTTTCTCGTTTTCCTGTGGTGTTTCCACGTGGCCTGAGACGTCGTCGACGCCGCGTTTTCGAAGGCCATACGTTTGACCGGCAAACTCCGGAGATCGTTCCCGTGTCCGAATCAACATCCTCGACGGCTGATGCCGCCGCTTTGCAATCGCTGATGCAAACCATCGTCGATCGTCGTGAAGAGCACCTGGAAGAACTGAAAGCATGGTTGCGAATCCCCAGTGTTAGTAGCGACAGCCGCTATCGCGAGGAAGTTCGAGAGGCTGGCAACTGGATTGCCGAAAAATTCAAAGAGGCAGGCCTGAGTGTTCGCACCATTGAGACCGCTGGCAATCCGTTCGTGCTGGCGGAGACTCCCGCCGTCGAAGGGGCTCCGGTAGTGCTCGTCTATGGGCACTACGATGTCCAGCCCGCCGAACCACTCGAGGACTGGATCACCGGTGCGTTCGACCCCACGGTCCGTGAGGGAAACCTCTACGCCCGGGGAGCAACCGACGATAAGGGACAAGCATTGACCCACGTTCAAAGCGTCTGCGAGTGGATGAAATCGGGTACGCCGCTTCCGCTTCAAATCAAATTCATCATCGAGGGTGAAGAAGAAGTCGGTAGCGAATGTCTGGAGAACATGCTTCCCGATCTCGCCGATGACCTGGCATGTGATTGCGTCGTTATCAGCGACAACAGCCAGTACGCCGCAGGGCAGCCGGCCATCACTTACGGGCTACGAGGAATCGCCACCTACGAATTGACGATCAAGGGACCCTCACAGGACCTCCACAGCGGCTCGTTTGGTGGATCCGTGATGAACCCAGCCATCGCACTGTGCAAAATGATGGCTTCCATGGTGAATGACGAGGGTGTGATTCAAATTCCCGGCTACTACGACGCCGTCGTTCCGCTGCCGCAAACTCAACGTGATGCCTGGGCCGCGCTTCCACAGTCGGATGACGCGTTTGCCGCGGAAGTTGGTGTTCAGGAACTCTTCGGTGAAACGGGATACACGACCGATGAAAGAAGGTGGGCGCGGCCGACGTTTGACATCAACGGTTTGACATCAGGTCATCAGGGGGAAGGCGCGAAGACGATCATCCCGGCAATCGCCAAAGCAAAGATCAGCTTCCGTCTCGTACCCGATCAAGATCCCAAAAAGCTGACCGAACAACTGCGTGAACACTTCGCGGCTCACCAACCTCCCGGTGTTACGTGGGAACTGCAGGCCGACCATGGCGCTCCCGGCATGCTCGCCGACATTGAAACCCCGTTCGCGAAGGCCGCCGATTCGGCCATCGAGAAAGCGTTTGGCGTCAAGCCGGTCTTTATCCGCGAAGGAGGCTCCATCCCGATCGTGGCAAAGTTCCAGCAGGTACTGAAATGCGACTGCCTGCTGCTCGGCTGGGGACTTTCCGATGACAAGGCCCACAGTCCCAACGAAAAGTTTTGCGTCGCGGATTACTATCGCGCCATCGAGGCTTCGACGCACCTTTGGAATGAAATCGATCTCGCCACACGCGGCGGCTAAGAGCCGATGATTCATTGTCATTCCGCCCGGACCCGTTCCTGAAGAACGCCGGTGGCCGGAGCCGCCGGCCCTCGAGTATCACTCCCTCTTCGACTTGCTGATTGAAATGCTGGACCGAAAATTTATTTTGCAGAACCTCGAATTGGTTCGTGAAAACTGCGAACGCCGCGGCGTAGCGTGCGACGTCGCCAAGATCGCGGAGCTAGATTCGAAACGGATGGAGCAACTGCAGCTCTCCCAAGAACTCAATCGGCAAGCCAACGAAACGAGTAAGCAAATCCCGAAGGCGGCTGATCAAGACGCCCGCAACGCGCTCATCGAGAAAGGACGCGAGCTGCGCAGCCAAAAGGATGCGGCGCAGTCCAACTGCGATGCATTGGAAGCCGAAATCGTCGCCATCCAAACGCTTATCCCAAACCTCACCCATCCCGACGCACCCACCGGTGGTGAGGACGATGCGAAGGAGCTTTCTTTCGGAAAGACGCCGAAGCCTACGTTCGATTTTGAGCCGCTTGATCACTTACAACTCGGCGAGGCGCACGACCTTTTCGACTTTGAAGGTGGCGCGCGTGTTGCCGGTGCGGGTTTTTACTTTCTACGGAACGCCGCCGTTCGTTTGGACCTCGCCCTGCAGCAGTTTGCAATCTCGTTTCTCGCTGAACGGGGCTTTACGCCGGTCGCAACGCCCGACATGGCGCTCACCAGCGTTCTCAGCGGGACGGGTTTCAATCCACGCGGACCGGAAACGCAAATCTACAGCATCGAAGGGACCGAACTGAACTTGGTCGCCACGGCGGAGATTACTCTTGGCGGGATGATGGCAGGACAGACGGTCAGCGACACCGACCTACCGATGAAGCTTTGTGGACTCAGCCACTGCTTCCGGACCGAAGCGGGCGCCGCCGGACGGGCTTCGAAGGGGCTTTATCGCGTTCATCAATTCACCAAAGTGGAGATGTTTGCATTCTCGCTACCCGATCAAAGCGATGCCATTCACGAGGAGATGCGTCAGCTTGAATGCGAACTGTTTGACGCCTTGGAAGTTCCGTATCGGGTCATCGATACGGCGAGCGGCGATCTCGGAGGCCCGGCTTACCGCAAGTATGACTTGGAAGCCTGGATGCCCGGTCGCGGCGAGGCCGGCGCATGGGGAGAGGTCACCAGCACCAGCAATTGCACCGACTATCAGGCGCGGCGGTTGAATGTTCGATACAAACAGACTGGAGAGAAGGGGACACAATTCGTCCACACACTCAACGGGACAGCTGTCGCAACCGGCCGCGCGATGATTGCCATTCTGGAGAACCATCAGCGGGCGGATCGTTCCATCAACGTCCCGGCTGTCCTGAGACCGTGGATGGCGTGCGACGCCATCGAGCCGCTTCGTTGATGCCTTACTCGTCCATCTCGTAAAGACGCAAGCGTTCGCGGAGAGTTCCGCGATGCATGCCAAGCAGTTCGGCGGCTTTCGCGCGGTTACCCGACGTGTGCCGAAGCGCAAGTCTGATGAGCGTTGGCTCGGAAGCGGCAAGAAACTTCGAATGCAGCGAGGATACGGAGTCGCCGTTGTCGCTCAATTGCTCCAACGTCCATTGCTCGACACCACTGATCAGCGAATCACTCGGTGAGCTCGCGGATTCGCCACGACGCGGCTTCGGCGGTGGAAAGTCGCTGATCGAGAGCGGTCGCCCGCGGGCAATGATCGCTGCATGTTCGATCGCGTGACGAAACTCACGGACATTCCCGTGCCATGGTTGAGACTTCAAAAACTCGATCAACGATTCGTCAAACATTGGACCCGATCGATCGGCTTTCCGCAGTATGTCGTTTTCCAACCCGCCCAAAAAATGTTCACAGAGCGATTTGATGTCTTCGGTTCGTTTCCGCAGCGGCGGTAAATGAATCTGCATGCCCGAAAGCCGATGAAAGAGGTCTTCGCGGAACGTCCCACGTTCGACGGCCTCGTTGAGATCGCAGTTGGTGGCTGCCAAGATCCGCACGTCCGATTTTCGAGGACGCACATCGCCGACACGCGTGAATTCTTGCTGTTCGAGAACGCGAAGCAGTTTGACTTGGATCGAAAGTGGCAGGTCACCGATCTCATCCAGGAGGATCGTTCCACCTTCGGCACGCTCAAAAAGGCCTTGTCGATCCTCCTGTGCGCCCGTGAATGCACCCTTCACATGGCCGAACAACTCGCTCTCGATCAGTTCTTCATTGAGGGCCACCGGAGCGATGGGCAGATAAGGTGCTGCGGAACGCCCGCTGTGGCGATGGATCGCGGCGGCGACCAACTCCTTGCCTGTTCCCGTTTCCCCCGTGATCAAGACGGAGAGATCACTTTCGGCGACCAGTGCGATTTGCCGGAAAACACGCTGCATCGCCGAGGACTGTCCGACAAGAACCGATTCGCCGGTTGATGATGAGGGCTTTGCGGAAGATTGGGTTTTGCGTTTGGAATGCTGTAACGCGCGGCGGCAAGCGTTTAGAGCGTCGTCCAAAGCGATGGGCTTTGTCAGATAGTCCGAAGCGCCCTGTTTGACGGCAGCTACTGCGGTCTCCAGATCACCGAAAGCGGTGATAATGATCACGGGGGCATCGTTCGTGGCACTCAGAATGTCAGGGAGCGCGGAGATGCCGTCTCGTCTTGGCAAGCGAACGTCGAGAACAACCAGATCAAACGAATGCGAACGTGTCTCATCGAGCGCGTCTTCGGCGGATGATGCCGTGATGACGCGATGGCCTTCGGAAGTCAGCATCTTTTCGAATGCCCAACAGATCGACGGCTCATCGTCGACCACTAGAATCTGTCTTTCCGTCATTTTCACCTGTGAATTCACGGTTGTCTGGCAACATGCATTTCAAAAATCGTGCGTTCTTGTTCACGATACCATCGTACCTCACCGCCCAACCGTTCTGCCGCCCTGCGAACGACGGCCAACCCCAACCCGACGCCTTCGGGTTTCGAAGTCACGAAAGGTTCGAAGACTTGTTCTCCCATTGAATCGGGAATGCCCGGGCCGTCGTCGGCGACGGCTGATCGCAACCGGTCTCCGCTGTCGACAAGAACATCAACTTGGACGTGCTTACCGGCTTGCATCGCGTTGTGGATAAGGTTGCTGATTGCGGAGATCCATGTCGGGCCATCGCGGACGACGAACTGCTTCGCATCCTCGGTCACATTCCAGTGGAGTTGAATGCCCAAATGTCTCGCCATGGCGTTGTGACTTTTCTGCAAGGTCTCGATACATCGGGCGATATTCGCAGGACGATCCGACCCTTGTCGTCCGGCAGCGACGACCAGCAGTTGCTTGACGTAGTCTTCCGATTGCTCCATCTCGTGAATCGCTACTTTCAAACCATCGACTTCCACACCATCGTCGACGTCCGTTTCGCCATCCGTTGCACTCTTGTATTGCCTGGCGTGTAACTCCACCGCCATCCGGGCGCCCGTCAGCCGATTTCGTAGCTGGTGCGCTAGACCTCCCGCGATTTGATGAAGAACTCGCTCACCTTGCTGCCGATTGACAGCTTTCCACAATTGACTCAATTGCTCTGCCATCTGATCCACAGCAAGCCCGAGCCGCCCAACCTCGTCATTGATTTGATCAGACACCAAACTGTCAAACCGACCGGCAGCCACCGCCTCGACGCCTCGTTTCAATCTGCGAAGCCGGCCCACCAGACGAGAACTAAGCAATAGCGTTACGGTCGTCAGGCCAAGAACCGTCGAGAGCCCCGTCAGCAAAAGTACGCCGAGTGTTCGACGCCGATCGGCTTCGACTTCACTCCGATCAAAATAGACGGCGGCTTCCCAAACTCCATCGCTACGGGCTTCAGGTTGTACTGTTTTGAAACGCCTTTCGATAAAAAGACCTGTTTCTTGTTGAGCATCTTGCGTTGCAGAAACGGGTGAGTTCGTCAACGTGGAATAGCGAACGTCACCAAATTCATCAAACGTCTCCCACTCGGTTCCTGTCAGCTCGGCTAAGGACTGAACGACATTCGGATTCAGTGGAAACGCCGCGTTAGAAAAAGTTGATGCAATCGGATCGAACCTTTGACGCAGCTCATTCGCAGCCCAGGTGCGTGAGTATTGCAATGAACCCAATGCCACAATCACAGCGGCAACAACGGCCGTGAAAACGATCGGCCCGAGCAACCGAAACCGGAGTGATTGAAGGGAGGCGAAAAGGCTCACGAGTCTCTCGATAACATTTTTGCGTTAAGTCTACTCCGTAGTTTCGTAGTCGTCTTGCTCACAAGTCTGGCCACATCAGAAGTCGTGTCGCCTCACTGGTGACGGACATTCCGTCTCCGCGGCGAAAAAAACACAGAACGGTCATTGGACCCCCGTATCCCACCCTTGGGTCACGAGCGAATGCAGTGTCTCACGATGTGGCATGCTTCTTGCATTCCCAGCGAGACCAGCCACTGAGTGATGTGATCAATGACTGGAATACCCTGGGTCTGAAATGAAACCAAACCGCTGCGCGTTTACGCTTGTCGAACTTCTAGTCGTTATCGCCATCATCGGGATCTTGGTGGGTTTGCTGTTGCCGGCCGTGCAAGCAGCGAGACAAGCCGCGCGGCGTGTCCAGTGCAGCAATCATCTAAAGCAGATCGCACTCGCGGTTCACAATTACCAGAGTGCATACAGCCGGCTTCCACCCTCGGCTGTTGTCGATCTCAATACCAGCGTCACGGGCAACAACGGCTCATGGGGCGTTCATGGCAGGATTCTGCCTTTTCTGGAACAAGGGAATCTGTTTGAAAAGGTCGACCTGTCCATCGGCTGGGACAAGCAAACGGCAATCGACGGATTGAAAGTTCCCGTCTTTGCCTGCCCGAGTGATCCCGGCAGCGATCAAGTACGAACGTTTTCGGATGGTCGCCCTTCGCTTTACCCGACTTGCTACGGCTTCAACTTTGGCCGTTGGTTTGTCTTCAATCCGCAGACTCGTCAAGGCGGAGATGGGATGTTCTTCCCGAATCGGTTCCTTAGTTTCAGGGACTGCCTGGATGGATCGAGTCACACGCTCTTGACCGCCGAGGTGAAGGCATGGACTCCCTATCGTAGGAATGGTGGACCGGGTGAGCTACAGATTCCATCAACGATCACACAGGCGGAAGAGATCGTTTCGACTGGGGTTCAATTCAAAAACACTGGGCACACCGAATGGCCTGATGGTCGTGTCCACCATACTGGATTCACGGTCACTCTCCCGCCCAACAGTGACGTGAACCACGTGGAAGCGGGGCAACTCTATGAGCAAATGGACTATAACTCATGGCAAGAAGGCAAGAATGGAATCGCAGGTCGTGCGACTTACGCAATGATTACGTCGCGCAGCTATCACGTCGGACTTGTTCAAGTCGCCAGATTAGATGGTTCGGTGACGACGGTCACCGACTCGATCAATATCGAGCTATGGCATGCACTCGGAACTCGGGCCGGGCACGACGTCAATGCGATGCTGGAACGTTGAAGATCATTCCAATGCCACTGCGGAAGGAGCATCGGACGTGCGTCGACGGTAATGCTCCCACCTTCCACGAAGCATCTTGGTCAACGGACCTTCAAGTCGATTGGTAACCAGCACCGCGAGGCAAACGGCAAAAACACACCCCAGCAAAAAGCAAACCACCGGTGGATAGCCGCCGTGGTCGAGTCGGTGAATGAGCACACACCCCAAGTTGTTGTGACAAAGATAGAGAGCGTAGGAAATGGTGCTCACAAACACCAGCGGACGGAAACGTAGCGGAGGCACCTTTCCGTAGGCGCTCAAAGTTACCAATCCCAGGATCAACGCCGTCGCCGCCGGGTTGTGCTTTCCGTGATCGATACTGTGAAAAACGAACGCCGCGGCGAGAATTCCTGCGACGTTCTTCCACATCGTCCCCGTTTTTGTCTTGATCATGTAGAGGAGGAAACCCATCGCAAAAAGTGGGACGAAGTCGAGTAGCAAGAGACGGCGAACGGCAGTCATCGCGGCGAACCAAGCCGTTCCACCCGACTGAATCTCGCAGGTATCCAACCACGGGCACAGCACAAGCGAAAACGCAAGTAACGACCCCCAGCCGGCGAAATAGTGCTTGAGTCCGCCGTAGCGAAAGAGCACGACAAGGAGGAAGTAGAACATCATTTCGATCTGCAGCGTCCACATCACCGGGTCGGCGCATTCGTGACCAAAGATCCGAGGCAGCAGCGTGAGGTTGGCCGCGAACTGGCTGGGCGTCATCGCATACGACGTCAGCGGCGCGAATTGCATGATCCAAATGTTCGCGATGATCACCAGCAGAAAGATCGGCAGAATCCTGATCAATCGTGCCGCGACGAAATCGACCGGTTTGCCGCGACGCAGTAGCGACATGCTGTTGACGAAACCGGAGAGGATGAAAAACATTTCGACGCCGTATGCACCGTAGGGCCACTCGAAACCGAGCGGAGTCGTGTATTCAAACTTGGCATGGTAGACGTGCGTGAAATGGAACAGCACCAAATTGATGGCCGCCAGCGCCCGCAAACCATCCAACTCGAGGATGCGGCGATGAGGCTTCAAGACTGGCGAATCGGTGCTGTGTTCGGAGGGCATGAAGGCTCGGTATTTCACGACAGAAGACTGATCGGCGCAAAAGCTTGCTTTGCAGCTGACGACGCCATCTGATGAATCCGCATGCCCTCCAGATGAGGGCTAAAATCTTGATCCCTTCGTAACACTTATGCCAGATATAGTGGCGAGGAGGTCGCTAACATCTGGATCCATTGAACCTACTTCACCAAATCGACTCGTAAGACGGTTGCAATCTCATTCAGTGGACTTGGTTTTGGAGCAGGCATCGTCAATGTTCCATTCGCGAATTTCCAATCACAGACTTCGTCGATCCCCAAAAACGAAACGTTCTTGATTCCGAAGCCTGATTCGCCCCCTTCGTTCAAGTGCTGAATCTGGATCTGAGAACCAGCAGCCGGCTGTCCGAGCAGAAAGACAAAAACCGTCTTTCCGTCTTTGCTGCGTGTGAAGCGAATATCGCTAGCGGAGTACTTGATGGTTGCGGCTTGCCCACCATGGGAGCCGTCTTTGATCTTTGCTTCGCCGTACCCAAACATCACATGAGGTCGCGTGCCATAAACAGCTTCCCCGTAGGTCTCCAGCCACCCGCCCAGCCCGATGAGCCGATCTCGCTGCTCTTGAACAATGACACCATCCGCCCGCGGGGAGATATTCAACAAGACGACGCCGCGTTTGCTCCACACATCGATCATGTTTCGGACGAGCAGTGGTAGAGGCTTGTACGTCTGGCCTTCGATGTAGCTCCAGCTTTTGAAGCTGAGCGTCACATCAGTCATCCAAACTCGATCGGGCAGTCCCTTCATTCCCCCCTGTTCAATATCGAGAACACGCGTGGAATCGGGCATGTCATCCTGTTTGCAGGCCAAGACGACTTCCTGCCCACGAGATGCCCCGGCGTTGTAATGGTAAGACGCCATACGCCGAACGTAATTGTCCGGAATCACATCCAGCCAAGAATCAAACCAAATGATGTCGGGCGAATACTTGCCAACAACTTCTTGAACGAGCTGAAGCCAGTAATCATTAAACTCATCATCGGTAAGGTTTCCATACAGCTTGCGGAGCTCTGGATCGTCCGATGAAGTGAAGTACTCGGGTTTGTAAGGGTAATAGCTAAGCGAACGGCCCTCCGGCTCTCCGTCTCGTTGTCGCTGTCCCGTGAATGAATGATGAAAGGTTGCGATCGTTTTGAGGTCTTTCGCTCGGAGCGACTCGAACAGCTCGCCTAAAATATCGCGCTTGGGTCCTTTGCGAATCACGCTATTCGGATTCACATCGCTTGCCCACATTGAAAAACCGTCATGGTGCTGAGCAACCGGTCCGGCGAATTTTGCACCCGCGACCGAAAACAACTCGGCCCACTCGTCGGGGTCAAATTTTTCACAAGTGAATTTCGGAAAGAAATCGTGGTACCCAAATTCCGAGGGATCCCCGTACGTTTCCTGATGATGTTCCTTGATGCCGGCACCCCATCGCGGCGGGTTCTCGAGATGCATAAACCTCGGGTACCACTCACTTTGAAATGCGGGCACGCAATAGGGGCCCCAGTGAAAGTAGATCCCGAGCTTTGCATCTTGGAACCACTCGGGATGATTATTGGTCGACTCGAGAGATTCCCAAGTTGACTCGAATACCTCTGGGAACACTTTCGGAGCAAACGACTCCGGATTGTTCTCAGTCTGCGCCGACACCCGGATCGGAGATGCGGTGCACACCAAGAATCCAAGAATTGTAAGCGTTTGCTTGATCCAAACGGACGACATCTCAAATATCCTCAAGGGGGAAACCAAAAAGCAGACGACGCTAGACTATCACAACGACTCAACATTGCTTCGTTGGCGGATCGATCGGCCTGGCTTTCCCTCCAATAAAACTTAACCTGATGCGGTTTTTTAAACACGCAAACAGCCTATCTATGCCTGAACTTCGAACCAAACGCATTGCGGTCGCCTTGGTGCAGGCATTTGCGGTTTTTGTGGGCCTTACATGCACCGTCGACGCATCCGAACGACATCGTCTCGTGATACTCGCTGACATGGGCAATGAACCCGACGAAATGCAGCAGATGATTCACATGATCACCTGTTCTAATGAATTTGAATTGGAAGGTCTCATTGCGGTGACGGGAAAATACCTTCGTCCGGAGTCAAAAAACCCATACCGACGACAACTGCATCCGGAGCTCTTTCATCAGATCATTGATGCCTTTGAGAAAGTCGTCCCCAACCTCCGGATACATGCCGATGGTTGGCCCGATCCAGATGAACTTCGTCTGTTGGTGAAAGAGGGCCAAACCGGCTACGGAATCCAGTCCGTCGGTGAGGGCAAACAAAGCGGAGGCTCCGACCTCTTGAAGAAACTCTTGGAAGAGGAGGACACGCGACCCATCTGGATCGTTGTGAATGCCGGCTCCAATACGCTCGCGCAGGCACTTCAAGACTTTGAAAAGGAACACGGAAAAAGACGCACGCTTTCGGCGATCAGGAAGATCCGTGTGTTTGAGAACGGTGCGCAAGATAACGCGGGCGCCTGGATCTGCGAAAACTATCCCGGCATCCACTGGATCCGCAGCAACTATCAAACCTACGCTTACGGCGGACCCGGAAGTCCGAGCGGTAATGCGACTGTCGCCGGAGGACCTAACTTTTGGGGTGCGAATCCGTCCAGCGTGGAAGGGCAACTGGAATGGCAGAAGCAACACATCATGAATGGGCACGGTCGGCTCGGAGAACTCTATCCCGAACGTCGTTTTCACAGCGGCAAACTCGCGTTCATGGAAGGGGGAGGCACGATCCCGTGGCTAGGACTGGTGAACCGAGGCTTGTTCGATATCAACCAACCTCACTGGGGTGGATGGAGCGGGCGTTTCAGTCGCGAACGCGTCGCCGACTTCTGGTCCCGTCACCAAGACATTCAGAAAGATGAGGTAAAGAACGCTCCGTTCTACGTCTACCGGGAGGTTGCCGACCACTGGATTGACCAACGTGATGGAGTCGACTATTCGGGCGACTATGCCCCTATCTGGCGTTGGCGAGAAGCGATGTACAACAATCAAGCCGCTCGCATGGACTGGTGCGTCAAGAAGTTTTCTGAAGCAAACCATCATCCAGTGGCCGTGGTGGATGGTGATCAAACCGACTCAGTGATTCGCATTCAAGCGTCCGCCGGGCAAACGCTTGAGTTTGATGCTTCGGCTTCATCCGACATCGATGAAGACAAGATTCAGTATTGTTGGTGGATCTACGAAGAACCAGGAACTTACGCCGGCAAGATCAAGTTATCGGATTCCGATTCCGCACAAGTGACGCTCGAGCTACCCTCCGGCGCGACAAACGCTCAGATTCACCTGATTCTCGAAATCAAAGACGACGGAACACCATCGCTTTTTGATTACCGACGAATCGTGATCGACACCGACCAACGTGTCGTCGGGCACAGATCCATTCAGCGATGAGTGCGCGTCGAATGATAGACTAGAGTCGACGTCCCAGACGCTTGCGGAACTCCGCAAAGTCGATCGCGTCGATGTCATCATCGCCGTCAAAATCGAACTGACTATCGAAGTTCGTGGAGTTCGAATCAGAACGGTAAGCCGCTTGAAAAGCGAAAAGATCATCCCGATCGACGTCCCGATCTCCATCCGAGTCACCGAAGAACCGGAAGAAACTGTCCGCAACTTCACCGCCACCACGACCGGGGGCGAAGTAGTAGTCTTCGAAGAGCGGGTAAGAAGGATCGCTCGCGCTCATCACAGAATCGCTGTGAACCCTCAACTCGTAGAAGCCATCGATGATCGACGAATTTTGGAATAAGAAAGTGGCTTCGGTGCGATCATTGGCGTCTTGAATTTGAACGCTAAAACTTGGAAAAAACTGCTGACCTCCGATCGCGTAGACACTGAACCCTTCCACCAGCGACCTATGTTCCACCAATTCATTGAACGTCAGCTTGATGGACGGAAGTTGACTACGGGACGTACCAGTTGAATTCGCAATTTCAATCTGCTCAACTTCCAAGCTGGTTGCGGAGCCTTGAATGGCGAATGTGAAATCCCCTTGATCTGGATCATTGTTCTCGATCACCACGGTGGCATTTCGCACGTTAGGCGCGGAAGGATCAAACGTTAATGTGAATTGCCCTGACTCACCAGGAGCGAGCGTCCCATCGCCACCGTATCCGATGATGAAGTCGTCCGCATGCGTTCCTTCGACTTGGAAATCACTTAAGACAAGGGGCAGTGTTCCGGTGTTGGCGATCTGGAAGCTTCGCTCGATCGTCATGTCGACCACTTTCGCCAGTGGATACAGCGTTCCATCCTCTTCCGATGGTGTCGTGTCGCCGTTAACGATCGAGTTTCCGCCCAAGCCTGTCACGCTTATCTCCGGCGACGCGGTGTCGTCATCTTCGACAATCCCCACCTTGTTAGGCGGCAGAGGACCACCGGAGTGGTTCGAAAACGTGATGACGAAGGATTCGTTGCCTTCAATCTCGGTGTCACCCTGCACTCGAAGTTCTAAATCGACCATCGTTACATCGGCATCGAAGGTGATCGTGCCAGACGGCAACCCATTTTCAAAATCGGCTGCCGAAACAGGCGTTTCGCCGAAGGGCATCAACGTCCAGTCAACCGACGTTGCTTTCTCGGTAAATCCACCCCGCGTGACTGAAATCGTTTGCACGGTGACCCCACTGTCCGCTTCTTCAAGTACCACATCACCATCGATGCTAATCGTTGACTCGTCACCAACGATCGTTCCAATTGCCGGACCGTTGGGAGCGGAAATCAAGTAGTCTTGACCAAACGCCGCGATGACTTCGATGCCATACGTCTCGTCCCCTTCGACCTCGCGGTCACCGGCGATCTCGATATCAATCGTTTTCTCCAGTTCGCCGGCAACGAACGACACCGCTCCGAATGTAGAACCCACGAAGTCGGCATTGTTGGCTCCGCCGCCGATCGACCGTGACCAAGAGACGGTATGCCCGCTGTCTCGGTTACCGTCACGCATGATCGTAAACTGATGCACGCTTCCGACGCCCACGTCACCTTCGAGTCCTTTCGCGGAATTCGGCCCGGCTTCGACGATGCGGTAAGCCGTTAGCGATTCCAGGATCTTCGTTTCTGCGGTACGGTTGGAAACTTGATAGCCGGCAGAGTCGACAATCACAACTTCGAACACTTCATCAAATTCGACCTCACTGTCCGCAGTGATCGGTACCGAAAGGGTACCGGACCCATTGGTAATTGTGACCTGTTGAGTCACCGAGATGGTGAAGTCCTCGGGCTCCGCCGGATGGGGTGCGGGCAGTCCTGGAGCCGCTTGCCGGGCGGGACGAATTGCCACCGTGACGGTGGCTGATGAGTTATCGCTTGTGGAAAAAGTGAATTCGGCTGTTCCTCCTTCCCCTACCTCGGGATTGACCGCCGCGATCGATAAGTTGGGCCCACCAGGATCGACGATCGTACCGGAGATTCGGTACTGTCCGATACTGCCGTAGTCGCTATATCCCTGAGGATTGGTCACCGTATAGGGAGCGGGAGTCGGTTCCACATAATCATCGGCAACAGGATCGTAGCTACCGTTGCGAGCCACCCCGTCAATCTTCAAATAATAAGTGCCCGCGTCGAGTGCGACGTCCGTCAGCGAAGCATCAAGCGCGTCTTGTGGATTTGCCTCGGCAATGAAAGTTCCTGAGCTATCAAATAGACCCGCCCAAACATCCAGGTTCGGCTTATAGCCCAAGACGTCAAAGTTAAAGGAAACGTTACCCGCACCGGTCGTAAACTTGAACCAATCCACATCGGTATTGCGTTCGATAATCCCAAAGGCTTCTACACCCGTCGTTTCAATTTCCTCAAGTGGAACAGCGCTGGAACGATCATTGGGGAAGTCATCTTCGAGGTATGGGAAGTTGACCGCTCGCGTGATCAGTGCCAAGTCGTCTTCATCTTCGTTGGCGGTGAAGTAGTCGCCATCGTTCCAGTGGGTTGTGAGCTTGCTAAATGGAGCGCCCATGATCGGCCCCCATCCGGTCGTGCCGTTGCCGTGCCCGCGATAGTAAGTGTTACCGCCATTACCATCGTGACGTAGTCCCAACTGGTGGCCAACCTCATGGCTGACCGTTTCGCTGCCCGCATTCAACCCGCCGTTGTACACGATTGCAGCTTCATCGGTACGGTCGTCGAAGGCGCCCAGGAACGCGTGTCCGCCGCAACCGCAATTGGCAAAGGTATCCCTCGTCATCAACACACGAGCTCCCCAACGAGTGTCTTCGGAGTTTACCTTCCTCAAGTCTTCAAGATCCGCCGGCTCTTCGGTCGTTACATTGACATCGAAAGGAGCGAAGTCTTCCGCGACAACTTGCCAGATCTCTTGGATGAGCTCGAGCCGAGCATCAGAGAAATTCGAATCCGTGCCGCCCCAATAGTTCGGATGGACAATCTCGTCAAATCCGTAAAAAAAGTTCCAACTTGTTCCCACACTCACGTGGCCATCGAAGTCCAGATAGATCGTAAAGTTTGAATCCGGACGACTATGCAACTTAAATGTTTGATCCAGGGAAAATGGAGGCGCCCCGATCGGGCCGCCACCGTCACCTTGATCATTGTCGGCACTCGGTGCACCGATCGGGTCCTCAACGTCCTGCTCCGCGAGCGAAGAGATACCCTGGATCAGTGGTACGCTCGCACCCGGTCTTAACGGACCATGGAAGAAATCGGCAAGGCGTGAGTCGTTTTCAAATTCCACGAGCGTGAGGTCGGTGGACGCTCCTAGACCTGCCGCCAGCAAATGCCTGGATTCGAGCATTTGGCTCCTCAGACGTCTTCTAGGCGGTTTTCGGGACTGAGTTTGAAGTGGGCGTGCAATCATATCGACCGAATAAGCTAGAAAAGAGCGTGCCGAAGCAACCCAAACGGGTCGCAAAGGAAACGGCAAAAGAAAAGTGGAGAAGGGAATTCCCTGCGGCCCCTAGCTTAACAAGTTGCCACTGCAAGTGGAAATCAACGCCACAAATTAGCGGTTGGCACAACAGCATCTCGCCTGGTGGATGAGCCAACTCAAGCCGTTTGTTCGCGAAGGTCGTTTGCGAGGGCTCGGACCTGGAAACTCCACGTGGCCTGCCGATTGTGATTTGGAAACGCCGCTACGCAACCGGGCGGACGACCACTCGGGTTCCCTGCTTTGCGACCACTTTCACCTCGTCTCCGTGGTCAACGAAATCGCCTTCGGTGACAACGTCTACCGTAAAGTCTTCGATCGACATCTTTCCGCCCGGTCGCAACGGACCTGCGGCAGTCCCGATGTCGCCTACGTTGACCTTCTGCCAACCCGGCATAAGAGCTTCTGCGGCTTCGGGGGTTTCCGTCACATCTGCGATTCCGGCATCAACCGCGAGCTGTGGCTTCAATGTGAGTCGACCCAGCCCGGGGACTTCTCCGATGTAATTCGCAACGATTCCGAGTGCGATGATGAAGCCGACAAACGCACCGAGAACGGTAAGCACGTCCCAGCCCAAACTGGCGAGCTCCTCGGAACTGCCTGGCACTAAGAAGCGTCGACTCGCCATCACCAAAGAAGTCACCATCAAAGCGAACCCGCCGACACCTGCAACGCCCAATCCTGGAATGACGAAGATCTCCATTCCGATAAAGATGATCCCCAGAACAAACAGCGTCACTTCCAACCAGCCCGCAGTGCCGCCCAGGAATCGACTCCAGAAGAAAAGCCCGAAGCAGAGGACGGATGTGAGGCCACCGATTCCAACGCCCGGGGCACTCAGCTCAATCACCAAGGCAACGAGCCCAATCAAAAGCAAAAGGAACGTGACGAAGCCCGAATTGAGAATGAGAATCGCGGTGTCTACCGCCGTGCGTTCTTTTTCGGGAATGGGCGTTTTTACGTTCAGGTAATCGGCCAGCTCGTCTCGATTCTCGACGGTCTTGTTCGCCATGCCAAGCTCAACCGCGCGATCTCCATTGACGGTGAAGAACATCTCTTCGCCAGCTTCGCGAACGGGCTTGCCTTTCTCCCAGTCGTCGGCGTCGTCCATCGATTCGAAATCGCGATCACTGAAGTAACGCACGGTGCCATCGGTCTTGTGAACGGCACGATAAACAACCATGTCTTTGTTTGTCATTTTCTCGGCGAGCGAAACCGGGCGCCCCGTAGCCTTCGCCGCCACGCGCACCTTTTCGGCCAATACGCTACGGCTCTTCGCTTCGGTGTAGCGATACGCACCATCGGCACCCATCACGATCTCGCCCGCGTCACCCATCCTGGCGCCCGGACGCATGACAATTTTGTCGCAAGCAAGAGAGATCAATGCAGCGCCACTGATTGCGTCCCTCTCAATGTAGGCGACCGTTTCGACGTCCTTCGCTTCGAGGATTAAGTCCATCAGTTCGAAGGTGACGTAGGTGTAGCCTCCCGGGCTCTCGATATCCAAAATGATGACGTCCACGTCGGAATCGACCGCTTCCTGGAACTTCCGCTTCAATAATGCTCCGCTGAGCGGACTGATCGCTTCGCGTAGCGGAATGATGACCGCGGAGCGCTTCGGCAGTTCGAGCTTTCGAACTTCCATCGCCTCGGCGGGTTCCCCCGGCTCCGAATCAGAGTCGGCTCGAGTTGTACCCGTCGCGAGGAAAACGATTGTCAAAACCCAGGCCAGCACGGCGGGACGACCGCTTCTTTGAACGAAATTCATCATGCGGATTGGTGGTGGAACAGTTTTCAGAACCTTCGTCGGATATTGTAGGCTCAAAACTGGCGTCGACGAGTCGCGCGGCCGCTTCTAGTCGGGCGGCAAGTCCGACGGGGTGACGAAATGGGACTTTCGTGGTAGAAGGATGAAGTGCTCAGAAGCGGGAAAACGCTTGCGGCTGGGCGGAAAGGGCGATTCGCCCTCCTCGGAAGCGTTAGGTAGGCACGCGAATGTTTGACGGAGAGCGTGACGTAGTCCTCTAGACCGCTTGGTGTCTGGGCGTCTGACTCTCCATTGGTCCACTCGTTTGATTCACCCAGGGAGAATCTCATCCATGACCAAATGCAAGTTGGAGTACATCTGGCTGGACGGTTACCAGCCAACTCAAAGTCTCCGCAGCAAGACAAAGATCGTTGATGACTTCAGCGGGAACGTCGAAGACGCTCCGATGTGGTCATTCGATGGATCGTCCACCGAGCAGGCTCCCGGCGGTTCGTCCGATTGCTTGCTCAAGCCGGTGAAGGTCATTCCCGATCCCGGACGTCTGGGAACCGGCTTCCTCGTGATGTGCGAAGTCCTCAACGCGGACGGTACGCCGCACAAGACCAACGGACGTGCGACCATCGACGACGATGACAACGACTTCTGGTTCGGGTTCGAGCAAGAATACACGCTCTGGAATCCGGAAACCGATAAGCCGTTGGGATTCCCGGCCGAAGGCTACCCAGGCCCTCAAGGTCCGTACTACTGCAGCGTCGGTAGCGGAGAAGCCGTCGGACGTGACATCATCGAAGAGCACTTGGAACTCTGCCTACAAGCCGGCTTGAACGTCGAAGGCATCAACGCAGAAGTGATGATGGGCCAGTGGGAATTCCAAGTCTTTGCCAAAGGCGCGAAAGACGCCGGCGACCAAGTTTGGCTCGCACGCTACTTGCTTGATCGAACGGGTGAAGCTCACGGCATCGGAATCAACTACCACTGCAAACCGGTCAAAGGTGACTGGAACGGCAGCGGGATGCACGCCAACTTCTCGAATGAAACCTTGCGAACCTGCGGAAGCAAAGAAGCCTATGAGGCGATCTGCCAAGCGTTCGAGCCGCGTATCAAGGAACACATCGACGTCTACGGTGCTGACAACGACCAGCGTTTGACGGGTCTGCACGAGACTCAGTCGATCGATAAGTTCAGCTACGGCGTTTCCGACCGAGGTGCCTCCATTCGGATTCCGATCGGAACGGTTGAGAATGGTTGGAAAGGCTGGCTGGAAGATCGACGTCCGGCCTCCAACGCAGATCCTTACATGGTCGCCAGTGCAATCATCGCGACCGTGAAGAGCGCTTCGGTCCCCGCTTAAGACGGAACCGTTTTTCAACTTCGAAGAGCCCGACTCGTTCTCCGACGAGTCGGGTTTCTCTTTGGCGACGCTAAAAACTGATCTCGCTTCAGACGTATCGCGTAAGGAGATTGCTTCGTCAACTCTTGAGCTTGGGGTTCTTCCTACCTGAGCCGTTGGGCGATAGCCGGCGATAGCCGGCGATGGCCCAGGTTTTTCGGGAACAACCGAAGCTATGGCCGTGCGACGCGATCCTAAGTTCTCACTTTGACTAGCGGCCGGCGACCAAGATCTGCCCGACGAACAGCCAGACAAACGTAAAGAGCAACCCGATCACCGTGTGCAAGACGTCGGTCGAAAGAAACATCCGCTAGAACTCCTTTGGAATCAGACTGCGTTCGCTCAATGCCTCCGATGCGGTTTTCAGCCGCCATCCCAACGACCACACGCAAGCTTTACCGATCGTTGAGCTTCGGCTAGTCAGACACCAAAGAAGTTCAGCAACAAGTGCGTCTCTCGCAAGCACTGAACTCATTGGCGAATCTTTTCACGTCAGGCAAACTTTGACGGTGCGGCGTGTCAGCAAGAGAGGCTGCCGGTTGTCACGATTCAAGATGTCACATTCACGATTCGCGTGGTGACTCGCCGATGACTCACGACAGCGCACATTGCTGCGCCACCGATCGAAATCTGCCGTGCTGTAGGGAAAAGGCATGTCCGCTGTGTCGAGCCAGCCCGCCGATTCGCCTGAGCTAGCGAGAGTCGTCGGGGCCATCATTCTGATACTGCTGGCGGTCGCGATGGCGGTTTCGCTGCTGACTCGAAATCCGGCGGATCCGATCGACGAACCGATCTGGCCGATCAGCGAAATCCACGTTCCGGACACTTTGGTGCACCCACAGGCGAGTGAGATTAGCAACGCCTTCGGATATTGGGGTGCATTGCTCTCATCCGCTTTGATGAATTCGATCGGGGTCGGTGCATGCTTCTTGATCGTGGTGACCGCAATCATCGCCGTCGTGGCCCTCGGCGGCGCCTCGATTCGAGCTCCGGTGTTGCGATCACTGGGGGCGACCATCATCCTGCTTGGCCTGACCACCGCCGCTGCGCTGCTCCCAATCGAATCTGGCGGAGATTGGGGATTCTCTGTCCACGGTGCCGGCGGACTGCTGGGATCGATGGCCTCGACGTGGTTGCTGGATCACTTCAACCTTCTCGGTGCTTGGATCCTGACGCTGACGACATTGGCCATCGGGACGTTGCTGACGACGGACTACGCAATCTGGTATGCCGGACAACGCGTGGTGACCCAGAGTGCCAAAGTGTCTCGCCGAGTCGCAGAGGCGACCGTCGTTGGACCGATGATCCGCAAGCGTCGAAAACCCTTCGACGAAATCGCGCAGCCTTTCTTGGGCGATGATGCCACGCCAGACCCGGAAGCTGTGACTGCAGATTCTGCCGAGGTCGGAGACGATTCTTCGACAGATGAAGAGGAGGGTTCTTCGCCGGAACCACGGATCAAGTTCCGATCCGTGAAGAAACGTCTACCCTTTGCTGCGGAATCTGAGGACTCAACGGATGAGTCCGACGTCGACGGCGAAGCTTACGAAGAGTACGAGGAAGACGAATCCGAGGACGAAGAGGAAACCTCGGTTCACCGAGAAGCCGAGATCGATGATGAAACCGTCTCGCTTCGATCCGATCAGGCACATGACGTACCCGGGCCCCGCATCAAGATGCCGAAACGGCATCGCGGCGATGACGACGAAATCGAGCAACTCTACGAAGACATGGTGGAGGAGGCGCCGGCCGGTTCAGAGGACTACCAGTTACCGCCCATCGAACTACTCGAATCCAGCGATGACATTGACTACGAAGAGCAGCTTTCCGAAGTCCGGCGCAAGGCAAAGGTCTTGGAAGCCACCTTCTCGGACTTCGGATTCAATATTCGCGTCGTCGAGATTGAAACCGGCCCCGTCATCGCTCAGTATGAAATCGAACTCGAAGCCGGATTGCGTTTGAGTAAGATCACTGGACTTTCGGAAGACTTGGCCATTGCGCTGCGCGTTCCCAGCGTGCGCATCGTTGCACCGATTCCCGGCAAGAACACGGTTGGGATTGAAGTTCCGAACGAGAAGCGTCAAGCCGTGCGTTTGCGTGACGTCATGGAGGAGTCGGATACCGGATCGCTCAAGATGAACATCCCGGTGTTTCTCGGGAAGGATGTCTCCGGCAACCCCATGGTTGTCGATCTCGCGAAGATGCCCCACCTCTTGATCGCGGGCCGAACGGGTACCGGAAAGAGTGTTTGCCTCAACGCGATCATCACATCGGTCCTCATGACCTGTCGTCCCGACGAAGTGCGGATGCTGATGATCGATCCAAAGATGGTCGAGCTGAGCGGCTACGGAAAACTGCCGCATCTCATGCACCCGGTGATCACCGACATGCGCAAAGCCGAAGCCATCCTGGCTTGGGCCGTCGAGAAAATGGAGGAGCGTTACTCGCTGCTTGCCAACGTCGGCGTTCGCCACATCAACAGCTTCAACGATCTCGGGCGAGATGAGATTCTAAGGAGACTTGAGATTTCACCGGAGGACGATGATGGTTCCGTTCCGGATAAGCTGCCTTTCATCGTGATCGTCGCCGACGAAATGGCTGACTTGATGATGACGGCCGGCAAAGATGTCGAACAACACATCATCCGTTTGGCTCAGAAGAGCCGCGCGGTTGGGATCCACTTGATCTTGGCAACACAGAAACCGACGGTTGATGTCATCACCGGTCTGATTAAAAGCAATCTGCCGGCCAGACTCAGTTTCCAGGTGGCCAGCAAGACCGATAGCCGCGTCGTCTTGGATGAGAACGGTGCCGACAAGTTGCTCGGTAATGGTGACATGCTGTTCCTCTGGCCTGGAACCAGCACGTTGATCCGCGGTCAAGGGACCTTCTTGGCCGACGAAGAGATCGATTCGATCTGCGCCCACTGCAGTATGGGCGAGCAGAACTTCGTCGGCGAGCTGATGAACTTGAAGGTGGAAGACGAAGAGGAAGGCGGTGGCGGCCCACTCAGCGAAGACCGTCCCGACATCTACCCCAGTGCCGTCGAAGTTGTGATCAGAGAAGGTCGCGGGTCTTGCTCCTTGCTTCAACGCCACCTTGGTATTGGTTACGGCCGCGCCGCAAAGCTGATTGACTTTATGGCCGACGATGGTGTTGTCGGCCAATACAACGGCAGCAAGGCGAGAGAAGTGCTATTAACGATGGAGAAGTGGCACGAGATGCAAGGACTCGATCCGCCTGAGAGCGATGAGTCCTGGAGTGAAGCGGAAGCAGCCGAGTCTTCGTACGAAGAATATGGCGAAGAAGACGACGAGGAATACGAAGACGTCGACTAGCAGAACCGCCTGAACAGCAGTTCCTAAATCCGTCGGCGGCGACGCAACGCCAAGACGCCGCCCATTGCAGCCAGGAACGCCAAACTGGTCGGTTCGGGAATGGCCGTGAGCGTCGTATCCCGGAATCGAATGTCTCGATCCATGATTTGCGGACCACTACCGGAAGCACCCCAATTGCTGCGAGAATCCTCGGGCTGGGCATCAGCCAGCAAGAATGTCGTCGACGAAGAGGTCGGCGCGATCAAATCAACCGTGCCGAAGACAACTTCAAAGACACCGTCACGAACCTCGGTTGCGTTGAGACCGCCGCCAAATGCAGCACCGCCAATGTCGCCAGCTCCGGGAATGATGAATATGTCGTCGGCGTCGGGATTCTCAAAAAATCCATCTGCACCGACTGTTGAAAGCGAGAGCCCAACTGCCCCAAGCGGACGCGTCGAGAGGATCGCCGTCGAGCCCTGCGTCGCGGTTTCCCGGAACACAGCCTGAGCTGTAAATCGTTGCCCGGCATCAACCCTCAATGCCTCATCGAGTAGATCGGTTCCGTCAACTCGAAGAAAAACATCATAGACCAGTTCCGCTTTGGACGTCGACACGCTGCAAACAGCGATGACGGACGCGAGGACGAACTTGTTGAAGTTTCTCATGAGATCGATTGCGTGTCGCTGAGTTTCGATTGTTGAATCACGTTGTTGCGAATTGCGGATCTTAAAGCCGCACGTTGTTGAAGCTCGGTACGAAACCGTTGTTCAGGTCGTCAAAGTCAAGATCGCCATCACCATCAAAATCCAGCCCTGGATTAAAATTGCCGTCTCCATCGACAGCATTGAAGGCGGGGATGAACCCTACGTTAAGGTCATCGAAGTCGACGTCTCCGTCGCCATCATTGTCACCATAAAGTCGGAAAAAGTCGTCATTGTTCGGATCGCCAAACACTTGTCCACCAAGGGTGGCATCCGCGGCCATCGGGACGCCTAACCTCTCAACTTCCGAGGCCAAGACCGTGAGAAGATAGTTTCCATCGGCCAGCGAATCCCCCAGCAGTCCGGTACCCAGACGATCCACGGTACCCGCTCCGGAGAACGTGAGGGTCACAACGGTTTTACCGGCAACATCAACGGGGGAGACATTCACGGTCCCGACCTGAACGCCTCCGGCATCGATCTGCTCTACGACAAACGCGTTGGTGAGCGAATTGTGGTCGACGAGCTCTTCGAACGTGACGACGACCGACGTAATCTGCGATCGGCTTCCGGTTCCATCATTGACCTGGAAGGACTCGACGGCAGGTGCCTGAATGATCGTTGTGGTGGCTGCGGCGTCGTTATTGCCGGGGTTCGTATCGGTGTCTCCGCTGGCGACCGTGGCAGACGCATTGACGGTTGTAGACGTCATTGCATCGTTCGCAATCGTCGCGGTGACTCGGTAGACGACTCGATCCCCTGGAGCCAAGTCCAAAACGTCACCGATCGCACCAGTTCCTGATGTTGTCGTTGTCCCACGACCGAAGATGACGAATGACTCGCCGGCCAGTTCCGCATCAATGAACGCAAAGGGATCACCAACGATCACATCGTCGAACCCGTCCGCATTGACATCGCCGGCACTCGCAACGCTGAAGCCGAGCCCGCTCGTTGAGGTTCCCCGAATTTGGAAGCCATTGGCCCCCGTCAGCGCGGAGAGACCCAGCGTTGCACCGAAGCCTGCCGAACTTCCGAAGACCACAAATCCTCCGCCTTCAAAAGTGACATCCGGAATCATGCCGATGATCAAATCCTGAACGCCGTCGCCATTGACATCGCCGGCGCCGGCAACGGCCATTTCACTTGGATGCCCCGCAGCTGGCGCGTCAATCTCGAAACCGTTGCTTCCGTCGAGTGTGCTGAGATCGAAGCTGGCCCCCAGTCCACTCCCGTTGCCGAATACCACGTAAGTCTTAGCGGCGGCCGAGCCATTTGCTCGTTCGGAGAAAGCAATATCGTCAATGTTGTCACCATTAACGTCGCCCAAGCCGGCGACGGTGACGCCCAAGTTGTGTCCATTTCGAGAGGCATTGATCAGCGATCCGTTTGTTCCGTCGATCGCCGAAACATCGAGCTCTGCGGAGAACGCCGTCGTCTGTCCATAAACCACGTAGACTTCACCTCCTTGGTCTCCGACCAATCCCGTCTCGGTCGCGGAGACGATCACGTCGTCCACGCCGTCGTTGTTGACGTCACCAGCTGATGCGACTGCGGTTCCCAACTCATCCCCGTCGATGAGCGACTTGATTTCAAAACCGGTCGTTCCATTGAGTGAAGTCAAATCGACGGACGTTCCAAACGAGTTCGATCCAAAGATGACATAGGCCGAACCAGAAACGTTTCGACGGACGTCAGGGTCGGGAGCATTCTCGACTTGCGAAGCTCCAACGATGAGGTCTTCCGTTCCGTCGCCGTTGACGTCGCCCGCGCCGGACACCGAATTACCGAGTCCATCACCTGCGGCGATCCCATCAATGACGAAACCTTCGCCAGACGAAAGGGAGGTTGCATCCAGCGTCGCCGAGAACGCGGTTCCGCTCCCGAAGATGACAAAGACTTGCCCACCGTCCTCGATACCAACAGCGGGCGTGGCGGTCGATGCACCCACGACGATGTCATCGATGCCATCTCCGCTGATATCACCTGCATTGGCAACGGTCGTACCAAAAGATGTCGGTCCCGAAATAGCGAAACCGTTCGTTCCATTCAGCGCGGACGGATCGATCGGAGCCGGGAAACCACTCCCATCGCCAAACACCACGAAAACTTGATTGCTGAACGGATCCCCGACCAGGAAGTCGTCGATGTTGTCGTTATTAAAATCTCCTGACCCATCAACCGCCAAACCCGATGACGTCGTCGCATCGCCTTGAAATGAGGTGCCCACGCCGGCCGTCAGTGAAGTCACGTCAATGACGGCGGGCTGAGCACGGATGACGTCACGCTCATACATCACATTCGTTAGTCGGCTGTCGAATGTAGCGGCCAACGTCGCACCGGCAGCGGTCTCGCTCCCCACATTCTCAAACGTAACTTCAGAGCTGAAGGCAAAGCCGGGTGCGAGCGGACCGGGCTGCTGAATAATGACTGATGTCAGATCCACCGAAGCAGACGATTCGGGGCCTTCGCCTTCTCCGTCTGATGAATCGGACGAGAAAGTAGTGAAAGAATCAGACTCGCTCGTCAGCCCGCGGCCATGGAAGGCCTGGCAGACCTCTTTGCCGGACTCATTCAATACAACTGCACCGAACTCAGCTTCTGCTGCGGACGGAAGCGACCGGAGAAACGCGAGATCTTCAAAGTCGGCGGCCAACAACAAGCGTTGCTCCAAGCTTTGCAGCAACACGCCGCGCCGCCGCTCGTACAGCTTTCGAGCACGCGACCGATCACGAGCACCGACCCGGGGCGAAAAAAGCGAACAGCGCTTTGAAGAAGAAAGCGGCATCGGCGGACGTCTCGAGATGCAAGGAAAAGGGGGCTAAACACGGCGAAGGAGGAGCTTTGTGCCGGTCGTAGAAGCCATGCGTCTGGCGACGATAACCCGACCCAAACCGTCTGTCAAACTACACCCCCCAATCCCCGTAGTGAACAGCACTGCTAGCACCCGACTTGACATCGGGTACGCGGCGGCTATATTTCGTGGGTCATTCGGGTGTGGTGCGGATTAGACATCGTCCGCCACGGAAGCTGTTAGCGAACGAACGCAGCGTCGAACGCACATCACCCTTACGCGAGGGTGTCGTCTCGTTACCGAGATCACTTTCATCCATTCTCTGTCGGCTCCATTGGGGCCAACTGGTCACGGCAAATCGGCCGCCCCCTGGGTTGTTTTTGGAACGGGCAACTTGTTTTTGTTCGCCTGACGCGAGCAATTTACTTGGTCTCATTCGAAATCGGCCTAGAGACGTCGGTTTTCCGATCAACGTACCCTGTATGACGCGGCACGGCCGCGATCACTTGGAATTGCACTTTCATGGCATGGCCACACACGAAAACCCGCAGTTTCGTGGAGAGCGGCCTTTCATTTGTAACCGCTGCGGAATCTCTCTCATGCCGGTCTAAAGGTATGCCGCTGGCGACGTGAATTCGTCTCTCCTGGCTGACCTTCGTCCTCTTTGGCATCCCGGCATTCTCTGGATGACACATGGCAAAAAAGAAACGTTCACCTCGA
>JBCCOI010000034.1:0-27056 GCA_039025515.1 Planctomycetota bacterium
GTACCGAGACCCCGAACGGGCGATGGAGCGTCGGCCAAGATCAGCGAACGAATTTCTCGCCGATCTCACTCAGTGGCGACGTCGTGCGTACGATTTGAAGCTACCACCCTTCCCTGCCCCGCAAAAGATCGTTCCCTGCGTACAGTCCGGATCACTCGTGATCGTTGGTGGCGGCGGCATGCCGAGAGGATTGATGCGGCGGTTTGTTGATTTGGCTGGAGGAGCAGAAAAGGCAAAGCTCGTTTACGTTCCGTGCACCGAACAAGACCGAGTCTCGCCACGCCAATACACGCTTCGTCAGTGGAAGGCGATGGGGGTCGAGGACGTCCGTTTGTTGCACACCAAAGATCGCAATGTGGCAAACTCGGACGCTGACTTTCACGAACTGCTGAAAGACGCGACAGGCGTTTGGTTCGGAGGGGGACGACAGTGGAACTTTGCAGACTCTTATTACGGCACGAAGACACAAGACTTGATGCATGATGTTTTGCGACGTGGAGGCGTGATCGGAGGTTCCTCCGCAGGCGCATCGATTCAGGCAGACTTCCTCGCGCGGGCGACTCCAATCGAAAACACCGAGATTCTTGCTCCGGGTTACTGGAGGGGCGGACTCGGGTTCTTGCGAGGCGTGGCAATCGACCAGCACTTCAGCCAACGCGGCCGCCAGCCGGACTTAAGATCGCTGGTTGAGAAGTTTCCGCAGGTGCTTGGGATTGGTATCGATGAATCGACGGCGATCATCGTGGAGAAGTCCACCGCTAGCGTCGTTGGGGATGGCGACGTTTACTTTTACGACGCGAACGGCTCACAGAAGAATGAGTTCGAACCGGAGCAATTGCCGGAGGGGTCGGTGTACGATCTGGAAGCTCGAATCGATGTCATCACGGCAGGAAGTCAGGCCGATACCGATTGATTGTCCTTCAACTCTTGAATGTTCTCACGAGGTTCGGGTACCAATCTCTTCCAGCGATTGACGATGAAGGTGTCGATGATCAGTTGCCCCGCGTGATAGATCATCATCGGGAGAACGCTGACGCCGCAGTCGATCGCGATTTGAAGCCCGACCATTAACGTTTTCTGACTTCCCGCGATCCCCACCGCGATTTGTTCTTCCCTCGGACGTTTCAATGCTCTGGCGAGCATCCATCCGGCAGCGAACACGAACAGATGAACACCGCTCGCAGCGATGATCACGGCAAGAATCGGCCACCAGCCGACTCCCCTACCCTGCCCCGACTCGGCTCCAGTCGATTCCACTGAGCCATTCGCCGCGATGGACTGACCGGCGACGGCCCCGAAGACCACCATTGCCAGGATTCCGATCTGCGCGAGTTTCGAGAGCGCGGACTTATTCCGATCCGCCCATGGCCCGGCTCCGAAGCGACGCATCAGCTGCGCGATCACCAGTGGCAAGACGACGAACCAAGCCAGCTTTTCCATCTGGGCGACGGGCGAGAGTTTCGTCTGCATCGCGAGAACGAGGTGGATGCCGACAGGAACGACGAGCAGGCAGCCGACGTTCGTGACCACCGTGCAAATCATCGAAACCGAGTCGTCGCCACCGGCCTTACGCGTCCAGACCGAAGCCGAAGCTAAGGTGCATGGCACCAATCCGGCGACGAACAATCCGCCGGCGAGTTCTCGGCCCAGCGATCCACCGATCGAGGCTGACAGCCAGCCCATGCTGATCGCACAGCAGACAGGGACCAAGAAAAGATTGCAGCCAATTGCTAGCAATGACGCGGTTGGTTTTTGCACGCTCTTGACGATCTGGCTCGCGTTCAACGTCACTCCCATCGCCCACATGACCGCCACGAGGACGCAGGAGCGAAGCCAAGCTTGTTCGACAACGGGTCGCAACCGATCGGCGGCGAAATGACCGCCCGCGTAGCAAACGACCAATGCAAGCAAAAACCAGTTTGAAGCAATCAGGCGGGACATCGGAACCGGTCTACCGGCGGCTTGGAAGTGCGACTTAGAATCCAGGACGAACGGTCGCAAGAACAAGGATGCACGGATGCACGAACGAACCCAGCGGGCGGTAGCTCGGTTGTTGTTCGTTTTCTGCTGCGCGGTGCCGACGTTTCTGGTTTTCTCTTCAATCTTGATTTGTTGGTCGCCTTGGTACCAGTCCAGACGTCTTACCGCGATCGAAGATCAACTCAGTTTGGAGACGGGTGTCGTCTTTCGGATTGGCGAATGCTCGCAACTCGCACCCGGAAAGTACTTGCTCTCCGACGTGGAGTTACGTGATCCCGAGACGGGCGACGTCGTTGCGCGCTGCCGGAAGATCAACTTTTTTCAAGGCGAAGAACACGTCGGCATGGATCTTCGTCAGGCAGAAGTCCGTGCGATCGGCTTGGGCAGAATTGCATCACTGATTCACGATCGACTGCTAAGCCGTCCGGAGCACACGTTGCGGCCGATCAGTGTGGTTGCCTTTGATGTGAACTTAGTCGGAACGCGGGGGTCGCTCCCGTTGGGGGACGCATCGATCGAGGTGAAGCCTGAGTCTGACGGAGTTCGTTTGCTGGCGAAGCTGGGTGCGGAGTTCCGGCGCGCGGAGACTCGTTTGACAATGGACTTGTTTCGCGATCGGAGCGGTCCGGTCCCGCGAAGCGAGTGGGTGTTTTCCACCGAAGGCACTGCCCTGCCCTGCTCCGCGTTTGCCGACTACTTTCCACTCGCGGAACGTTTGGGATCGGAGGCCTCGTTCCACGGTGTCGTTCGCTGTTCCGAGCAAGACGATGGCTGGGCGTATGATCTAGCGAGTTGCCGGCTTGAAGGTGTGAACCTGAGTGATGTGAGCAGGGACCTACCCTACCGCATGAGTGGCGAGGCGTCGCTGCGGCTACGACGATGTTTGATTCAGCCGGGGCGTAGCGTCAACGTGGTCGGAGGTGTTACCGCGAAGGATGCACTGGTCGATCCGTTGTTGTTGCTCCGGTTGCATGACGAAACGTCGCTGTTGGTTGATGCGACTGTGCTGCAAGACACACGGCAAATGGTTGACTGCAACGTGGTGGACGTCCATTTTGAGATGAAGGATCAGAGTTTGCGTTTGAAGGGCGTCTGTCAATCCTACGACGCCGACCGATACGACATCGCCATCTGTTCACGGGGTGCACCAATCGCTTGGACGAATCCGTCGGCAGTGATTCAGAGTGATCGTGTGACCGCCGCTTTGACGCCACGCGGATCGGTCTTGCAGGCGTGGAATCAAGTTTTTCTTCCTTCGTTGCCCGATCGTGTCAGCGATGAAACAGGTTTTTACAACGAACCCGAAGTCCGCATCCGAAACGTGCAGAAACCGACGGGCGACAAGCCGCTCTTGCAGCGTTAATCTACTTGAACCGCCGCAGTCCCCGCGGAGTAATGTCGCTCGTTCCGGCGGATCGGATGGGGCTTCCGAAACCGCTTTGCGGCGGGTATTCCTCTTGCTCGATTGATTCGTTGCGACAATGCAGCAGCGACAAAAGTAGACGAGCGGCGCGTCATGGTCGCGCCGTGCGGAAACCTTAGCCTTCAACAGTCGACATCCCCAATGAACGCCCCGGTGCAAAGAACAGAGAATCAACTGGGTCTCGCGGAATTGCTGGAAGCCGGAAAGTCGGCGAGCAACGAAGCCGATGCGGCCATCGCGATTGCACGAGAATTGCTGATCCGTTCACAGGAACTGCAAACTCCGCAAGAGCGACGTCAGCAGGCCGAACTCGATCGCATGATCGCGCACCCCGGGGACAAAGCGACGTTGGTCGAAATGACCGACCAGGCATTTCGCACGGACAGTCCCGCACGGGTCGCCGACCAGTTGACGCACATCCTGGACGTCCAGGGCATTCCCCGTTTCTTTAGTCCACTCGAACAAACGATGCTCCGTGGGTTTCAAACCTTCGGTGGTTATCTGCCCGGTGTCGCCGTTCCGCTGGTCAAAGACAAGATGCGGCAGGAAACGGCCAACGTGATCTTGCCGGCCGAAGAGCAACCGCTGCGCGAGCACTTGGGTGCCAGGCAGACGAGCGGGCTGCAAATGAACGTCAATTTCCTGGGCGAAGCACTGCTCGGTGAGCACGAGGCTGAACGTCGCTTGCAGAACTATCTGCAGTCGCTACAGATCCCAGAGATCGCTTGCATCAGCGTCAAGCTTACGACGATCTTCAGTCAAGTCTCAACGCTCGCGCGTCGGCAAACAATCGATGTTGTGGCCGACCGCATGGAGTTACTTTATCGTGCCGCGATGCGAGAAAAGTATGTTGATTCTGACGGTCAGTCTTCCTCCAAGTTCGTTTACTTGGATATGGAAGAGTATCGTGATTTGCATCTGACGGCGGACGTTTTTTGTACGACCTTGGACCGCGCGGGATTGCAACAGGCACGAGCGGGTATCGCACTGCAGGCGTATGTTCCCGATTCGTTCGGCGTTCTACAGCAATTGATCGAATGGTCTGCGAATCGCGTTGCGGGCGGAGCCGTCCCGATCACGATTCGGCTAGTCAAGGGTGCCAACATGGAGATGGAGCGCGTCGAAGCTTCGCTCGGTGGCTATCCGCAGACGCCCTACACGCGAAAAGTCGAGACGGACGCGAACTTCAAGCGAATGCTACGCTCCATGATTGACGCGGCGGCGAAGGGAATCATCCAGATCGGCGTCGCGTCTCACAACTTATTCGATATCTCGCTTGCTCTTCTGTGGGGTGAGCGGACAAAGCTGGCCGCCGATCCGTCGCGAAATGTTCTTGAGGCGATGCAGTTCGAAATGCTGGAAGGTATGGCAAACCACCAGCGGCGAGCCTTGTTCGAGCCAGCGCCGAAGATGTTGCTCTACGCGCCCGCGTGCCGCCGAGAAGACTTTCTCAACGCGATCGGATATCTGATTCGCAGGCTCGATGAAAACACGGGTGAGGAGAACTTTTTGCGGCATTCGTTTCGTCTCACACCCGACTCGGAAATTTGGACCAGTCTGGCGGAGGACTTTCGGCAGTCACTGGAAAGCATCGACACGGTTTCAGCGAAACCACGTCGTACTCAGGACCGACGAAGCGCGCCCGAGCAGCTCGAGGCCACGCATCACTGGAGCGATTTCAAGGGCGAATCAGATACCGACTGGGCGATGGAGCATCACAGCGAGTGGGCAAGCTCGATCATTGAGAACTGGATGCCTCGGTCGGGCGACAACGCGACACAAATCCCGCTTTATGTTGGCACCCAGCAGCGCGAGGGAGGCGATCGCAACGTCCGTTCTTCAGAAGATCCGTCGCGTCCCGGTGTGGCCGCTTGTCGATTCACCGAAGCGACCGTGCAGGACGTTGAGGATGCGATCGCACTCGCCGATGCGGACCCAACGGGTTGGCGAAAGCTCAGTTGGCAAGAGCGAGAACCGTTCTTCCGATCCGCCGCACAGAAGCTACGCGAGCGACGTGGCGACTTGATTGGTGCGATGATGATCGATGGTGGCAAGCTGGTCACCGAAGCCGACCCTGAACTGAGTGAAGCGGTCGACTTCACGGAGTTTTATCCTTTGACCGCGAAGGACTACTTCGAGCGAGCCAAGTCGGCGGGCCTGCGGATGCGACCTCGCGGCGTGGTCGCTGTCATCAGTCCATGGAATTTCCCGCTCGCCATACCCTGTGGCGGAATCGTTTCGGCACTTGCCGCCGGCAACACGGTGATTCTGAAACCGGCGAGTGATACCGTTCTTCCCGCCTACGAGATGGCGAAGTGCTTTTGGGATGCCGGTGTGCCTCGTGAAGTTTTGCAGGTGATACCTTGTCGAGGCGGCGGCGCGGGACAGCGGCTGGTCACCGATCCTCGCGTTCAAGCCGTCATTTTGACCGGCGGAACCGAGACGGCGCAGCAGATGCTTCGGCTGCGCAGTGACCTGCGGTTGATCGCGGAGACGGGTGGGAAGAACGCGACAATTGTGACTTCGCTGTCGGACCGCGATCTCGCGATCAAGCACGTCCTGCACAGCGCGTTTAGCCACTCCGGACAAAAATGCAGTGCGACTTCCTTGCTGTTGTTGTCCCAGGAACTCTACGACGACCCGAAGTTTCGCGAGTCATTGGCCGATGCGGCCGAGAGTTTGCCAGTGGGTTCGGCGTGGGACTTGAAGTCACGCGTCGGCCCGCTGATTCGTCCGCCGTCGGGAGAGCTCGCGCAGGGTTTGATGGAACTGGAGTCCGGCGAAGAGTGGCTGCTGATGCCGAAACGCGTCGGCAACAATCCGCAGTTATGGAGACCGGGCATCAAATGGAACGTCCGCCCGGGTAGCTTCACTCATCGCACCGAACTCTTCGGTCCGGTGTTGGGTGTGATGCGTTTTGGAACACTCGAAGAAGCGATCCAGCGTGTGGGCGAGACCGGTTACGGCCTGACAAGTGGTCTGGAGAGTCTGGATGATCGTGAGCAACAGCTATGGAAAGAAACCATCCACGCCGGCAACCTCTACATCAACCGCCCAACGACTGGAGCCGTTGTGCTGCGGCAACCCTTTGGCGGAATCGGGCGCAGCGCCTACGGCCCCGGTGCGAAGGCGGGCGGACCGCACTACGTCTTGCCGCTGCTAGCGATCGAGAATGATGATGAGACGGAGTTCGAATCGAAGACGCCGACGACGGAAGTGACGCTCGCGGGCAGCAGGAGCGTTTTCGACGCGCAGCGGGTCTTGGCGGAACTACCAGATCATGCGGCTTCGCTCGACCACCAACGGCTTCACCGTTTCGCAGTCGACATTGCTACGGTTGCCGAAGAACTCTTCGGAACCACCCACGACCACTTCCATCTGGTCGGGCAAGACAACCAGAGGCGTTATTTGCCCATGAAGCAACTGCGTGTTCGCCTGATGGGCGATGAGTCTCTTGATGACGTCTGCGTGATGCTGCTCGCTGCCATAGCCTCACAGTCTCGTACGACGTTCTCATTCGCAAAGCGAAGCCCGGCGGCTGAGCTAATTGAATTGTTTTGTGAGCGCTGGCCGAGCACAACAAAGCAGCAGCTCATGTGCGAATGGCTTGAAGAATCCGACGAGGCACTTGCGGCGGCAATCGCTGATCAGCAGGTCGATCGGCTGCGAGTGCTCACGGAAAAATCGAAGGTCTCCGCCACAATCCATGCGGCATGTCGCGAAGCATTCGTCTCGTTGATCGACGAGCCCGTCATTGATGATGGAGAAATCGAGGGTCTGAGGTTCTTGGTCGAACAGTCCATCTCGCACGACTTCCATCGATACGGAAACCTTGGCCGACGGGGCAACAGCAGTGGAAGCCGCCAAGGCGTTGCGTAGGCTTTCGGCTTTGTAGCGAAAGCCACGCAGGCTTTCGGCTGTCGACCCGATGCAAACATCGATGGCCTGATGGGTTGCCGAAACTCGGCGCAAGTTCCCGCTACGAATTGTGACCGAAACTTTTGAGTGGGTTCCGCTACGTCAGTAATTGATCACGCGATTAGTGAATGACGCACTACCTAAGCCTCAGATGATCGCCAGTACGCCAAGCCCGCCGCGATCATGACCATTTGACTGACGAAGAAGGTCGTCAACCAGAACAAGACGCCTTCGGTGAAGCCGTAACTGTGAAGACCGATTCCCAACTCATTGGTCCCGAACCAGCTCCATGCGGTGACAATGTTGCCACCAATGGCAAGGATCGAAAAGCCCCTTGCCTTGACCATCCCGTCCCAGCGGGCGTGCAGCATCAATGCGTTCCAGATCACAATCAGCAACGCTCCGTTTTCCTTTGGATCCCAACCCCAGAACCGGCCCCAACTGTCGTCCGCCCAAAGGCCGCCCAGAATCGTTCCAATGGTGCTAAAGAGGATGCCGAAACAGGCGGAACCATAGACCATCCGATAGACGGCCCGACCGTAGGTTTTCTCTTTCCCGATCCAATTCGTGATCAGGTATCCGATGCCCAGAAGTCCGGCGACCATCGTGGCGACGTACCCTAGCGAAACACTGATCACATGGGTCGAAAGCCAGAACTGCGTATCGAGAACCGCCTGGAGCACGGGCATCGTGTCACCGGCACTGAGACCGTTGGCAACAAACAGTGAAAGCGTTCCCGCGGTTGCGGCCAAGATGTTTCCAAAACCTAGCTTGTAGATGCGGTCGATTACCAAACCGCCGATTGCCGCAGCCCAGCCGATAAAGACGGCCGATGAATAAATGTTGATCACCGGGGCGCGGCCCGTGATGTAGATACGGCAGAGCAATCCGATCGAGTGAATGACAACGGCCGCCAAAAGAACGCCCCAAACAGCATTTCGTAATCGGTGCCCGCCAACGGCAAAAAAGATGAGTCCAAGGATCATCGCAAAGATGTAGAAGAACTTTGCAAAGAAACTGGGTGAATTTGACATCATCCAACGTTCGAGACCGACCTTTTTGCTGTTCAAGCCGCCGATGGGATAACCAGCCGATAAGGCGATCTGATCATCGACCGCTTGATTGAAATCCTCATACCGAGCTTTCTTGTCCGAATAGATCTCGATCATCCGGCTGAACGGATCCGAGGCTAGCTTGGACGCATCCTCGATTTGTGGGCCCTTGGCAGCATCGTTGAAGAATGCGGGTGCAAAAGCGGTCCACTCTGGGTGATCCACTGATGACTTTGATTCTTCCGGCGTAGGTGGCACGATCCGTGCTGTCGGCATGGATTGAATGGAGTCCATTCGCCGTCGGAGTTCATTGATGGCAAACCGCTGAAACATCGACTCCGAGATTCCTTCCGGCAAACCGGCTTCCGGTATTGCCGGTGGACGAGGCAATTGGAAAGCTTCGGCAGTCAGCATGTACTGCCGGGTCCGACGATCCAGTTCCAGCAACTTGAGTTCTTTGAACGAAAGGTCCGCTTCGTCCTTCTTTCGTGCGACTTTGATCAATGCGTCCGCCGAAGACCAATTCTTGAACAGTTCGCTCAGCGAATACAGTTTGCTTTTTCGACGTTCGAGTTCCAACTGGCTTCTGACTTCTTCGGCATCGATCCGAAACATCGGCAGGAAGCGAAGTTCATTCCGGTCGCAGGCCACTTCCATCAGCCACTGGATCGCGGTCAGCTTTTTTCCATCGACCCGCTTGCGAATTCCCTCCGGCACGTCATCGAGTGGAAGAGACTCTCGGTTGCTGATCGCCTTCAGCGTTTGTCGAGCAAAAGCATCCAGCGGCATGATCCGCCCGCCGAATTGGGCGGGGATCTTTCCAGCCGTGTAGAAATCGTATCCCTGTTCGCGCGATTGCGGAGAGATTGTCTGTTGAACTGCAGCTTTTGGAACTAACACATAGATTGCCAATAACGCCGAGATGGAAAAGGCGGCGGAGGCCATGATGCCGGATTGAGCTCTCTGTCCCTCGAAATCGGCCAACGCTTCGCGCTCTTTCTTCGTCTCGCGCTCTCGCCTTCCCACAAATCGCTTCAGCGTTCCAGTGAAATGCGCGAGCATGCCCAGTGCCATAATGCTGCAGGCGACGTAAGGAATGAGCCAACCGCTATTGCGAACCACTTGCAGCCCGGTCATCTCCTTGCCGCCGGGGAGCGCCGTGTAGTTGCTCTGGAAGAACGTTTCTCCGCGGTAACGAAGTGGGTTGTTCATCCAAACTCGCTCGCGTCGATCCTCACCTGTCTCGGGATCGATGATGCGAATGTAGGAGCTGAAGTCTCGGGCAGTTTCCGTGCCGCTGTAGTTCCGGCGTTGGACGTCTTCGAGATGAACCCAATAGGGTTTCACTTCGCGATGAAATCGCAAGCCGATTTTGTAGGTCTTGTCGTCAACTTGGATCTCGTCGAAGGAGCTCCTTGAAACTCCATCCGGAAAGAACGCTTCCATGTCAGTTTCTTCTTGGCTGACCATGTAGACGCCCAAACTGTTATCAGAGTCCTTCTGAAGCAATTCCACGTAGGTCGCAGCAATATTGATCTCACTGTCGGTGCCGCCGCTTGCCCGCTGTTCTAGAGCTAGCTTTTGGAGTCCGATGCCCTTAGTAGCAGGGTTCACAGCCCCTTTCGGTGCCGGTGCAACTTCGGAGTTGCGAAAGTAATCAAGAACACGCACGTCGACCGGTAGAGCGTCATCGGAGATGACATCGCCGTTTTTGAGAGATTCGACCAGGCGGTTTGCGGGGATCGCCGTGACGGTTTCTTCATCACCAGCGTCTTCGATGAAGGACAACTCAACCTCGTCCAAGTTGATCAGCGTGTTGGTGCTACTCCCTTCGATCAGACTCACCCGCTGCTCGAGCTGTCGATCGCCGAACGCAAATTGACCGACCATCAGTAAACCGACGCCGAAATGCAGCAAGAGGTTTCCGCCTTGCCGGCCAAAGATCAAGTTGCAGCCAATCAGCATCACCGCGCCCGCACCGAGTCCCTTGGCGAGTTGCCAAACGATTCGAAGGCCCGGATCGCCGATTCGAAAACCGGACAGCAGAACGTAAAATACCAATCCGGCGAGAACCGCAGCGCAGAAATAACCGAGCCAGCGGAGCGAGTTGTGTTTCGCGTTGACGGAAACGGCGATCAGCCCAACGGCACTCGCGAAGGTGATTCCTTGCAAACCCTTCCAAAACGCGTCGTACGAAAACGGCGGGGCACCTTGCAGCCCATCGCTGTTATGGCCGCTCATCACAATCAATCCAGCGACGGCAAAACCAAGGATGAGAAACAACGCACCGGCAAAGAGTCGACCGCCGGAAGCGGAAACCTTGAATCGCGTCGACTTTGAAGCAATCAAGTTGACCATCAAAAGCAGTCCGATCATCGCGCCGCCGGGAAGCGGTATCACGCCGGGGATCGGGTTCGCGTGCGCGAAGAACGCTTGAGGAAAGAAGTCGTCGAAGTAAGTCCAGGCCACGAAGCAAGTGAAGTAACGTTCCTTCACCTGCTGCATGTTCATTTCGTCTTGGGCGAGCGTGCCGACCAGCACAATCACGAGCGAGAAAGCGAACAACGCGACAGTGAACTTCAAAGAACCCAGCGCGGCCAGAACGTCCGACGCGGAGATCACACCAGAATCTGTGTCGCGATCCGCGAACGTGTCGGAGCTTGGATTGACGGTAGCCATGTTTCTGTCAGTCCACTGTGGTCAAGGAATCGAAACCGAGCATGGGCGGTGAGCCCAGGGTCAAAACGATAAAGCACTCAAGAACGCAGCGATCTTGTCACGCTGAGCTTCTACGACGTCGGGCGGACCCGTCACCTTGATGAAAACGCTTCGGCTTTCCGAAATCGGGACGACCGTACCGTCGATCGCAATTTTCCCGCTTTCTCTCGAGATGATGAACCGTTTTCCGGACCGCTCCGAAACGTCAACTTTGATGGCGGAGTCCATCAACGCATCCACTTCAGAATCGTCCGTTGGGCCTTCTTTGACTTGTCCGAGCCAGCGGGCAACGTTGCCGCGCACCGAGCCACCGACGGCGGTAACGGTGAGTTGGGCGGGTGCGTCCTTTGGCCCCATCTCGAATGCCATCAGCCGCATGCCGCCCGGGGAGACGGACAACGACCGCCATCCGTCTGGGGCATCACCGCTCAACTTTGGGTTCACCGTACCTGACCGCTGCGGGCTGACGCTTGTGCCGTTAGCCGATGGCATTTGCGGCATCGGACTCATGGGCGGCATTCCGCTCATCTGACCCATTCCAGCCATCGGTCTCATTCCGCCTGATGTCGGTTCTCCCACGATATCGAGCCGGATCCCCTGCCCCCTCGCCCATGCGAGTTCGACCGGCTTGCCGCCGCCCCACTCCGTTTTATCCGTTTGCAAACCCAGTTGGCCACGCCATCGATCGACGTTCTGCTTGACGTAATCCTCCCAGTCTTCGTCGCTGAGAGACTCGAGATCCTCTCCCGGTGCGACAGGAAGGGAAAGCGAACTCACGCTCATTGCGAGTTGCTTCCCTGGCGTATTGATGTCGATGGTGGCGAACCTCATCGGCCGTTTCGGACCCCGATTCCATCCTTCGGGCAGCTCTTCCAATACCGGTTCGTCGTCTGAATCAAATGTCAGTCGGCTAACGAACTCGTTCACAGCCGATTCCACCGTCGCGATGCTCTTTTCGGGCCCCGTCAGTTTAAAAAACCAGACCTGGTCACCGCGCGGCGCCATGGTGACGATCATCCGATCTTTCCCGGGCTTCAATTGCTCCGGGATCTGTTTCGGGATGGTGTACACCGAGATGCCCTTCTCCTCGGCACATCCCGACAGCACCAGCAGACACACGGCGAACAGCCATGCAGCCCGGGTAGATCGGTTGCGCGAACGCATCGACATTGCGTTTTCAATCGACATAAATCGTGGAGTAGATGGGCGGGTTCGAAGTCCGTCTCAGCGGTGGGGGTGCAAGATCCGTGCACTGAAAGTATAGACGTTTGTGGTCATTGGTTCGTACCCGAAACAAACTGTCACAGGGTGTCGAATCGTCGCTCGCAAGCCAAGAAGAGTGATGGCCGTTCTGCTTTTGCCGTTTTCTTGCGGCGAAAGGTCATCTCAGCTCCGGAGGAAACAGGGATCGTCCACAGCCTGCGCACCTGTAGCCGGCCTCTTCGAGGCCGGCACTTTTAGCAAACCGAGGTCACAGACCTCAGCCATTGCTCGCACATCTGTAGCTGGCCTCTGTGAGGCCGGTTCTCCCGGGTCGGAGCTATCTCCGTCTGCCCCGCTGGAGACGCGATCAATCCAGGCCCATCAGGCTGATCAGCGAGTCCGTCAACGAGCTAACGGGAGCGGCGGTTTCGCTGTAAGCCCACATGTTACGAACCAAGTCAGACATCAACATCCCGCACAGCGAAAGCATCAGAACGATGCACAACAGCGTGAGGCACTGCATCAGGGTGAACGGAACTTCGTAACCGACTGCGCCGGCGGCGACCGGTGATTCGGGTGCTTCGTCATCCAGGACCATGGCCTCGCCACCATCCATCGCATCGACAACGGCGGCGTCCGCGGGCGCTTCTTCGAAGGCATCGGCGGCCATCGGTTCGGCGGCAAAACCCGCGTCGGCGAATCCGGCGTCGTCCGCGAACTCGTCCTGCAAATCGACCACGTCGCCAACGATTTCGCTGTCTTCGACTTCAATGACTTGCGAGCTACTGTCGGGGTCATCCAACCCGACACCAGATGGAGAAAGCTGAAACTCTTCGTCACCACCCACTGCGGAACCCGAACCCTTGCCGCTGGAGATTCCGCTACCGTCCGTCAGTTCGGCTCCGAGATCGAGTGCAGAAAGGCTGCTTCCGGCCAAATCGAGTGGCTCGCTCTCGAGTGACAATCCGCTGTCGCTGGGGCTCATCAAGTTGATGCCGCTATCGCCCGCCACGGAGATGTCGCTGACGCTATCAAGCATCAATTCGTCATCGTCGTCGGCAATCACCAAGTCATCGTCTTCATCGAGTGCATCGTCAAGCTCTTTGACGACGCTGGATCCGAGACCGCTTCCGAGGCCCGAAGACGTCAACAGGTTTTCGCTATCGCCGGTGATCAACCCGCTACCTTCCGGTGTCTTTTCGGAGCCGATCAGATCCAACTCGCTGAGCACATCGCCTGCCGAGGACGTTTTCATTGGCTTGTCGGTGCTGCCGTCTCCCAGCTCGCCCATCAATTCCAGGCTGCTCTGGCCGGCCTTCGATTTCAGGTCGTCGCTGATCGAGTCGAGGTCCAGCGAATCCGAGTCTTCGCCTAGTACCAACTCGTCGCTATCTTCTTCACTGAGTGATGAGTCCAGCTGAAAGTCTTCGCCGGAACCTGCTGCCGGGACGTCGACATCACTGAGCGAAAGGTTGTCGGCCTCTTTCTGAATTTCCGCTTTCGCAACCGGGCCGGTGCTGCCTTCTTTGGGGTCAATGGCGATGTCGATCGAGTCATTGCTGTCGCGTAGAATGGCAGGATCATCGAGTTTGAGTTCCGCCGAGTCGATTTCCATCAAGTCGCCTTCGTCGGTATCGAAGACGGAATCGTCGTCCGTGGCGATCGGGCCGCTATCGGATGCCACCAACGCGACGTCGCTTCCGGTGCCCGATGGTTCTGTGACCAAGTTCACATCACTGCCACCTTCGGCCGCGATTTCGCCACCAATGTTTAGGTCGCTGCCTTCGCCTTCGTCGCCGCCCTCGGCACCGATGATGCTGCCGATGGAGCCGCCTCCGCCGACCTCCGCATCATCGACCAGGATCCCGGAACCAAAGCCATCGTCGGCAGCCATGTCATCGGCCAGACGATCAATCTCCGACTCGGGGAACTTCCAGCTGGAGCCGTCGCGGAATCCGCGAATCTGGCCTTGGCTACGAAGTTCAACGAGACGGTCGGCGGGAATTCCCAGTTTCGCAGCGGCTTCGTCGAGCGACAGATAAGACATGAGCGGTGTAAATACAGAAGCGTTTAAAAATCAATGGCTGACCGTTCCGGGGACGCCAATTCCAACACCGCTCGTCACGTGTGCCCCGCGTCCAATCCGTGATCGCTTCACTCATCCTCGCCGTCGTGGACTCACCGAACCTGTGATGTCATGGGCCGAATTTGGCCGGGTAGAGGTTCGGTCGGATTGAGAGTGATGGAAAAGTCGTCGCTAATCGGGCGGCTGCTGACCAAGTGGATCTGGCCCGACCCATCGATATGATACACGGCGATTTGCAATTTTCCGGCATGAACTAACGTAATTGTTTGACTTCCCGAGGCGGAACGACCGCTAAAACCCATCAACTCACCAGCAACCCCGACTTGCGGCCCGGGATCTTCGCCCGGCTCACCGACTACGGCTGACGGAACGCGTGGGGATTGAGCGGTGACGACGACGGCCATCGCCATGACCGCCATTGCAGCGGCTGCCGCGATTCTTTGCCATGACATGGCATTTTCCTTCGAAGTTCGAGGTTGGTGGGATTTCAATCGGTCGGTTTCAGCCGATTGGGTCCAGACGTCGGCACAGGTGAGCCGGCGTTTTGCAGATCCAACGAGTTACCAAATCCCTGGAATTAGCGGCAACCCAGAACGTCCAGCACGACCTCGTGGAGCGTCCCGTTGGTCCCGACGCCGTCGCCACCGCGAACGGTAGCGTGCCCTTTCCAGTCACTGAAACGCCCGCCGGCTTCCTGCACGACCGGCATGATCGCGGCGACGTCCCAGGCGTTGCAAATCGGATCGACCATGACTTCGGCCCGGCCGGTCGCGATCAACAAGTAGCCGTAGCCATCGCCCCAGGTGCGTGTGATCCAGCAAGACTTCTCAAGCTCCAAATAAGCCTCACCTGCCCCGCGTTCGGCGAACGAGTCGACTTGGCTGGATAGGAAAACGGCGTCAGAAATCTTGCTCTTCGAGGAAACTCGTGCACGCATCCAATCCTCGCCCACTCGCTTTCGGTGCCAGCAGCCCAAACCCTCTGCGGCGATGACCACCTCGCCGAGCGCGGGGATAAGGATGACGCCAGCGATGGGTTTCTCGTTTTTCTCGATCGCCAGCAGCGTCGAATAAAGTGGCACGCCGCAGACAAACGACTTTGTTCCATCAATCGGATCGATGACCCAGCGGTACGGCGAATCGCCTGCCCGATCATCAAACTCTTCGCCTTGGACGGTGTCACCTGGGAACTGAGTTTCAATCAATTCCCGCGCACGAGACTCGGCCTCTCGGTCTGCGACGGTGACGGGAGAATCGTCCGATTTTGAAATCACTTCCAGGCCGGCGGAACCGAAATACTTCAGCGTTCGGCTGCCCGCCTCGATCGCAATCTCAAGCGCCTCCGTGAGGCGCCCTCCTTCGAGCGTTCCCCACTGTTCCGGAGATTGACCCTCCGAGGTGTTTGTCCGGGCGGTGTTCTCAGGACTCATCGCTGGTGTCTCCTTCGTCGGATGTTGACTCTGCCATCGGTTGGGTTTCTTGCAGCGGGCTGCCGAATGTCGCCGGAAACAAGCTTTGCAGGATCAACATGCAGGCCCCGACGACCAGCAGCGAGTCTGCGATGTTGAAATTCGGCCATTGCCATTGATCGTTGACTTGCCAGAGGATCCAGTCACGGACTCCGCTTCGCCATTCGTCCGGATAGCCCTCACGCCACCACAAGCCCAGCCGGTCGTAGAGGTTGCCGACGATGCCGCCGCCGACGAGTCCCAGGGCGAAGGTCAGCCAGCGTGATTCGGCCGCCCGAAACCAGAAAAGCCAGATCACGATGCCGATTGCCGCGATGACAGACGTCACCGCGAAGAAATTGCCTTTTCCGGCGCCGAGTCCAAAGACGGCACCGATGTTCACCGCCGTCTCGATTCCAAAATACGGTTCCCAGACCCACCAAATGTCGCTCTGACCGGGGAGGCCACGCCATTTGAAAACGGCGTATTTGCTCCAGAGGTCGAGTACTCCCCCCGAAACTGACAGTCCGAAGAAAAGAAAAAAGCGATTCCGAAGTGAAAATCCGGGCTCAGAACGCGTTTTCGCGGGGTCGAAGGAGCGTGGATTGGACGTTGTTGGTTGATCCATTGCGTTTGATTCGACGCAGAAGCGGATGTGTCCGCCTGCCGACAATCCGGATTAGCGGACGAAAGCGGATTTTAACGGTCAGACGAATTCTGAGCACACGGTAGAATCGTAGGCTCGGCGTGCCCAGATCAACCCGATTGGAGGGGACAAATTCGAGTCGGCGATTTATGCTGACCGATGCTATCGGTAGATGCCGCAGGCACGACGGTCTTTTCTTTCAGCCCGAAAGTTTCCCAAGATGATCCAATCAGCCCCAACCGCAGTTTCGACGCAGACCGATCTGGCGTTCCAGCGATGCATCAACCCGGATTGCGGGGCAACCTTTGACACGACTCAGCTCTACACGTCTTGCCCCAAGTGCGGCTACTTGCTGGATGTCGCTTATGACTGGGATCGTGCCGCGGTGCCTGAGAAGCTGAGTGATTTCGAGGCGATGTGGAGTCAGCGGACCAATCCCGTTCGCTTTTCGGGCGTGTGGCGATTCCACGAGCTTTTGCCTTTTGTGCCGCAGAGTGAAATCGTCACCGTCGGCGAAGGGCAGACACTACTGCAGCAAGCCGATGCGGTGGCAAAGTTTGTCGGGATGAACGAAGGCCAGCTTCACCTGCAATACGAGGGCATGAACCCTTCCGGCAGCTTCAAGGACAACGGCATGTGTGCCGCGATCACGCACGCCAAGCTGCTGGGCGCGAAGCGCGCGGCCTGCGCGAGCACCGGGAACACGTCGGCATCGCTGGCGCTTTATTGCAGCGCGACGCAGTTCATGAAGGCCATTATCTTCATCGGTAGCGGCAAGATCTCGTACGGAAAACTCAGCCAAGCGTTGGACTACGGCGCTCTTACGGTTCAAATCGCCGGTGACTTTGACGACGCCATGTTGCGCGTCCGTGAAGTGGCGAGGGAACTTGGCATCTATTTGGTCAACAGCGTCAATCCGTTCCGTCTGGAAGGCCAGAAGACGATCATGTTCCGAGTCTTGGAAGCGTTGCGCTGGGAAGTCCCGGATTGGATCGTGGTCCCCGGAGGAAATCTCGGCAACAGCAGCGCCTTCGGAAAGGCTTTCATGGAGCTGAAGCAACTCGGTTTAATCGATCGGGTGCCACGACTGGCGATCATCAATGCCGCCGGTGCCGACACGCTTTATGAGTTGCACGAACGACGCGGCGTCCGATGGAACGCCGGTCACGTGAATCTGGATCCGATCCGCGAGTACAACGACCACATGGATCGTCACGGGATCAAGGCGGATACGCTTGCCAGCGCGATCGAAATCAACCGCCCGGTCAATTTGAAGAAGTGCCTGCGTGCGTTGGAGTTCTGTGACGGAATTGTTCGTCAGGTGAGCGATCAAGAAATCTTGGACGCAAAAGCGAAAGTCGGCGCCGGAGGTTTCGGATGCGAACCGGCTTCGGCAGCCAGTGTCGCCGGCGCGAAAGTTCTTCGCCGCGAAGGCGTCATTGCACCGAGCGATCGTGTCGTCTGCGTGTTGACGGGACACGAGCTGAAGGATCCGACCGCGACGGTCGCGTATCACACGACCGACCAAGACGTCTTTCACCAGACGCTCGGTAGTCGTGGCGTCAGCAAGGCGTCTCACGCCAACAAAGCGATCGCCGTTCCCAATGAGCTGGATGACATCATCAAAGCGATCCAGCTCTACGCCTGATACTTCGCTCGTGCTTCCGGAAGCGGATATTCTCGAAGATCACGATCTCCGTCCCAGCGGCTGACTTCTTGTAGTCGCTTGTATCCACGCGTCACCAGCTTGATGCGTTCGCGAACAAACTCCGCATCGAGCGATTCTTTGGCCATTTCGCCCCTGACGGTGACGGGTTCGAAGTCATCCGCCGAAATGAACTGAGCCAGAATCGGATTGCAGCGGATGTGTCGTTCCGCGCTGGTGTGAAGTGTTTCCGGATCAAGCTCGCCGATCACAAAACGAAGGTAGAGATCGCTTTCGACAATCGACGTGACGTCTTGGCCGCAGACTTCGCATCGATAGCCTTCGTCACATTTCATGACATCTCGAGGACGTCGAACATGTCGTAAATGTCGGCCGGTTTTTCCACCAACCACTTTGCCGCGGCCAATGCACCCGACGCGTAGCAGTCGCGGTTGCTGGCGGCGACGTTCAGTTCGATCTTTTCGCCCAACATTCCAAAGACGATCGTGTGTTCACCCGGGTTATCACCGACACGTACCGCGTGGTAACCGATTTCATCGCGTCCTCGCTTTCCCGTATGGCCCTCGCGTCCGTGAACGTGTTTCGTTTCGTCGCCCAGTTTCTCCGCGATCAAGTCGCCGAACTTAAGCGCCGTTCCGCTCGGTGCGTCGGCTTTAAAACGGTGATGCCGTTCGATGATTTCGATGTCGACACCGCCCGGGACGTCCGTCAGCTTTTGCGTGATTTGCTGAGCCAGCTTCATCGACAAATTCACCGCCAATGACATGCTGGGCGCCCAAACGATCGGAATCGATTCGCTGGCATCCCGTAGTCGTTCAACCTGGGCATCCGTCAGTCCGGTCGTCGCGACGACCAAACCGCTGTCATGGGCGACGCACTTGTCGATGCACCGATCGATCGCCTCGGGCAACGAAAAATCAATCACGACATCGGCATCGGTGGGCCATTTGCTGCTCAGTGGAATGTCCAGCTTTTCGACACCCGCCAGTTCACCGGCATCCTGGCCGAGCAGAGGATGTTGGTCATTCTCAATGGCGGCAACGATCTCGACTGCGGGATCGCTCGCGGCCAGGGCGACGACTCGCCGGCCCATTCGACCGGCGGCGCCATGAATCGCAATCGGAAGTTTTGACATCGAGCGGTTCGTGGGGTTGAAAGGGATCTCTTCTGCGTTGTGACAGAAATAGGAGCCCTTGGCCAGGGCGCGACGCCGTAATCACTTTCGCTTGGCAGGCTCTACCGACTTGAAACACGTCTTCTGATACGATCACCCCGGCCTCCGTCAGAGATCGGATTCGAAGACGGTCCTCATCGCATTCTCTTTCGTTCCACTTTGTGAACTGTCGTCATGATCGTGAAGACCCCCTCCGAACGACTTTTCAATCCAGGCTTCTTGGGGTTGATCATCGCGCAGTTCTTTGGAGCCATGAATGACAACGTCCTGAAGGTCGTGCTGACATTCATGGTCGTCGACGGTGCATGGAAAAACGAACTCGGCACCGGAGGTCAGGGGATCGTGGGCGTTTGCTTTACGATTCCGTTTATGTTGCTTTCCGGATTTGCGGGACAAGTCAGTGACCGGCATTCGAAAGAACGCGTGACCTTTTGGGTGAAGATCGCAGAAATTCCGATCGCGATCGTCGCCGGGCTCGGCTTCTATTTTCAAAGCTTGCCGATCACGCTGGTCTCTCTCGTTGCTTTGACGTGCCAGAGTTCGTTCTTCGGACCGGCGAAGTACGGCATGATCCCGGAACTCGTCTCCGAAAAACACCTCAGCCGTGCGAATGGGGCAATCAACATGCTGACAAACGTGGCGGTGATTGCGGGCACGATCCTGGCGGGCGTCGCAAGCGACTTGTACGTGGATACCGACACCGGACACGGGATGCGATGGTTGCCCGGAGTGATCTTGGTGGCGATTGCGGTCTTCGGGTTGATCGCCGCGAAGTTGATCACGCCGCTGGATCCCGGAAACAAGGACTTGAACTACAACGTCAATCCGTTTTCGACTTACGTTGCCACGATCCGCGAAATGTCGAAGACCCGATTATTGATGGTCATGATGGCTTGGGGTTACTTTTACTTCCTCGCCGGAATTGCCCTGTTCATTGTTCCCGAGTACACGGTTGTTTTGGGGACGAACATGACGGAAGCGAGCGTGCTGATGGGAGTGCTTGGCGTCGCCATCGGAATTGGCTGCGCGGTTGCCGGTTGGATCTCGGGAGACCGGATCGACCCGAGGCTAACGACAATTGGTGCGTTGGGACTTGTGACATTCTTTTTTCTGCTTGGCGTCGTCGAACCATGGATGCCGGATGCCAGGCCGCTGTTGCGCGTCGCGCTCAGCAACGTTGCACTGCTGATCTTCTGTGCCGGATTCTTTGCGGGTTTTTACATCATTCCGCTTCAGGCTCTGTTGCAAAAGCTATCGCCCGATGGCGAGCGGGGACAGTTTTTGGGGACAGCCAACGCCGTCTCGTTTGCATTCATGACCCTGTCTGGAATTTTGTACGCGTTGATCCGTGATAGCTACGGCGACCAGCCACAGCGAATGTTCCTGCTTTCCAGTGGGTTGATGCTCGCCGGGGCGGCATTCTTCCTCTGGAAGTTGCGTGGGACGGGACTCTTGATTGGAAGCCGACGCACTGAAATAAAGACGGAGCCAAATGTGGAAGCGTCGCAAACGGGTGATCCCTGAGCCGATCGACGAACACGATGCGGCAATACGTCGTTTTAGCACTGTCCACATTTGAGCACTGTAGGGCGTTGATTTGAAACCACTTAGCGAGATCAAATCCCGTGCCCACTTTCGAACGACACTGTCGCGGGGGATTGCGTCTCCCAATCCGGCGATGTGGTTGATACATGGCGTCGCGTTACAGCTTCTTAGCTACAGAGGTCGGGATTACCGACGCGAACTACCGTCGAACTCAGTCTGCATCGGTCGATGCAACCGACGCCACTGTACGACCGACGTAATCTCCTTCGGTGTAGAGGCAATTCCACCCTCTGTGCTGCTATTCGCGAGCCTGCGAAAAAAGCTTCCTTTTTGTACCGGTCTGTATGAAAAAGCGTTGATGCGGGAAGGTTATTTGTGTAACGTTCAGTATGGAATCTACACAAGGAACAAAACGAGGCCGCGGGCGACCTTTGGGCTTTGATGCCAAAGAAGCGTTAGACTCAGCCATGCGTGTCTTTTGGCTCAAGGGCTATGACGGTGCGTCTCTGAGTGATCTTACCGAAGCTATGGGCATCAATAAGCCCAGCTTGTACGCGTGTTTTGAAAACAAGCGTGCTCTCTTTTTGTCCGCCATCGAGCACTACAACGAAACGATTGGCGGTGCCAACGCTCAAAAGATTCTCGCCGGAAAGACGTTCATCGAAACGACTAAGGCGTATCTGGCTGCAACGGTGGACACCCTGACGTCGCCATCAAGTCCACCCGGATGCTTGGTGGGAGCGGTAGCGACGGATATGGCTGGACGAGACGAAGAGATTCGCGAATTGGTAGCCAAGCTCGTTGCATCAAGCGAAGCGTTTCTCACCGAGAGATTCAAAGAACTTGGTGACGCTCCGGGGGATGAGAAAGCCTTGGCAGAAGCCTTGGTTTCATTCGGGCAAAGTCTCGCGGCAAAGTCACGTGTTGGTGATACCAAAGCTGACCTAAATGCCCGTTCAAAGCGATTTCTCGCAATTCTTATTGGTCCCGATCATTAAACGGAAGGATTCTTTAAATGACAGATAAACCAATCTCGCCAGACTTCCCATACGAATCCAAGTTTTTGGACGTACTCGGGAGCAAGATTCACTACATCGATGAGGGTGAAGGGGAAACCATCCTTTTCATTCACGGTAACCCGACATGCAACTATCTGTGGCGAAACGTGATCCCGCATCTGTCTGGTCAAGCAAGATGCATCGCACCCGACCTGATTGGGATGGGCAAATCAGACAAGCCCGATATTCGCTACGGATTTTTTGACTCTTACCGCTATCTGTCATCGTTCATCGATCAGTTGCAGCTCAAGAATGTCACTTTGGTGCTTCACGATTGGGGATCGGGGCTCGGCTTCCATTACGCAAACGAGAATCGAGACAACATCCGAGCGATGGCGTTCATGGAGTCGTTGCATGACATGCCATCGATCAAAGATCTTCCGACACCGGTCAGAATTGCCACAGCCTTAATTCGCAATCCTGTGGTCGGAAAGTTTTTCGTGGGCAACCTCAATCTGCTTCTGAAGAAGGTCATGCCTCAGCTAATCAATAGGGACTTAACCGAGGCGGAACAGGCTGTTTATTCAGCCCCTTACGAAACCGTGAAAAGCAGGAAACCGCTTTGGGTATGGCCACAAGATGCTCCGTTGGATCCAACGAAAAGGACGCCCGTCAGAGAAGCCTTTGAAGCTTGGCGGGAATGGCTGCCGTCGTGTGATATTCCAAAGCTCTGTCTGTATGCAACGCCGGGTTCCGCGATCCAAGAAAAGGACGCTGAGAAGATTCGTGAGACCTTTTCCAATACCAAGGTGGTGAATGTAGGCGAAGGGCAGCATCACATCCAAGAGGACTGTCCGCATGAAATCGGAGAAGCCTTGGCGAAATGGTACGGATCAACAGTAAGCAATCCAGTCACTAATTACGCAACAACTTAGGGAGATACCAATGCGAGTTTTCATCACCGGAGCCACCGGATACGTCGGAAGTACCATAACGCAATGCCTGATCACGGCTGGACATCAAGTCCTAGGACTTGCGAGGTCTGACAAGTCTGCTGAGAAACTTGACGCCATGGGGGCTGAGATTCACCGCGGTGATCTCGACAATTTGGACAGTCTCGCGGCAGGGGCGTCCGGTGTTGATGGTGTGATACACACCGCCTTCCCGCATGTCGATTTCAACAACCTTAATGTCGGTTTTACCAAAGACGAAAACGCCGTTGGGGCGATGCTGCCCGCCCTTGAAGGAACCAACAAGCCGTTTCTTTACACAAGTGGTTCCGGCGTATTGGCAGAAACCGGTGTGCAAGCTGTCGATGAAACTGTGGCAGCCGATGACAAAGGTCCAGTCGCCAGGCGAGCTGCTTTGGAACAAACGGTGCTCCAAGCACAAGATCGCGGCATTCGAACGGTCGTCATTCGGTTGGGAATGGTGTACGGATTAGGTGGTAGCGGTATCGTGCACATGCTTGCAGGCATGGCCCGTCAAGCTGGATGTGGCCGCACGATCGGAGAAGGAGAAAACGTTTGGTCCGTTATCCATGTTGAAGATTTGGCGGACCTCTACCTGAGTGCTCTCGAGAAGGGTCCCGCAGGCACGCTGTTTAACGCGGCATCAGAAGAGGAACCCACCATGCTTGATATTGCCACAGCCATCGGTCATGCAATGGAATTTGCAGACGCACCGACTGTCTGGTCGATTGAGGAAGCGAGAGCTGCATTCAGCCACCTTGCTGACGGCTTAGCAGCAAATAAACGAATGTCAGCCGCACGTGCTCAAGAGATTCTAGGTTGGAAACCGAAGCGTCTCGGCCTCCTCGAAGACCTTCAAAAGGGATCTTACCCTGCCGTCTTCAGCACTGCTGTTGAGCAGTAGATTCGCTTCGACTTACGTGAACATTTATACTCCATTGATAAGGAGATTCAAAATGAAGTCACTCGCTTTACTTGGACTCACAACCTTGCTTCTTCTTGGCAGTCAATGTCCCGCACGGGACCCAGAAGCAGCAACCAAAGCAGCTTTGAAATTCAAACCGTTCTTCGGCGAGTGGGCTGGAAGGCACAAGTGGGAGAACGGATCGGAAGGCACTGTTCGCTTGATCGTCGAGCCCGCTTTCAACGGCAAGTTTGCAAAATTCACATGGTCGTTTACACCAAGTGGCTACGAAAATAACAACGAGTTTGAAGCGATGCAGATGTTTGTCGGATTAAGCGGTGATGACCAAAGACTACACTCCATGGCAGCCACCTATGAAGGCGTTGAAAAGGGACTGGTCAAGGTCCTTGGAAAAACAGCCACGTTCAAGAATAGCACGACGCATTTCACCGGAATGAAAGAGCGGCATGTGGCTACCTACGTGGTTAACGGCAATCAACTGACGTTTGAACAGTCAGCTGCAACTCGGAACAGAGTCCCGTTCAGGGGTACCAGGAAAGCCCTTGTTCGAGTCACTGACGATGCTGACTCGCCCGAGGCCAAAGACGACCCAGGGCGTCAGAATTAGCTGCATACACCTTGTCTCTCAGAAAGCGTTTTACTGGCACTTTGAGCAACGCTGACGCAAGTTATCCCTGGCGTGTACGTGCATGATGCATTTGTGTTCCAACGAGCTCCGGCCCCCTCGCGAGCGAGTTCACTACCATACGGAGCCAATCTGCGGACACGCAGGACCTAGAAAACTCGAGATTGCACGCTAACCGCGAATTCGCAAACGCTTCGTCGACACCGACGCACTTTTTGAGAAGCGAAAAAACTGTTCGGTTGGACAATTCGCCCGCTTGACAGGGTTTGCTTTCATAAACGCAGGAGTTTGACACCTCAGCAGCGGCAGAGCTTGGTTGACGACATGGCGACCGAGGGCTTCGCGGCTAAACCTCTTGCTTCTCGTTTCAAGTCTTGGATGAGAAAGGGCCTTGCGTGAAGCATTACCCCGACGTTGGTCAGGGTCGCGCGCGTCAAGCTGTCGCCACGAGCAGATTCGACCGCAATACGGTGCAAGTGCTTGGAACATAATGGATAAGCGATTTGGGTCGACTGCAGTTCCACTACAGAAAAGTTCGATAGCCGCCTTTTCGCCCCGGGAAACTCTTTCCTTGCCGCCGGAGATGCTTGCCTGCAGCTTTGAAAAACAACCAATTTTGCTATCTTGGTGTGACCGGCGATCATGTGTGAATGTGGTCACGAGCCTTCCATGCCCCTTCGAGCTGAGTGACCGACTTCACGCCATGTCCAATTCGCAAGATCACGTCGAACCCGAAACGGTTGTATCCGGCGACGACGCCCATGGCGGGGCCTCAAGCAATGCCACGCCTGAAACGGTAAACGAAGCGGCGATGAGTCCGCATGAAACGTTGCGATGGTGGCCGGCCGCTGTCCTTCTGATCGCGATGATCGTCATTCGATCAATTGTGATCGTCCTTGAGTCACCATCATTGCCCTTGATGATTTTCAGCTTCATGGGGCCGGCGGTCATCGGATTGATGTTGCTCGGTTGGTGGTTCTTCGCGAGCCGCGCTTCTTGGGGAGAGAAGTTTGCGGTGCTGGGTGTTTCGGTTGTGCTTGGTGTCGGATGCTGTTTCCTATTGCACCCTTCGCTGAAGGGAATGGGCATCCCGTTGTTCGTGCTTCCCACCGGTGTCGGAGCCGTCGTTTTTGGGTTGATCGTGACGGCGAGTAAGCAAACGATGCGACTACCCGCAACCGTGATCGCGACGTTGATTGGTTTCGGTGGCTGGGCACTACTGCAAATCGATGGCTTCAACGGAAAATTCAAGCCCAGCATTCTGTCTCGTTGGAGCGAAACGAGCGAAGACGCTTTCTTGGCTGAAATGTCGGATCGTCAGTCCATCGATGTCGAACCTGATGCAGCCGAGTATCTTCGTCTCGCGGATGCGGAATGGCCCGGATTCCGTGGTCGGGATCGAATGGGTTCGGTGAGCGGTGTATCGCTATCGGAGGATTGGTCCGCGGCCCCGCCAAAAGAAGTCTGGAGAACGCCGCTCGGACCAGCGTGGTCTTCGTTCAGCGTCGCGGGCAAGCGTCTCTTCACGCAAGAACAACGCGGCGAAATGGAAGCGGTGGTTTGTTTGGACGCCGATTCGGGCGCGATTATTTGGGAGTACGAAACGCCAAGCAGATTTTGGGAAGCGATCGCAGGTGCCGGCCCCCGAGCGACACCGACCATCGATGAAGCCGGCATTTATTCATTCGGCGCGGACGGCATTCTCGTTCACCTCGACGCGGCAAGTGGCGAGGAACGTTGGAAACGCGACTTGAAAGTGGACGCGGGACGAAAGCCGCCGACATGGGGTTTTGCTGCATCGCCTTTGGTGACCGATTCGCTGGTGATCGTTCATGTCGGAGGTGGAGGCGACAAAGGCGTCTTGGCTTTTGACAAGCTGTCCGGAGAGCCGGCGTGGTCGGCGGCATCGGGAAATCACAGCTACAGTTCCGCACAGCTCGCGACGTTTGATGGAGTGGTGGGGCTCTTGATGCTGACCAATGATGGGCTTCAGTTCTTGGATGCGAGTGATGGATCAGTGATCTGGAACTATCCATGGAAAAACGAGGACTATCGAGTGGTTCAGCCCTACGTCATGGGCGAATCCGTTGTCATCGGGGGCAGTCTTGGAACGGGGACACGGCGAATTCGTGTGACCCGTGATGGTGAGAGTTGGTCGATCGAAGAAGAATGGACCACACGAGATCTCAAGCCGGACTACAACGATTTCGTCGTCTACGAAGGTTACGCCTACGGCTTTGACAGTGGTATTTTTGCTTGCATCGATTTGGAGACCGGCGATCGAGAGTGGAAACGTGGTCGGTATGGAAACGGTCAAGTTCTCCTGTTGGAAGACAAGGGACAGTTGCTGATCGCCGCCGAGCAAGGTGATCTTGTCCTAGCCCGCGCAACGCCGGAAAAGTTAGATCAGGTCGCGAAGTTGAACGCCCTGGATGGCAAGACTTGGAACCATCCGGTCTTGATCGGCAATCGTCTCTATGTGCGAAATGCGCAGGAAGCCGCATGCTATGAAATGCCGATTGAGTGAGTCAGCGTCTGAACTGTAGCCGGGTTCTTGGGACGTCGGATTTATTACTGCGGGTTTTCGGTTGGTCCACTTTGAGCCGCAGGGCGATAGCCCCGGTTCTGTTAGCAACCTCGCCAGCAACCGGGGCTATCGCCCTGCGGCTCAGTAATAAA
>JBCCOI010000035.1:0-26850 GCA_039025515.1 Planctomycetota bacterium
AAGCCACGGGTACCACGAACCAGAAGTCCCCACCCCAACTTATTCCCGGGCTTTCGCCGGGGAACGGAATGTCTTGGAAGCTCCCGCCTCCAGCCCCGGCGCGCGATACCCGGCCCGTCGCTTGAGGCTCCAGTCACGGCTCACCGAAAATTCACTGCGGGCGCTTGAGCCGAAGGTGTGGCGACAGCCACGCGTCGGGTCGGGGAACGTGTCCTTCCGTAGAACCAGTCTCTGTGCGAGGACCCGGCTCGCGGCACAGGCCGCAACTTCGGCTCACCTGTGCGGGCGACGCGTGCTGGTGAGCCGCTGGCCGAGCTGTAAGCGAATCCACGGGTACCACGAACCGGAAGTCCCCACCCCAACTTATTCCCGGGCTTTCGCCCGAAAATGCAATGCCTTGGAGGCTCCCGCCTCCTGCACCGGCGCGCAAAACGCCGACCCCAAAGTAGCACGCCTCTCCGAGGCGTCGGAGAACTGTCTTCGCCTCGGAGAGGCAAAGCTACTGAGAAGCACGCAAACCACCGCGCCTCACCATGCGAATCTCACGCCAACCGATCCATTTCTCGGATGATCCGCATCCGATACACTATCGCTGAATTTCGACCAGCAAGGTAGCAAACAGGAGCACGGTCATGGCGGCGACAGCAACGGCGCGGAAGGGAAAGTCTGGAAGGAAGAAGAAAAAAAGCAATGTCTTCCACGAACGTCTCGGGTCGCTGACGTACTACCAAGCCTGCCAGTTGCTTGGTGACGACGGGGGCAAGCTGATTCAGGAGGGCGGCCGAGCGTTTGAAGTTCAATCGGATCGTGATGTCTATCTTGGCGGCGACCTGTTCCGCGTGCGAGTCGAAGACCCGGCGCTCGAAACGGGACTCGCGGTCGTGACGATCACGCTTGTCTCTGCACGCAAGAAGCAATTGCTCATCAATTGCGACCAATGCGATTTGCCTTGCGTCCACGCCGGGGCGGCGCTTGAATTTTTGCTCAACGCCAAATCCGAACTCGGCCTCGCGATGCCGCCCGACGAAACGGTGCCGCTGGAAAATCTGACGGGCGATGAATTGCAAGCCCGCGCGATCACCGAGCGCGAGAAACGCGGCACGGAAGAATCGATGATCGTCCGCGGTGCGGACACCCAACGTCCCTGGACCGACTACGTTGTTACCAGCAAGACATCCGGTCGAACGTATCGCGTCGCATTGCGCGGTTTGGAAGACGGCGATTCATTTTGCACCTGCCCGGATTTCCGCACCAACCGTCTGGGCACGTGCAAGCACATTGTCAATGTCCGGCAGAAGGTCAAGAAACGGTTCACCAAAAAACAGCTTGGCCAACCCTATCGACGTCGCCGTGTTTCGGTCGCGGTCGATTACGGACTCAATCGCGGGATTCGATTTCATCTGCCACACAAGAGCGATCCCGTCGTCGAAGAAATCTGCGGCGACGTCGCTGGCAAAACGCTCTCCGACCCACGCGATGTGCTGACGCGGATCGAGGCCCTGGAACAGGCCGGCCGCCGGGTCCAGATTTATCCCGACGCCGAAGCCTTTGTCCAGCAGCGATTGGTCCGCGATCGGGTTGCCAAGGAGTGCGAAACGATTCGCAAAAACCCTAGCGAGCATCCACTCCGAACGGAATTGCTCAACGCCACCCTGCTGCCCTACCAACTCGATGGCATCGCGTTTGCCGCCGGTACCGGACGGGCGATCCTGGCCGACGACATGGGACTTGGGAAAACCATCCAAGGCATCGGAGTCGCTGAACTGCTGGCCAAGCTGGCCGATATCCAGCGTGTGCTGGTCGTTTGTCCGGCGTCATTGAAGAGCCAGTGGCGAAGCGAGATTGCAAAGTTCAGCGGACGATCGTCGCAACTGATCCTGGGCACCGGAGCCGAAAGGGCCGAGCAATATCATGGTGATTCGTTTTTCACCATTTGCAATTACGAACAAGTCCTTCGCGATATCACGGCGATCGAAACCGTCCCATGGGATTTGATCGTTTTGGATGAAGGCCAACGGATTAAGAATTGGGAATCGAAAACCAGTCGCGTGATCCGGATGCTTGAAAGTCCATTCCGACTGGTGCTCTCGGGCACGCCGCTGGAAAACCGACTTGGAGAACTTTATACGGTCACCAAATTTGTCGACGATGATCTGCTGGGCCCCGCTTATCAGTTCTTCAACAGACACCATGTTGTGGATGATCGTGGCAAGACGCAGGCCTATCATCGGCTGGACGAACTGCGGGAAAAAATGTCCGGCGCCTTGTTGCGCCGCACCCGTAGCGAAATCTCCAATCAACTGCCCGAACGCACCGACGAAATCATTCGCATCGTCGCGACCCAGGAACAACTGGACATTCAAGATGCCAACTGCGCGCGGGCCGCTCAGATTGCTGGCAAGAAGTTCATGACCGAAATGGATCGCCTGGTGCTGATGAGTTGTCTGTCAAATGCCAGGATGGCCTGCGACAGCACCTATTTGCTCGATCAAGATGCAAAGGAGTATTCCAGCAAGCTGGATCGTTTGGCAGAATTACTCGAAGGTTTGCTCGAAGACCCCACTCGAAAAATTGTCATCTTCAGCGAATGGCGACGGATGCTTGAGCGGATCGAAAGTCGCTTGGATGACCTGGGCGCGGATTACGTGCGGCTCGATGGTCAGGTCCCACAGAAAAAGCGTTCTTCATTAGTTGCCCGTTTTCAAAAGGATCCCGATTGCCGGGTCATCTGCATGACCAACGCCGGATCAACCGGCCTCAATTTGCAATCGGCCAACACCGTGATCAATGTCGATTTGCCCTGGAATCCAGCGGTGCTCGAACAACGCATCGCTCGGGCGCATCGCATGGGACAAAAGAATCCCGTTCATGTTTATAAATTGGTCACCGTTGGGCCGGATAATCATTGCACTTTGGAAGAACGCCTGCTCGACACACTGGCTTCCAAACAAGAGCTCGCCGACGCGTCGTTGAATATCGACAGCGAAATCGATGAAGTCGCCATGGTGTCGGGCATGGAAGACTTGAAGCGTCGTTTGGAAGTCATTTTGGCGCCCCAGAAGGCCGCGATCGACAAGAGTCAGCAACAACGCGTCGAAGAGGAAACGGCGCGGCTGACCGAGCGGAAGCAGAAGGTTTCCCAGGCCAGTGGCTCGTTGGTGTCCGCCGCGCTTTCACTGGCGGGTGAATTGGTCGGTGCCGGCCAGGATCGAGCGCCCGATGAAGCCAAGGTGGGCAAGCTGCAAGAGCGTCTGAGCGAATGCGTCGATCGCGATGAATCCGGCCGACCGCAGCTAAAGATCACGCTGGCCGATGACAGTGCACTGCGTGACCTGGCCCGCACCTTGGCGACACTGCTGGGTGATTGAGCGAATTCCGGCTGCGCGAACGATGGCCAGCCGGAAAGCCGCGTGGTACGATCTCGATCAACTCGACCGGTATGGAGACTTCAGATCATGGCAACCAAGGCACAACGGCGATCGCAAAAAGCCCAGAAAAAGGAACGAAAGCGACGCCGCGAGCGACTGCGGGCAAAGGAACGCGGCACATCGTCGGCCAAGCGTCTGGGCGAACGCCTGGGGAAACTGACCCCGGTGGCCTGGGACGGTGAATTGCCCGAGGACGTCGCGATCTTCAATGACGCAGTGTTTTCGGAACTTCCCACCGAGGCCCAGGAACATGCGACACGCGTTCGTGCGGGTCTACAGGCTGTTTGCAAGCGCGACGGCGATTCGGCATTGCAGCCGCTTAGCGAGATCCCTCGGCGGAGTGTTTTTTCGGACTGGCGCTTATTCCTGCGGGGCTTGGACCAGTGGCTTGGTGGCGACATCGCCGCGGCACAGGAGACATGGCGTCGTTTGGATCCGCAGCGACGTCCATCGCGAATTGCACAAACGTTTGTGTTGTCGCACCGAGACGACCTGACGACGCTTCACGAAGCATCGCGAAACGGCCCCGTCGAGATCCCACCGCCCCATCCCGCCGGTGACGAAGCACCGCCGGTGGGTGTCGATCGAGAAACGCTGTACCACGCCAAGTTGCTTCGCAGTGTCCAAGTCGATCGCAAGGCCATTCGTGCCGCACGAGCCATCGAAGAGATTCCGATGGTCATCGAAAATGCGACGGTGAATCCGGTACATCTGCAGTGGCTGAAGGAATTCACATCGCAATATCAGTCGATTGAACCGGAGCTGGTCCAGCGATTGCATGAGATCACGATCAGGCGGGCCTTCTGCGGGGTCTATCTGGATGTGTTTCGTGATGCCGTCCGTCAACTTCGCGGTCCGCGGCATGATCGCAAAAGTCGGCTGCTGACGTACTTTGCCGAATCCACCGGTCCCGAACCGACGCGGGGTGAAAAAGCCTTGCAAAAATACTTGCAGGAAGAACTCCCTTCCAATGAAGAGCTTTCGCCGCGTCTTCGCAATGCACTGCGGAGCCAATTGCACTTGGTCTTGGCGGCCGAGGAATTGACGCAATCGTTTTCCGAAAAACTGGATCCGTTCGGGATGTTCACGCCCGTGCCTGATTTTGATCTTGCCTTCAGCCATTTCGAATCGGCCGTCGATGCGTATCCAGCAAACCTCGACGCCTGGACAGGTTTTCAAGCGGTTTTTCGGGCTGAATTGAGCACCCCGGATCTCACGAAAGACGAACGCGAAGAGATATTAGAACGTCAGGCCGCGATCCATGCCCGGTGGGTTGAAGCACGGCCGGATGATCTGGAACCACGACTCGAGTTGGTCGACTATTTGTTGGAGCATGATCGCAGCGACGAAGCCAAACCACATGTCGATTGGCTTATCGGGACCCGTCGCGATGATCCGCTAGCCAACGCAATGCAGTGGCGATTCGGACTGTGCGAGGCCATGCGTTGTTGCCGACGCAAGGCTTGGGTTCCCCAAGCGATGCAGGCCCTGGACGAAGCGGTCAAGCATTGGCCGGCTTGGTTGAACCAGGATTGGTTGCCATCGCTGCGGGCCGCGATTGATCTTCGTGGTGGCGTTTCCGATCCGATCGAAATTGGCAAAGATGGATTAAGCGGCGCCTGCATGATGCTCGGGGCCGCCCAGAGGATGCGTGTGCCCGCGGCCGGCTTAAAGCCGCTTCGAGAACCCATCGAAGCCGCTCTGAAATCCTTGAAGGAACTTTCCGATGAAGAACTCCTTCGTACCGCTTCGTTTTTCTGGGACCTGCATCGCACCCGCTTGAAGTACCCCGCCTATCGGATGCACGCAACAAAGTTCCTGGCTGAACTGCTTGCCCGCTTCAATCAACGACCTAAATGGTTTGCCGGCAAACTGGACTCACCCCACGTGCGCGACGCCTTGTTGGTCATGGCCAACGAGGGGATGCTGAACGAGCCTTATGATCTCGATACGCCGAAGTGTTTCAAAGCCTGCCCGAAAAATCACCCCGTGATCGCCGCCGCGCTAGTGACCGCCGGACTTCGACTCCGCACCGATTGGGCCCTCAAAGACTTGGCCGCCGAGGCTAAATGTCTTCTCGACGCCGCACCCAAGGCGGACACTTTCTATCGCCACCTGTACAACCAACTGGGCAACGATTTGGAAAGTCGCCTTGACCAATTTGAATCGCAAGCCGGCCAAGGCCTATTCGGATTCTTTCGGTCCGATGATGATTAAGTCGCCGGTCACGGCGTCCGGCGTTGGCAAGTTGTTTTCACTTACAAAACGCATCCATTGATGATTGATTCCAAAGGGGACATTGCAACCAGCGCATTTGAAATCCTGGGGGTGCCGACCGATGCCACCGAGGAAGAAATCCGCGCCGGGTACTTGGAACAGGTCAAGGCGAATCCCCCCGAGCGCGATCCCGCGGCGTTCCGCACGATTCAAGCCGCCTATGAGGTCGCGCGCGATCCAATCAGTCTGGCCAAATCCATTTTGAGTTTGCCCGATGAAGACGATCCACCCCGCTGGAGCGATGCGATTGAAGCCGAGGCTAAACGGCCACCCAAAATGTCGGCCGAATTCGTGCTCAGTCTCGGCAACCAAGGTGCCGGCCGCGGCACGCCTGATGCGCAATCGTCATCAGATTCGCGTCAGGAGGTCTCTCCATCGACGGAAACCGGCGATGGATGAAGTACCCGAATTGGATGACGGTTTTGCACACGGCGACATTCCCCAGCGTCGCATGTTGGAATCAGTCGCCACCGCACCATCCGACCCGCCTGCTCAGGTACCCCCGGCTGCTCAGGTACCTCCGGCTGCTCCGGCACCCCCACCGGAATTTGGCTTGATCGATGTCGTCGAAGCTTTCACGGCACTGCGGCATGAGTACCGCTCTCAGGTCAAGGAAACCCGGGAACTGGCCGACAAGCTTGAACAATCAGCCGAGCGGATGGTGACGCTGGAAGCCAAGCTGGCCGCAACCGACGACGCCAACAACCAGGATGCGATCGCAGCCGACGATACGATCCCGGCCAACGACACGATCACAAAGACGCTCATTGAATTGGATTTGCAACTTTCTCGTGCGGTCGATGCGGCCGTTGCCGAAGATCAATCGCGGCAGGCGAAACGGCGGGCCCGCCGCGACGCGCTTGACCAAGCCATTGCGGGCACGCCCTGGATCGTCAAACGCGTCGCTACGGGAACACTCAAAACGCTTCAGAGCATTTCGGCCGTCGAAACGGATGCACCATCCACACTCGCCGAAGGCCTTTCGATCTCGTTGACCAAGCTCCGGCAAACACTCGCCCAATACGGTATCCTGCGCATCGAAACACTGGGCCAACCCTTCGATGGCCAACGGATGCAGTCCATCGGAACGCTGCAGCGCGACGGTGTGCCGGCCGGGCATGTGTCCCAGGAAATTGCACCGGCCTATTTGCAGGCCGGTCGTGTCATCCAGTTCGCCACCGTTCGTGTGGCTCCCTAAACAACCTTAACTTTCAACGACGATTTTTCGCTTCGCGATGACCTCAACAAAATCACCCATCGTCGGCATCGATTTGGGAACGACCAACAGCGCGGTTGCCATGGTCGTTGACGGCCAACCGAAAATCCTCGATTGCGATGGCCAGCCTTCGATGCCATCGGTGGTGGGCTTATCGCCGGACAAGAAATTGATCACCGGCGTCGTCGCCCGCAATCAATTGGCCGCGTTTCCCGATCGCACGATCGCTTCGATCAAACGCAAGATGGGAACAATGGAAAAGGTCACGCTGCTGGATCAAGCTTTCACGCCGCCGGAAATTAGCGCCATCATCCTGCGCCGGTTGCGGGATGTCGCCACCCGAGCCTTGGGCGTCAATGTCGAACGCGCGGTCATCACGGTCCCGGCATACTTTGATGAAGGCCAGCGTCAAGCGACTCGCGAAGCCGGCGAATTGGCGGGATTCAAGGTCGAACGAATCATCAACGAACCGACCGCCGCCACCCTGGTCTACCACGCCGAAACCAAGGATCGCAAACACATCGCCGTTTACGACTTTGGTGGTGGCACGTTCGATGTGTCCTTGGTTCGCATGGAAGATGGCGTCACCGAGGTTCTGTCCAGCCAGGGCGATACATCGCTGGGTGGCGACGACCTGGACCTTGCCCTGTTGGACCATGTCGCCGAACAATTTCAACAAGAGCATGGTTTGGATTTGCGGCAAGATCCGCAATCGCGTTTCCGAACCCTGCAAGCTTGCGAGCAAGCCAAAATTCGACTCTCCGAATTGGAATCCACCGAAATTGCCGAGGAATTCATTTGTGAAAAAGACGGTCAACAGCTCAGTTTGAACATCGCGATCGATCGTGCGACCTTTGACAAACTGGTCGAACCGATGATCGAACGCACAATTGAGTGTTTCGGCACAGCACTCCGCGATGCCTCGTTGACGATGCACCAGTTGGATGATTTGGTTCTGGTCGGCGGGTCCACGCGTGTCCCTCTTGTCGAGGAAAAACTTCGGCAAGAATTTCTCCGAGAACCCAGCCGAGCGGTCGATCCCGATTTGGCTGTCGCGCTCGGCGCCGCCGTCCAAGCCGCGATGCTGGACGGGGAAGAAGTGCACCGCGTGCTGGTGGATGTTTCAACCCACACGCTGGGAATTGAAGTTGCCGATGAGATGACCTTTGCCGGCCCGAGTCTGTCTTTCGCGCCCCTGATTCATCGCAACACACCGCTGCCGGCGCGACACGAAGACGCGTTTGCAAAACTATTCGACGAACAAAAAGCCGTTGAAATTCACGTCTTGCAGGGTGAACATCGCGAACCCGAGCGAAACGTCTCCATTGGAAAATTCAAATTGGACGTCAGTTCCACCGACCCTGACCACAAGAAAATCACCGTGGGCTTTGATCTGACGCTCGATGGCATCCTGCGTGTCACCGCCAAACATCCCGGCACCGGACGGGTCGAGGAAATGACGATCGAAAACGCGCTCACCCAATTCACGCCCGAACAACGCGACCAAGCCGCGACACGGTTGAATGATCTGTTCGATCAATCCGGTGAATTGATCCGCCCGGATGATCTTTCACCGGTGACTGAATTCCACGATGAAGCGGCCGCAAAAACCAGTTTTCACGCGGCCGAAGGCTTGACCGGACCGGTGATGGATAAGCTTCGCGAGCGACATGAAAAGACCGCAAAGCTGCTGGAAAAGGCCGAGCAACTGCGGGACAGCTTTGGAAATGAAGACGCGGAAGAATTCGAAGCCTTGCAAGCCAAAATTCACAAAGCAGTCGAAGCCGGCGACGATTCGAAAGTCGCCGACCTAACAACCGATTTGGACGATCTCCTGTTTTACGTCCAATAGCGTTCGATGACTTCCAATCGCATCGAACTGCCGGGAGACTACCGCTGCTGTGTTTGCCGAGCAAAGCAACGGCTCACCCCGGTATGCCGACGCTGCAATGCCAACCTTTCGTTGGTGTATCGAGCCCGGTTGCGTCTGGCGTATTTGCGTGCAATCGCCCCCACCGCCGAGACCCAAGCGGAGATCGCATTGCTTTGCGGTCGCGCAGCACGCAATCCAGAATACCAACACTAATTTTTTAACCCCCCTAATTTTTTAACCCCTCTCATTCTTTTACCCGCATCGACGATACACCTCAAAGTGACACCGGAAGCCTCAACCCAAATCAGCGATGAACAAATCGCTAAGTTGCAAACGCGCCTTTGGAAAGACGGCGGGCGTTAAACTCTCGGATCGACCAAAAACTTCAGCCTTGCCGTAGCCCTCTGATGATGGTTCCTGGTAGCGGTGCAACTTGGACTCGGTCACATCAATCACCCAGTACTCCTTGATTCCGTCAGCGGCGTAAAGCCGCGCCTTGTCTCCAAGGTCAAACTCCAAACTGGAATCCGCGACTTCAATCAAAAGTAACGCGTCGTCCGTGCAGACCCGTCGGTCGAAATATCGTCTCGGCTTTAGAAGGCACAAATCCGGTTCGGGTATGCTTTCCTCAACCAACAACCCCGATTGCACTCGCAGAACCGCCTCGCCTGATTGGCAAATCTGTTGCGACCAACCGATCAAGAACTGGATATAGTCATCGTGAATTGGCCCGGCGGGACTCATTTCGCAAATCTCTCCGTGAATAAACTCGATCCGGCGCTCCAGTCGATCAAAGGCCCCCGTCGCGATCATGCGGTCGAATTCTGGAACAGTCAATCGTAGCGATGTGCTCATGGCAAAGAGACCTCTCAAGGTTATGTTGCTCCGGCAAATGCTCCAGGCGTCTGCCCCGGAGACACCTTATCCGATTTTAACGTAACTCATTTTTTAACCCGTTTCACGACATCCCCATCCGTCCTGGACGACCAAAGCGTTTTGTTTGACGTGCGAAGTTGAACGCTCGCCTCCGTACCGCTCGTTAGCGCTTCGAGCCGGCATTTGCGGCTAGCTTTTTCGGATCAACGACAACATGCTTGATCCGCGTCCGATTGTAGGTGTACGTGATGTGGACCCGTCCGCTCGACGACTGAATCATCGCGGGATAACTGAACTCGCCGTCGGCCTGATGTTCCAAGTCGCAAAGCGTTTCCCAGGCTTGGCCATCGGGGGAATACGCCAGGCTAAGCGTGCTGCGTTTGCCCCAACCGGACTCGCCCGCGGCGAGCGGGTTATAAACCAGCAAGGAACTGCCACCGGCAAGTGTGACGGTTTCGATACCCGAATTGGGATTGGGTAAATCCGTCGCCGTCAGTTTCGACCACGTGAGTCCCGAATCATTGGAAACACTGGTCGCAATCACGTTTTCACGCGTCCGACACAGCACACGTAATTCCCCGTCGGCTCGCTTCATCAAGGTGGGTTGGATTGCGTTGAAGACGGATGCATCATTAATCGGCCCAATGCGTTTCCAATCGCCCGTCGGAACGCCGCCGGATAGCGTGGCCGATTCAAAGTGAACTCGCCAACCGTCGTGCTCGGTCGATGAACCACACAACAGTGTTCGCCCATCAGCCAACAAAATCGGTTTGCAGCGAACGGGGCCGTCAATGCCCTCGGGTAAGCGGCGACGATCGCGGAACGTGCGGCCGCGATCATAACTGACCATCATCTCGCCCCACCACTGTCTCGGATTGGGGCCGACCTTAAAAAACAACAGTGTCGGTCCGTCACCGGGTGGTTGATACAATACGGGATTCCAACATGGATAACGCAGCGAAGCGTGCTGGACACCATCGGCGACGCGTCGCGGTGAACTCCACCCTGGACCGTCGTGGTAACTGGTCCAGATCCCAACGTCAGGATCGCCCTCCTTGGTCCCGCCGAACCAAGCCGCAACCAGCCCCCGCGTCGTCTCGCACACGGTCGACGCGTGGCAGGATGGAAAGGATGCCTTTTCAAACAGGAATCCTTCATCGACCCAGCCGGGAAAACGCGGTGCGACGGGCTTGAGATCTTCGACCGCGTGGGTTTGATCGTCGGTAAAAGAGACACAATCGTCGTGAGCGATGTGATAAATCCGACCGTTTTCACTGCCCACCAACAGATCCGGTTTTCCGTCCCGGTCAAAGTCCGCGATGGCCGGGCTGGACGTGTGGCCGGCGACATTTCGACGGGCCAGATTGCCGACCTTTTTCAAGACGACGCGTCCGTCACGATCGCCGAGATTTCGATACCACGCCGCGTTCTCCGAATTGACCAACAAATCCAATCGCCCGTCACCATCCCAGTCGACGATCGCCAGTTTGGTTCGGCCACTGCGTCCGCAAGTTCCCGCATTGAGTCGCAGCGGGTTCCCATCGGGTGCGATAAACACACGCTCGGCCGCACCACCGGAACGCCGAAGCGTGAGGTAGCCCTGTTGATCGAGCATCACCAAGTCCAGCGAGTCATCGCCGTCAAGATCCAATACCAGCGGAGTCGTTCGCCACTGCGTGATGGAATCCGATGTGGGCCTTTGCGACCAAGCCCACGTGGGCGGCCATTCGCGAAGTCCCGTATCAAACCGCTGTTCCGTCAGCAGGCCGCTGTCATTGATCAGCAACCCGATCCTCCCAAGGATCGAGTTGTAGACGATGTCACGATCCCCATCCTTGTCCCAATCGGCGACCGACAAGGTCGTGTAGCCCCATTTTGCTTCGCAAGGACCTTGGATGGATCCTCTCGCTCCGGCCATGATCCGAAACGGTTTCGTGTCGCCACGGGCTGTCGCGACTTCCAACAACTTCGGTGCGTCCCATTTGGGCATCCCGCCTTGTCCATCGCCCAGGTTTTCGAACCATCCGATGTTGCCGGCGGTGTTCCCACAGACGATGTCTTGGTCGCCGTCACCGTCCCAGTCATCAACGAACGGTGTCGCCAACGCGCCGAACTTGAGCGTGTCGGCTTGCTGGCGAAAGTAAACGGGTGGCATGAATTGCGGGATCGCTCCGGCGAGCCGGCCCGTGTTTTCCACGATCGCAACGCGGCCGTCTTCATCACCGACGATCAAGTCGATGTCACCGTCGCGATCCCAGTCGATCGCCGATGGCGTAATCATTTGCACGTGCATCGCAATTGGCTCGCCGGCTGCATCGGTCAATCGAACGCCCGCGGCATAGTCGGGATCGGTGCGAGTGCCGACGTTTTGAAAGTATGTGAATCCATCCATGAATTCACCACACAACAGGTCCAGATCACCGTCGCTATCGAAGTCCGCAAAGTTGGGGCTAGGCCAACCATAGACGTCAACGTCACCGCCACCGGCCCGCAACCGCGCCGCGTCGCTGCGAAACGAAGGTTGCAAGTCAGTGCCGTCGTTGATTGCGATGTAGACGTGGCCATGAAGCGGTCCGTTTCGCCAATTTCCATGTCGGTCGTGGGCATGATCCCAACCGAAATCGGCCCAATCACCGATGCCGATCGCCAAGTCATGATCGCCGTCGCCGTCAAAGTCGACGTACCGCCACATATTCGCGCGAACTCGGCCGTTCACCGCGCCGGCAGGTTTCGATGGTGCCGGGATCTTTTGCGGCTTGTCGAAATCAAATCGACCGCTCGCGGGGTCCAAGCGAAACTCTTTGCCTGGAGTCAACACGCGTGGCTGGTCGCCGACGCGGCTGAGCAACATCGAGTGGAATCCGTTTCCGATTCGGACGCCGGGTTTGAATACCGGAAATTTGTTCGTGGCGTCCTGTGTCGGGTTTTCAAAAAAATACGTTCCCCGCGACGGCTTGTCGGGACAGCCAACCAGCAAATCCAGATCACCGTCTTGGTCGTAATCGATGGGCAACGGATAAGCCCAAAGTCCGACGCCTAAATCGACGATCAATCCTGGATGGTTGTATCGCAGCGCTTGCAATTTCCAATTGGAATCATCGGCGTGCAACGCGACGCTGAACCATGCAAAGGCAAATACGGTCAAGCAACGAAATGTGAAAATAAATTGCATGATCAATCAACGGAAGAAGAAATGCCGTCAGCCACTTCCTGCAACGCTTCGATAACGGACTTGACGATCAACAAGGCATCGACTCTCACAAGGATATCTTCTTCGGTCAGCGAATCGTTACTCGATGGATCCAGTTTGATGGTTTCCAGGATGAAGGCATATAAAGCTGCCTGGTTGCTGAACTCCAAATCCATGACTTCCAGGAACCGCGAAAGGCTCAGGTTCCCTGCCTCGATCAAGGCCTCATTCTGAGTCCAGTGCTTCATCAGGTTAGACTTCGAAAAGGGACTCATTTTGCCATTTGACTTCAGTTCAAAACAGCGACACGAAAACCAGGCAAGCGAGACGGCCTTCATCCCCATTTGCTTGTTCGTTTCACTGGGCTCCTGGTCCAGCGGGACGTTGCGGCCCATTGACGCGATCACGAAATTGACGACCGCAGGCTGGTGTGCGTCCAAATGATTGAAGAAGAGCGCCATTGATCCCTGAAGGGTCAGCTCATGGCACACCTGTGATATGGTTTCTGGACCAATGACGAATGGTGCTTGGTTTATCGGCATGACGCGGCCATTTGGGACGCAGTGGGAATGGAGGACCGGTGCGGCTTAAATGAGCACGCAGACCGGGGCGTGCAGGAAAACGGAATGGAGTTACTGATGCCGTTGGAGAGCCGTTGTTGGAGTGCCGTTGGTGACAGTGCGTTTCTACCCAGGTCAGCAAAGTCGTTTGCGGACCGAGAACACAATGGTCTCCATTTGGCTCGTACCTGGAGTACCTTCGGTGTGCATTGTCACCAGTGTTTCCTTCCCCGGGGTTCTTTCACCTTGTGTTCCCTGCCCTTGTGTTCCCTGCCCTGGGGTTCCCTGCCCTGGGGTTCCCTGCCCTGGGGTTCTTTGAGTGCTCTTCGCGAAATCGCTCTCGCTTAAATAGTGGACAAATGCTCCCACGCGGCGACCCGGAAGTCAAATCGAATGCGACTCACTGTTAATTTTGCGGGGATACCGGGCCGCGCAGCCACGCGATTTGCTGTCACTCCTTCGGTCGCCATGCAAAAGTGGACTGTCCCCAATCGCGGCACTAACGGGGGACAGCGGGATTAGCGGGGGACAGCGGAAATGTCTGAGCCGGTCCGTCGCAGTCCTCGAATGGTTTGAAAGTGCACTGTCCCCGAGTCCCTCTGCTGTCCCCGAGTCCCTCTGCCAGACGAATCAAACGGGAACGTTCATGATCCTACCAACGTACTTTTCCGACGTTCGAGTCGTCTGCCTCCGAATCCACGTCCGCTTTTCTTCGACAATTTGAATCCAAGAGTCGTTCGCGACCGAACAGATGACTAAAGCTGTTTCATCTCCTCAAACAAGTTGAACTCTGATGAAAATAACGATCTTTGGATTGTTCGGATTGGGCCCACTCGCTTTCCTGCTTATGACACCGCTCACGGCAAATGCACAAGAGCCGCAGGTGAAAATCGAAACGACCCCACTGGTGGACTTTAGCGAGCAAAATGAGAGAAGTCACTGGATGGTTGTCAACGACAACGTAATGGGCGGCCGGTCGAAAGGGAGCTTTAAGATTGAAAACAGCAAGCTGATTTTCTCGGGTAGCACCAACACGAGAGGCGGTGGCTTTTCGTCGATTCGAACAAAGCCACAGAAATGGGCAACCGAAGAGGTCGAAGGACTCGTCGTGAAGGTCCGCGGCGACGGAAGAACCTACAAAGCAGACCTGCTGACCGACAACAAGATGCGTGGAATACCGATTGCCTATCGAGCCGATTTTAAGACGAAGAAGAACGTCTGGATGGAGGTGCAAATTCCATTTGATTCATTCACACCGACTCTTTTTGGCTCAAGTATGCAGGGACGAACAAAGAAACTTGACAGGAAGAAAATCGAGACCATTGGCTTCATGATCTACGACAAAAAAGACGGCCCTTTTCAACTGGAAGTGGATTGGGTGAAGACATTCAAGACTTCGGCGACGAAAGATGACGACGATTGAGAACAAGATGCGTTGGTCTTCGTGCGATGCTCGCCAGGGTCCCATAAATTGAACCCGCTGCGAATCAATCTCCGCGACCTGTTTTGGCTGACCCTAGTTGCTTCACTAACGATCCTTGCCTGTCGGCAGGATTCAAAGTACCGAAATACCAAGAAAGACCTGGATACGGTGCAATCGCAGCTTGAGCAGCAAGTGAGGCGAAACAAGAAATTCTCGGCGCTGGTGGGCGAAACGCTCGAGAAAGCGGGAAAAATGTACGCCGAAGGTCGCGAAAGCATGAGGCGGGAACTTCTAAAAGAAGCAAATACAACGCCAGACAAGGATTTGCGAACATCGCGCAATTAAGGAAGCCACTGTTCATTGTCTTCGCATCGGTCTTGCCCGTCGAAACGTACACAAATGCTCTCAAAGTGGTGAAGGTGACTCGATATGGCTGTAAATCGCAAATATTTTTTCGCATGGATTCTTGTTTGCTCTTTAGCGGTCGAAAACAGAACCGCTCGCGCTGACGAGGCGGGTCAGAGCGAATTCGCGAATCTTCTGAGCAAACGCGACGGCTATCAGCTGATGGCCAAAGTGATGAAAGCAAAGTTGATTCAGGACGCGCTCGAAGCCAATGAGTCGGTCACCGTTCTCGCTGTGCCCGACAAAACGCTCGCGGACGTGAGCGCTAAGTTCGGCGAACGAGTTTTGTTTGCGTTTGAACACCTGATTGTCCCCGGACGATTCAATACAGACAGCATCAGCAAAAATTCGGGGAAATGGCTGCTGCCGATGGGTAGCCGGAGCCCAACAAGTGGCTGGCGGCTCAAGCCACATCCGAACAAAGTCGATTTCGAGCTATTTCCGCTCGGTCCCGAGGGTTTGCCGGCCGAAAAAATTGAGTGCATTGAGAAGAATATTGAGTGCACCGGTGGAGTGATTCATCTTCTCGGTAGCTTTCCGAAATCGCTGTCGATGACTCGCGGCGGACTGCTCGAGCAAGACATTTGTCGCAAAATTTTGCAATCTGCAATGGAAAGATGCGAGATCCGTGAGTCGCGCGGCGAGCTTGAAGCAGCGATCGAGATTTTGGCAGCGGCTCTTGATAGTCACTCCGCCGCGACCTATGACACCGCGGCAATTTATAAAAGCTATCTGCAATCGAATGTCGATGAGAGCAAGCTTCCGAAGTTTGTTCCAGCTCGAACATTCGTCATCCTGAACGCTGGATTTACCGCAGGGCTGTCCCTCGATGAAAAGGAGCGAGGCAAGAAACTGCGGATCTACCGAAGTGCCATTGAACTCGCCACAACCACGCTTGATCCCGAAGCACTGATCGAAACCAGGCGAAACACGGCGTTGGCAACCGCTCGTGAGCGATTCGATTCGTACCGAGAAGCTCTCGACCTCGCTCGTTACGGCCTCCGTCTGCGTGGGCTCACCGACAAGGGTTGGCTTGGCGAACAGGCTTTGTTTGCTCGATGAGATCAAGCTCCAACACCCCTTCTTTATCGCTGAACCTGACGCTGCGCGATCTATTTCGAACCGGATGCGTGGACAGCCTTTGCATTCCAGGTGACCTTTTGGAAGGAAGGACGATCGTTCGGATCGCGTGTATAGGTTGCTTGCACGCACTCCGGTTCCACACTCGGGTTCTCGCCAAACAGATCATGTCGAAAGCCAGTGGTGACGTAGTAGTCCGGTTTTCCCGTGGAAGACGCCGGAAACGCTTCTTCGAGATAAAGTTCATACTCGGTGATCCACACCAGCCGAGTCGGACCATCGGCGAAACCGACGTGGGGCTTTTCCTCGGTAATGTCCCGGTAATTCGGCGGGGCAAAATAAAAGACCATGCCCAGGACATAGTTCCCGGTGGAATCGCCATTGCGCTTCAGCAGATAGTTCCAGCCGAAGCCGTTGCTGATCCACGGGTACTGCAAGGCGGCAAGCGTCGGCTGATCTTTGGCGGAGCTCGGCCTTTTCGCGACGGTCCGGGGTGGTGAAAACACAATGCTGGGCCGCCAATCGTGGTTCACATTTGTCGTGTCCCACTTTCCAAACCACCTACCATCAAAGGCATCGAAAACCTGAGGCGAAATGCCGGCATCGCCGCGTATTTGAGTCAGCAATCGTTCGCTCGAAACATCAAACGCCGCGATGCTGTGGCGAAGTTTTTTCGGTTGTTCGTCAGTCCATCGCAAAGACTTCTGGGCTTCGGCGACAAGATCAGCCACCGCCTGGCAACCCGTCAATCGTTTCGCTGTCGGAGCCAAAAGCCGGGAGCGTAATTTTTCGGCCTTAACGATTCCCGATACAAGCTCGCCTTCAGCGTTCTTCCAAAACTCCAACTCCGCTGGGTAAAGATGATCTGTTGACGATCGCTTCGAGCGAGGTTCATCCCCGAACCCGGCCGAATACACGACCAGCAGGCCCAGCAATAAAAGTGCTTTGATCTTGAGTTGCGTGTTCATTCGCCTGGTTTCGAAGATCACGCGAGCCCTAAACATTCCGACGTTCTTCGTAATGTAGCAGCGTCCATCGCGATGTCAATGCCGTGGCAGAGTTCGGCTGTCCGGTTTCTCCAGAACCGCTAGAATGGATTGATGGCTAAAAAATCGACCGCTGACGAGCAACGCTGTGCCGCCTACCTCAAGGCGCTCGCCGAACCCTTGCGATTACAGATCGTGCGGGCCTTACAGACCGGTCCCTTTAGCGTTTCGGATTTGGCGCTGGCACTGGAGCAGGAAGTTGGCACGGTATCGCATCACCTGCGGGTGCTGTACCACGCCGACTTGGTGACGACGGAGCGGGAAGGAAAATTCATCTATTATTCCCTGCGCACCGACATCCACAAACGCCCCAGCCGGACGAAGAACACCGGATCACTCGATTTTGGATGCTGCAAATTGGATATCGGGCACTAATCGTCTATCACGCTCAAGAATCAGCGTAGCCGTCGTTCGCCAGAACACGGACCCACGAACGATGGCCCGCTTCTCACAAAGCCCGTTGGCGAGCACACCACGGCCACCCGCCCGTTGACGAACACTCCGACACTCGCAAGAATATCGGAATGCCTGGTTTCATTCCTTCGAGGGCTCTACCGTGCCGCAATCCATCGTCTCGCCACAGCTTGCCGTCACCGTGGCAGCAACCGATTTGCTGCTTGGATTGAAGCTCATCAACGCATGTGAACAAAAGCGGTGTTTCGATTCGTTTGCAGACGGCTTTGCCTTCACCGACGTAGTGTCATGTTGCGAATCGCTTCACATCCACGTCAAGGTTGACGACACGGCCGATCTGCCCGGCGATGCATTGGAGGCGGCAGGTTGCAAGTTGGATTACGCGAAGGAAGGCTTTGTCAAATATCTGTTTCCCGGTGGAGTTAATTTGATCTTTTCATCGATCGTGGTCGCCCAAGACGAACTGGCCGAGACCCCCGAGAACCGGCGAAAACGCCCCTTCGTCGATCACTTTGGGGTCGATTTACGCGATGAATCAAGCGATATGAAATCGAAATTCGACGAGGTGCCAACCATCGCTTCACGTCTCGGATGGGAGGAAGTTCCGCAGGGTGCCGATGGTGGCGGCGTACATTGTTGTCATGTCGAAGTCGCCGAAAAGCATTGGGTTTTTCCGTGCGGCGACGCACCCCAGCCGCATATCCCACTCGAGTTCGCGTATGGTCAATTAAAAATCAATGATGTCGCCGGGGGTTGCGACATTCGCCCAATGTCACCCAGTCGCCGTGCCTCGATGGGCGATGCCGCTCCCGCTTGTGGACAGTGAACCATGAACAACGAAAGGAATGAACCCATCGAATTCATCATGGTCGGAGGGTTTTTGGGCGCTGGCAAAACAACGCTCATCGCGAATTTGGCCAAACGTTTTCAAGCCGAAGGCAAACACGTTTGCGTCGTGACGAACGACCAGGCGGCTGGATTGGTGGATACGGAATTGCTGAAAAGCCAAGGGCTTGAGGTCAATGAGGTCGCCGGGTCGTGCTTTTGTTGCAACTTCGACGGATTGACCGACGCGATGGACGAGTTCGAGACGCGTCGTCGCCCCGATGTGATCCTGGCCGAACCGGTCGGCAGTTGCACCGACCTGATCGCGACGATCGCACTGCCGATGATGCAGCGACTCGGCGGAAAATTCATCCATCGTCCGTACGCCGTCGTTTTGAAGCCCAATCACGGCAAAAAGATTCTCTCGGGTACCGGCGGTGGTTTCTCGGAGAAAGCCGAGTATATCTTTCGCAAGCAATTGGAAGAATCGGAAATCATCCTGGTTAACCGTCTTGACGAGTTGTCTGAGGATGACGTGCAAATATTGCGCACTCAACTCGCGGAGCAGTTCCCCGGACGGCAGGTCGTCTTTATCTCTGCCAAGACGGGTGAAAACTTGGATGTCTTCCACGCCGCGTTACAAAAAGTCGCGACGCCTCGTGGTTCGATGATGGATGTCGACTACGACATTTACGCGGAAGGCGAAGCGGAACTGGGATGGCTCAATGCGAGCGTCGATTTTCACGCTGAAGATGAGCATTTTGCGCTTGATGAGCTTGCCAGCGGTTTAGTCGAGCGACTACGGCTCAGCTGTCAGGCGCTCGATGCGGAACCAGGGCATTTGAAAGTTTTGTGCAGCAGCGGTAATGAGGTTAGTGTCGCCAATTTGATTGACAGCGATTCACCGACAATGTTGTCGGTCGCAAGCGAGTCGCGAGTGAAAGAAGCCAAAGCGATCATCAATGCACGGGTGCGACTGGCACCCGACGAACTTACGCAGCAAGTCAACAACGCGATCAGTGACGTTGCCGCCCAGTTGAAGGCGACGTCAAGTACGCATCAGCTTGAAAGTTTTCGACCTGGACGTCCGGTACCCACGCACCGCGCCGTCATGTGACCGATCATTCGTAGCAAATTTGATGGCAGTTGACTTCGACATCGATTCCCAAGCGTTCATATTCATCACCGTCCCAGCGGTGGGACGGGGCAGTCGAGCAGATCCGCGATCCCGCGAAGTAATTCCGCCTCACGAACCCGGACGTGATTGTCGGCACAAATGGCCGCGGCACAGGCATCGACAATCTCGCCGCGAAGACGAACGCTCGTCCGCGTCAGTTTCTTCAATGCCGCGTTGAAGCTTTGAAGCGTGCATTGATCGTGCGGAAGCAAGGTCACCGTGACGCTCAACTTTGCGGCGCCAGCGGCAAACGCCGCTCTAATCCCATCGTGCCCAATCTCACCGCCACGGGTTTCACCAACTCGTGACATCATCGAAAGGACCACTGATACCTCCGATCTCAGACGCCCCAGCCCGTAGTAGCGGGTGGTTTGACCGGCAACGCCGAAAAAGTGCGGACGAAGGTGCCGGACGATCACCTGGGCCAGCGTCCATTCGAACAATTCAATTTGCTGGTCCGCCGCGACGAGCGCGTTAAACGCGTGAATAAACCTCTGGTACTGAGGCTTTGACATCGCCGCCAACGCGGGCATGCAAAGATCCACCAAGGGCAGCCGGACCCCGTCGTCCAAGGCATCCACTTGTGGACTGAGTCGGTCGATCAGAGTCATGATCGACGATTCGACAAGGCCTTCGATTTTCGAAAGCTGCTGACCACGGATGTCAGCTTCACTGTCGAGCAACAACGCGACAATGATCGCTCGGGCCGAATAGGGATGCCTCGCCGCTTCCGAAATGCTCGGGTGCAATGCATCGATTAAAGCGCGAGCGTCGCGTCGACTTTCAAAGGTCAAATCGCCGATTCGCTTTGCGGTTCCCCGAACCGATTCGACATTGACGAAATCCTCGCGCATGCCCAATGACGCAAATCCGCTGACCGCTTGCCGTTGAACGCTGGGTGAACGAGGCCGCCGCTTCGATCGCGGCGAGGAACCGACTTTGACCACGGGGAACTTTCCGTCCCAGCCGGGGTCAATCGCACGAATCCGTTTTTCGAGTGGCGGATGCGTCGCCATCAGTCCCGAAAATCCCTCGAACACACCCTGCCCAAAATACATGTGGCTGGCAATGGCGGCGTTGGGATGTTCCAGTCGACCGTGTTCGGCAAGGCCGCCGAGTTTTTTGAGTGCGTCGGCAATTCCCTTGGGGTTCCGAGTGAATTGAACCGCCGAGGCGTCGGCAAGAAATTCTCGTTGACGCGACACGGCCGCCTTGAGCAGTCCCCCGATGACGGACCCGACCATGCCGATCACCAGCAGGATCGCGCCGCAGGCCAGGATGACCAAAACGCCGTTACCCGAGTTCCGCGATTCACGTTGCCGATAAGCGCCGCGTCCGGAAAACGCGGTCGATCGCAGGATCAGCTTTCCGATCAAGGAGAGCAGCAAAATGCCATGCAAAATGCCGATCATGCGAATACTCATCCGCATGTCGCCGTTCAGAATGTGGCTAAATTCGTGCGCGATGACGCCCTGCAATTCCTCGCGTGAAAGGTTCTCCATCGCGCCGCGGGTCAAACCGACGACCGCGTCGCCGGGCGTGTAACCGGCCGCGAACGCATTGATGGCCGGTTCTTGGTCGAGCAAAAAGACGGGCGGCACCGGGGTTCCCGAAGCGATCGCCATTTCTTCGACCACGTTCAAGACCCTTTGCTCGTCCGCGCTTGCCGAATCGGGGGCGATCCGTTTTCCGCCAATCGATTCGGCCACGCCGCCACCACCGCCCTGACGCAGGGCGAGGACCTTGTACGCGGTGCCCGAGCAAATCAGCACCGCCGTGAACGCGGCACCGAACAAGCCGTTGATTAGATTTTGTCCCTCGAATGTCCCCGAAGTGACACGAGCTTGTGCTAGCGGTGATTGGTGCTTAAGGATCTGTTTCGAACCGACCGAGACGACCACGAAAATGACGGCGACCATCACAATCAAGGCGACGATAAACATCGCGATCAACCAAACTGTATTGCGCCTCGCGGCGGCTTGGCGATCGAAAAATTGCGTGCTCACTCGAACGAAACCTGCGGCGCCTCCGCGATCGCTTCGCTGTCAAATTCGAGCAGATCACGGTCGCTGGAATGCCCAAAGCTGCCCGCGAGCACGACCGCTGGGAAGCTTTGCCTGTAGGTGTTGTAGGTCGTGACCGAATCGTTGTAGGCCTGCCTGGCGAAGCTGATTTTGTTTTCGGTGGACGTCATCTCTTCGGTCAATTGCGCCATATTCTGGTTGGCCTTCAAATCCGGATACGCTTCGGCCAAGGCGAACAAACGTCCCAGTGCACCGGAGAGCCCCTTTTCGGCTCCCGCCATCATTGCCATCGCTTCGGCATCACCGGGGTTGGCGGACGCCTGCTGCAATCCGCCGACAGCTTGATTGCGGGCATTGATGACCGCTTCAAGCGTTTCGCGTTCGTGCTTCATGTAGCCTTTGACGGTTTCGACAAGATTGGGAATTAAGTCATGACGTCTCTTCAATTGGACTTCGATCTGGGAAAATGCGTTCTCGACTCGGTTCCGAAGCGCGACGAGCCGGTTGAAAATCGAAACACCGAAAAGGATGAACGCCAAGCCGATTCCAAAGATGACGACCAATGCGATCAAGACGTATTGCATGATTGATGTGCTATTGGGTGAGGCAAAAATTGAAACTCGACCGCGGAAAGCATATCACAAACATCGGCAAGTCCGAACGCATTCCAGAAACCCGACCCGCAAGCCGGAAATTTGGTACTCCAGAAAGTCGTTTTGCGAATCGTACCCCCACACCAACCGCGATCGTGGGCTTCGGCCGCGTGGCGAGAGCCGCGACGGTTCATGACTGAAACCACCACGCGACGCGGGTATCGTTACGAAACGGTCGGACGAAGCGACATCTCCCAAATGTCCGTCATGCCGGTGAAAGTAACGCACGATATTGCGTTGCTAACGAATCCCGGCAGACCTTTCGACCATGATTCGGTCGCCACCCAATTTCTTCGCTTGGTACTGCAGTCTGTCAGCCCGATCGGCCCAAGACTGGGGATCGTCGTTACTCCGAATCGGTGTGAGACCAATTGACATCGTGATCCGTTTAAGCGGTCCGCCCGAGTCTGGGTCGATCAGATCCAGATTCCCGACTGCTAATCGAACTGCCTCAACGTACTCATTTGCTTCGTCAATGCCCTCGAACGAGCAAAAGACGGCGAACTCGTCACCGCCGAGACGGATCACGTCGGGGATCGGATCTACACCACGGATTGTCGAAGCAACAATCTGGATGATCTTGTCGCCAAACGCATGACCATATTGATCGTTGATCGCTTTAAATCGGTCGCAATCGATGTACGCGAGGAACTGCGGCGAGCTTGAACGTTTTCGAATTCTCCGCGATGCCACCGCATCGAAGAAGCGGCGATTGCCAACGCCGGTAAGCGGGTCAATCATGATCAAACGCTGCGACTCAAAAAGTTCGTTTTCAAGTTCAGCGACCTTGCTCTCCGCCTGCCTAACGCGATCCGTCGTCGCGGAAAGCTTGTGCTGCAGGTCCTGAGTTTTTTCGATCAGCGATTCAACGGCATTTTTCGTATCGTTCTGTGTCCAATCCTCCTCGTCCGAAGCCGCCTCGAGAACCTCCGAATAGTCTTCGCTTATCTTTTGTTGATCGCGAACAATCTCCTTGAAATCTGAAAGCTGCTCGCTCAGCCGATTCGAGAACCCACCATTCTGGGCCAGCTCAGAATTTTCCCGCAGCTGTGAATGAACCCGCTCGATGAACGGCAGGTCAATCGCACCGGGTACTTCCAGCCTCGGTGTAATCAGCTCGGAAATCGAGGGGTCGAACCCCGCAAAGTGAATGAAGAAAACCTCGTAAACCATGGGAAGCGGCGGAAGTTTCAATTTCGCGATGGTGGTGAGCGCTTCTCGCGCGTACGACGAGTCGTTTCCTTTGCTCATGCGGACTGAATTGGATGGAGACTGCGAGGTAACGATTCAATGCTCAGGGAAAAGTTTCGCTCACGTGTATCCTGACTCTCGCCGGCAAGTCGAGATTCCACCTTCAGGATTCATTGCAGCAAAACCTGGTTGGTATTTGAGTAGGCCCAATCGGTAAAGCAATCGGGTTGCATAACGCAATCCAAATCCGAACCCGAGGATTTCGCTGCCTTGCTATCGTTTGAGACTGCGATAAGCCGCGCTCCCCTTCGCCACCGCAAACACTATCGCACCCAAAGCGTTCGTCACAGGCGGGGTCAAATCGCCATTTGATTCGCCGTTCCATCGCAATCTGCCAACAGCCGCTGACGCACTCGCTCGCGGACACCGAAGCGACGATGCGTGTGGTGGACCGCAACGGGTCAATGCCTTCGGAATGACCGGCCACTTGACGGAAAAAAGACGGCCAAATGCATTCACCCACTCCTGCCAAGCTTCGGCCGGTAGGCCGAAACGCGACACGTCGGTGACCCTCGTTCCCAGGGCCCCCGCCCGGAAACGCACTGCACCACTGGCTCCCGCGTACACATGCTCGCGTGGGGCGCGGAGGCCTCCAAGAAATCCCGTTCCCAGGCGGATCCAGGGAACGGTCGATTCCGAATGCCCGATCGCCGCAACGCAATGGATTGACACCTCGGATTATCTCGATATATTGAGTATTTGCTGCAATTGTCCTCACCAAAAAAATGACCAGCAAACGCAAAAACTCTGGACTGAAACGGGCCAAGCCAATCGGCAGCGTCGACAGCTTCGCCGAGGCGGCGGAATGCTTGAAGGTGCTGGCCCACCCCGTTCGCTTGCGAATCGTTCAAATGCTTTTGCACGGACGTTTCACCGTTGGCGAGTTGGCTGCCGATAGCGAAATCGCGGACAACGCGATGTCGGATCACCTGCGTTTGCTGCAGCGCTGCGGTTTCTTGACCAGCGAACGTGAGGGACGAAAGGTTTACTATGCCGTGGCCGAGCCGCATTTGAAGAAGCTGATGGAGTGCATTGAGAATCGTTTTCTTGTCGGAGCAAGTTAGGAACGAGCGAACACGAAGTGGACGATTCAGCCGTCTTTCCCGCCCCGCGGGAATAGCGGGAGAGATCTCGAGAGAGGGTAGAAAGCCCGCCACTTATTGCTCGCTCGTTCATAGACTACTTTTATTTCGCTTCATACCTCAAAGTGTCTTGATGTATCGATGTTTCAAATTCCTGTGAAAACCATCACCGTTCAAAACTTGGCCCAGCGGCAACGCGACGCCGCGATCCATCTTGTCGATGTGCGGATGCCGACCGAATTTCGTGAAGTTCACGCGGAAGGGGCCGTCAACGTGCCGCTGGACTCGCTCAACCCTTCGGCCATTGATGAAAAGTTCGGCAAGGCGGAAAACAAGCCGATCTACGTCATTTGCAAGAGCGGTGGGCGGTCCACCAAGGCGGCTCAGCAGTTTCTGGACGCTGGCGTTGATCGTGTCGTCAACGTCGAGGGCGGCACAGATGCTTGGATCGAAGCTGGGCTGCCCGTTCAGCGTGGTAAGAAGGCCATTTCGCTGGAACGCCAAGTTCGAATTGCGGCCGGTTTTCTCGCATTGCTTGGCGCTATTCTTGGGTTCCTCGTGCATCCGTACTTCGTCGGGCTTTCCGCTTTCATCGGCGCGGGCCTCATGTTTGCTGGCATCACGGACACCTGCGGCATGGGCATGATGCTGTCCCAAATGCCTTGGAATCAAGTCAATGAATAATGTGAATGGACAAACCAGAACTGACAAATCCTCCGTCGATCCAGGCGGTCCCGAGCCGTCGATTGGTCATGTTGCTAGGTCGGCCAGCGAGGCTACATGGCGACTCGGCTACTGAATCAACTCGGCTTTGATGCCGCCAATCTGTTCGGCGGTGATCGGCTAGGGACGATTGATTTGTTTTAATAGCTTTCGGGACGCTTGATGGAGGTGATGGTTTCCGACGGACCGGCGAAAGCGATCTCGGTCTGCAAAGAAGAAGCGAGCGAAATCGCCAGAAAAGTCGGCGAGAAGCATGATTTGAAAATCGGACGCTCCGGAATTCGCTTGCGAAACCCAAACAATCAAGCTCCCGAGTGGGCAAGGAGATGCATCACGGAAAAGGCCGATGCACCCAAGTTCGTTCGATTGACCAGCGGTGAAGCGGCGGCGTTGTTACCCATCAAACTGAAGGTGCAATGCTTAATGTGCCATGGTCCGGATGAGCAGATCGCATCGGTGATCAAAGATCAACTTGCCCGGCTGTACCCCCGTGACAAAGCAACCGGGTTCAAAGAAGGAGAACTGCGAGGCTGGTTCTGGATCGAAAAACCCGCCAGCTAACTCAGTGCGGTCCGTCCCTTTCCTCGGCAGATCGTCCGTGCCGAATTGCGGGCCGGTGAGTGCTGCTGAGGGAGCCACGAAATGCACGAACGACCCCCCCGTGAAGGGACAAGGTCGGCACGCGGAACAATTATGATTTCGGAGCTCGATAGCTGGCCTACGCTTCCCCCATTTCCGGACGCTCAGCACGACGTCGCTACCATCATCGCACCTCCGGCGGGAGCCGAGGCAGTTGGCTAAACCTTCCTCATAAGAAACTTTCATTCTCTGTTCCAGACCAGTTTCATCCCGGCACACCCCGTCACCTGGTATGTCCCCCAGATGAATTAAAAAACATCAAAAGGACCACCTTTTCTTTGCCGTCACCTTTTCTTTGCGCGACTTGAGATTCTTTTTGATACCGATCCCCCGGACTCACGTCCGGGGACCAGGATCACAACGAATCTCAAGTCGCGAAGATACTATGAGAGGGTTTTTCGAATCAAGGAGATTCGGCACACTTGTTGGGAAGTGAATAGCTGTTTCCAACTTTCCTCAACAAGGTGCCGAACCCATGGCTCAAGTTATCATGATTGGCTGCGATTTACACGACCGGACCATGCTACTGCGGTACGCCGTCGGAACCGCCGAGCCGCAGCAGTTGACCTATCCAAACGATCGAGCCGGCAAACGCCGAATGATCAGCAGGCTCAAGAGTCTCGCCAAAAAGAACAATGCCAACCGAATTGTCTTCGCTTACGAAGCCTCGGGACTGGGATACGGACTC
>JBCCOI010000036.1:0-26638 GCA_039025515.1 Planctomycetota bacterium
CTGTGCGTTCAAACAGACGAGGGATTCATCTACGGCATGGCTTTCGGGAAGGTCCGCACCAGATTATTCGAGCAGCATGACTTCGACACTCTTGAAGTCACACGGATGGCTCTCTGACTGGAGCGAGATCGTGCCGGACTCCAGAAGGTTGCCGTCGCGACGATCCGCCAGTACTCGCGCGTGTGCGTCGCGATCGTCCAACTGTGGATTCGAATATTCGAGAACGGTTTCTCCTTCCAGGATGTGGCGGATGACCTTGGATCCACGCACTTCAACTTCAACGGTCACCCACTGATCTCCATGGTAAGTCTTGGACGTTGAGCTTGTGCAATGGGGGCGGAAGAGTTTGCCATCCATTACGACGTTCGTACCGGGCGTACAGAGATTCGCCGTCGTTCGGTCCTTCGTTCCATTTCCGCCAAGTAATTGCACTTCAATCGATGCGGGAAAATCTTGATCGACCGCCATCGTCTCCGGGGATTCGCCGTGCAACATCAGTCCGCTATTTCTCAGCGCCCAACCGGCGCCGCCCTTGGCCTGGTCTCCGACGAATCGATAGGTGACACGCAGGCGATACGATGACAGCGGCTGGTCAAAAAAGAGATGCCCGAAGCGGTTTCCGAAATCGGGATAGGCGTCGGCGTCGTAACGCACCTTCAGTAAACCGTCTTCGACTCGGAAGGTATTGCCGAAGTTCTCGCCCAACGGCGAATAACGAATTTTGGGCGTCCAGCCGTCCAGATCACGACCGTTGAAAATACTCACCCATTTGCCGGGCTTCAGCTCCACCGAAGCATCGTCTTCGGCGGCGACTTCCCGCACCGACGCGACAGCGAAGCAAACGCATGCGGCCAACAGCAGGCCGATGGGACCGCGCGACACGACTCGGTGCGACTCGGATGGAGACAGTCTTGGCGATGATACGCGTGACGGATTCCTTGGCATCTGTTTTGTCTTGGACGGGTTCATTGCGAAGGGAGTCCTATCGATTTCAACGGTTGGGGAGGTTCGTGGGCTCGATAGTATAGATGCCAAAGTTGATCTCAACCGCTGTCCCGCTGAGCAATTCGAACGCCGGGGAACTAGACTCTAACAGCTTCCTACGCGACTCTCGCGAGTGCACACACAGTCCTGCAAACCGATATGTCCTGTCGAAACTCGTTGCATCTGCCACACACCCTTCTCATCCTAATTTCCTTGTCGTTGCTCCATGCATGCCCCCCGGCCGACGGGCAGGTACCGGAACTGGTCAACGAAGAGCCGTCGCAGCCTTCGTTCGCTGGCGATGAATTGTCGCGGCAGCTGGAATCGAACGCCGCGCGCGGCGGGATGGAACGTGCAACGGCGATCCGGCAGCTTGCCCGAATCGGAAACTGGCCGGCAGTGGATCGATGGGTCACGGAGCTGGGGAAAACCGATGACGGGGCCTTGCTCGCTGCTTGGTCTAGCGAAATCGGATCCGACATTTTGCTCAGGATTTCACTCGAGCCTTCGCTCAGCGATGGAGCCCGCGCCGCGATGGATAAGCTTCTCTCTGTCGCAAAGTCGGAGAATCAGAACCGTGAGCAACTTTCGTCGGCGATCGACATGATGTTAAAAGGAGACGTCAACGAATCTCTGGCGGCACGTCGACGCCTGATCAAGGGTGGTCAAGCGACGTCGAAGGCATTGATCGACACGATTGTCTCCAATCGCTACGCGAGACGCGAAGCTGAGCTGATTCAGCTACTCGGTCGGCTTGATCCTGACGGCCCAAAAGCTCTCGAACAGCTCGCCAACTACGGAAGCGATCAAACACGCGGCCCAGCACTGCGCGCGTTTGTGCGGATGGTTGGGGAAGAGGAAGCGCGCGATTCTCTTGTTTGTGCTGCGGTGGCAAGGAACGCAAGTCAGGAGGAACGGTCGATTGCATCAGCGAATCTCAGGCTCACTCGGGCTCTCTCGACAACGGAAGCTGAAGCCTACTTGCTGAGGAGCTTGACCAAAGCCCGGGCACTCGCGAGCCGCACGCCCAACGATGAGAATCCACGCGTGCTTTGGTCGATTGATGAAAGTGCAACGAGCGTCGATGCATCGCCCGCCACTGAATTCTTTGCCGCGTATCGGGATGCTTACGACGCAGCCCAACGGCTCAACCGACTCCCAGCATTGACGCCAATGACGCGACGTGAAGCGTTGGGTACGGAACTCGAATATCGGGTGATCGTCGATCCGGATTGGGGGACGCCGGACCAGATTGACGCGATCGTTGCTCGCTATCCGGAGGCTCAAGACACTCCATTTTTGCTTGACACACTTCGCCAAGAGCGTGAGGCCCAGCGCGAAGCATCCTCCGTGGGACTCATTCGCTTGATCGCGTCCGTTTCCGGTTCGCTGGAACAATTGCTGGTTCCGAACGAAGGAAACTTCTCAGCGTTTGTACAAGCAACCCACGACCCGATTCCCAGAGTTCGATTTGAAGCAGCTACTGTGATCGCGGAACGATTGTCTTCAGGGGAGATCTCGTTTCCCGGGAAGAGCTTCTACCTTGCCACACTCAGCGAAATGAAATCGCTCGGTCCGAATCCGAAGGCGATTCTGATTGAGACTCGACAAGAAATTGCGATCAGCATGGAGAATGTGCTCGCGCAAGCCGGCGTCGAAGTTTTCCCTGTGACCAACGCTGCGGCGGCGGAAAAATTGCTCGCTCAAAAGGGCGACATTTCGTTACTTTTAAGCAAGGTAATGTTGCCCGACTCGACCGCAACAGAGCTGGTCGATCGCGTGCGTAGGCTGTCGCGAGGCAAACAGGTTTCCATTGTCTTTTTCACCGACGACGATACTCCAGAGTCCAGTCGCCGGTTGGCTGAAATCGAAACGACGTCCGAGAGGTGGACCCGCGAAGGCGCTTCGCCGGCGTTTCTAGTCGATTTGCCCGGATCTGCGGCCGCATTTGCACCTGTGCTCCGTAAGGCGAGCGTAATGCAAAGGCTACCTCCGTTGACGATCGGTGACCGAACACAATTCCGCAGGACTGCCGAAGCGGCTCTTTCCGACCGGTGAGATCGTTCGTCGCGGTGCCGGGGCGCGCGAGCGAACGGCTACCGTAAATTGGACCGAAACGCTACGTTCTAGGCAGCGTTAACCATGACGATTGTGTGGCGGCACGGGCGTCAATTCGGATCCAAATCCTCGATCGGATCCGAGGCAATCATTCGGTCCTTGAACGTCTGCGGTCCTTGATCGCGCATCACCGCGAGCATGCTCGGCAACTCTGCTAACAACCCGTTGGACGCGCCCCTGCCTGGGATCATCGGCCGATGTGCGGCGATGCGAAAGGTTTACGAGATCACGCGGCGCGTCGCGGTGAGCAACGCTTCCGTTCTGGTGCTGGGTGAGACCGGTGTCGGAAAGGAATTAATCGCGGGGGCAGTCCATCAACTCAGCCACCGGAGTGGACGGCCGTTTGTTCGTGTCAATTGCGGGGCTTTGAGCGAGAGTCTTCTGGAGAGCGAGCTGTTTGGCCACGTTCGCGGCGCCTTCACGGGCGCCGTCTCGAACCGAACGGGTAGATTTGAGGCTGCTCAGGGCGGCACCATTTTTCTGGACGAGATCAACAGCACTTCACTGACGCTGCAGGTGAAGTTGCTCCGAGTCCTTCAAGAGAAAGAGTTCGAGAGAGTCGGAGACACCAGCACGCTCCGAACGGATGTTCGTGTCATCGCAGCGAGCAACTGCGATCTTTGGAAAGAGGTTCGCGGAGGCCGATTCCGCGAAGACCTTTACTGGCGGCTGAACGTCGTTCCAATTGAGATTCCACCGCTTCGGGATCGACGCGATGACATTCCGGCTTTGGTGTCGCACTTTCTGGACCATTACAACGAGTTGAACGACCGCTACGTGGTTCACATCGATTCCGCGACCATGGAGATGCTGCAGAATTATCACTGGCCCGGAAACGTCCGCGAATTGCAGAACTACGTTGAGCGTGCCGTCGTGATGGCGGAAACAGATGAGCTGCACCTGGAGCTGCTACCAGACTGTGTGACGAGCGGACTTCCCGTTCCACCGTCGGAGCTTGAGGGAGATCGGCCCATCGACTTCGAGACGCTCTCAAAATCGGTTGTTCAACTAGGTTTGAGCGAAGCCGGCAAGGATTCAACCGAAGTCCATCGAAGCGTTGTCGAACAAATCGAAAAAGAGCTGATTTCGCAGGTGCTTAAGTCCTGTGGAAACGTCCAAACCAAAGCGGCAACACGCCTGGGAATGAACCGCAACACGCTTCACAAAAAGATCAAAGACTACAAGCTGGATAGTTAGACCAAGCCTGCTCGTTACGGGTCCAACTTTTTAACACGCAGATTGCGAAAGTAGACTTTGCTCATTGGGTCGTGGGCTTGTAAAGCAAACGTACCTTCGCCCAAACGGCGTTCGAAGCTCTTGTTGAATGCCTCCTTATCGCTCGGCTCGGTGTAGTCCACCAACGTTCGTCCGTTGACGATCAGCTGCACACGTTTTCCCTGAACGATGATCTCTTGGGTGTACCATTCGTTGTCTTTGACGCCCGGATCGGCAATGTTCTCGACCCCGTAAAGGCTGCTGGTTTTCTTGGGGTCCTTATGGCTCACGTTGACTTGACACTCATAGCCGTACTTTGGCCAGCCATCGGCCTGATACTTGGTGTGAAAGTAGATTCCCGCATTGCTACCCGGAGTGGTTTTCACCTCTGCCTTGAAGTGAAAGTCTTTGAAAGGTACGAGATCCCCGTCGTAAAACAGATGACACCGTGCTCCGTCGCAGACCAACATCCCGTCTTCGACGTGCCAAGATTCCGGATTCTCTTCAGCCAGTTTCCATCCCTTCATCGTTCCGTGAAACAAAGCGACGAAGCCATCCTCAATCGCTTCGCCTTGCGCGAAGCACGAGGACGAAGACAAAAGCAGCGCGAACACACAGAGCAGCGTACGTCGTGAAGGTTGGGATGAAGTCATGAAGATGTCTCCGGGAAGCAATCTCAATTGGTATGGCAAGGAAGGCCCATGAGTTTAACAGATATGCGTCTGCGATCGGTGACGCTGGTGCGCCGTCAAGTCTGACCATACGACAAACGCCCGTCCGTGCAAGACACGAACAGGCGCAGATGTTAGGTCGGAAACGGATACTATTTGCCGGAATCGGTCGCTGGGATGAGCCCGGCTTTGATTTTGTCTTCAAAGACCTTGCCATCCTTGCTCTTCTTCTTCCCGGCTTTCTCTAGCCCAGCAAAAATCTTCTCCTTGACTTCTTCTGGATTCTCTTTGACGTAGTCGCGAGGGAAGTCTTTCGCCTTCAGAAATTCCTTGACGGACTTTCCGTATTCGTTCTGGACTTTCTTCTTGTCTTGTTTCACGACGTGACAGATGTAGCAGCTCTGCTTGCGAGCCGCTTTTTTGAAGTCATCGCCCACGTCATCGCCGCTCAGATACTTCGCCTTCCACTGCTTGTTGAATTCACTGGTTGCAAAGCTGGGAGTCGCGAGAAGCGCAATGCAACTCAGAAAAATTGAAAACCGTTTCATGTAGAATCTCCGTGGACTTTGAAAGTGTGCTCGTGAGAAGGAGCACGCCCAAGAAATGGGCGGGTGGGGGACACGCAAACAAGCGACCGCACCATTAAGACTGGCGAATGCCCGAAAGTCAAATTAACAGTCCAATTTGTCGCAGCTTGGTAGCTTAGAAGCGGCCGTTTGGCTGAAGCAAATAGGTGAGCCCTTTGGCGGAATAAGATGAGCGCAGGGCGGAACGACCCAGACTTTCTGCCCCTTTCGACCTGTTGCTCAGCAAGGCCAACGGAAAATCCAGGTCGCTCGCGCGCGGGCAACGCCTCATTCGACCGGACCTGCCCCACGCATTCCAGATCACTCGGCGATGCGTATGGGAAAATCGACTACAGAACCGGGGCAGGTTGAAGGAACCCCATAAAACGAGGGTTTTTCGACAGGATGAGGTTTCTCCTCCGCGTCCCTTCAGTTCGTGACAGGGAAGACACGCCAACATTTTTGAATCTAACTGCCAAGCAAGAGAGCTTAGAGTCGAACGGGGTGCAGTGTGGATGTTACTCTGTCGGCATTGCATGAAGTTCGGCTGGTTTTTGGTGCGGGAGCGGTTCTCTGGATTCCATTGTTGACTTAGAAGGCGTCGTCAAACGGTATGGCGAAATTGAAGCACTGCGTGAGATTTCGCTTTCCATTCCACCCGGAATCACGGGACTGCTCGGCCCGAATGGTTCAGGCAAAAGCACGCTAATCAAGGCGTTGCTGGGATTGCTTTCGACGCAGTCCGGCCGTGGTCGCGTCCTCGAATATGAGTGGCCCGAGGAGACCCGGACGATTCGCGATTCGATCGGGTATCTCCCCGAGGACGACTGTCATATCGCTGGCTTGGAAGGCATCGAATCGGTAACGCTAATGGCGAAGCTCTCCGGCATTGCCGGCGCAGAGGCCCTTCGCAGGAGCCACGAAATGATGGACTTCTGTGGCTTCGGTGAGGAACGCTATCGCGAAGTGGAATCGTACTCGACGGGGATGCGGCAGAAGCTCAAGTTTGCCCAGGCGCTGGTTCATGATCCTCCGCTGTTGATACTTGACGAACCGACAACCGGACTGGACCCCGATCAGCGTCTTGCCATGCTTCGACGTGTGCGAACACTTGCCGAGACGCATGGGAAATCAATCATACTTTCCACCCACATCTTGCCCGACGTTCGAACGGTCTGCGACCACGTTGTGATTTTGGTTGGCGGTGAAGTCCGTGTCGTCGACACGCTGGAAAATCTGAGCCGACCCATCGAACCAACGCTGCATGTGTCGATCACCGGCGACCACCAGCCGCTCTCCAATCGCGCTCACGCAGCCGGCTACTCGGTACGCTTTGACCCCGACAACGCTACGCTGTTGATTGGCGGCATTGAGACGTCGCAGACCGCGCAGGTTTGGGCATGGGCAGCCGAAACGGGCACCGCAATCAAACGCATGCAGCCAGCCGTGAACTCGCTCGAGCAAATCTTCATCGATGTTGCGGCCGGTCAAGATATCCAAACATCATCGGCTCAAGTTCGGACGGAGGTCTTCGATGCCGGTTCATGATCTTGGCTATCGCAAGTGGCCCGGCGAACGCACCGCTCGTTGGACCCGTCCACTGGTGATCGCCCGCGGAGGAATTTCGCTCATTCTCAAACGCCGCTGGCTCAAGTTCATACTGATTGTCGCGTGGCTGCCCGTATTGTTTCCGGCTTTTGGGATTTTCGCGTTCGAGTACTCTTCGACCGAACCGGACATGCAGGAGGCGATTATCGGAATGCTGGGAGGACCGTTGCAACAGCCTGAGTTGGCACGGTCGATTATGGAGAATCCTGATTCTGCCAGGCATGACGTTTGGGCGACGTTAATTCTGCAGTATTTCAGAGTGCCACAGCTATTCGCTATGGTCGCATTGATCGGCCTGATCGCTCCACTTCTGATCTCGTACGATCTTCGGACGAAGGCGTACCTGATGTACTTTTCCAGACCGCTGACGCCGTTTCAGTACATCATCGGAAAGTCTGCCGTTATCTGGTTCTTTCTCGGTGGCGTTGCAACGGTACCCGCCTTTTTGCTTTATGGCTTGGGGATCCTGCTGTCGCCGGATCTCTCAGTCATCGCTGAGACTTGGGACATCGTGATCCGAATCTTGCTGGCGTCGGCGGTTCTCATGATCCCAACGACCTCACTTGCGATCCTTTATTCTTCCCTGACGGCCGAGAGTCGATACGCGACCTTTGCTTGGTTTGCGACTTGGGTGATGGGATTCGTCGCCTACACGTTTTTGTCAAGTACGAGCGTCAGGATGATCTCGAATAGCGAACAGTTCGAGCCGTCGATGGTAGCGCGTGAAATGGATCGTTGGCGTCTCGTTTCGCCCTATCACATACTTGGTAAGGTTGAGGCCTGGGTGTTCGGACTGGATAGCAGCTCAAGCAGCGTCTGGCCTTGCGCCCTGGTTCTGATCGCGGTTACCGGTGTCAGTTTTTGGGTCGTCCGTCGCCGTATTGTTGCAAGACTGAGTATTTGACCGATGATCCAATTGAATCATGTCAGCAAGATGTACGGCAACGTCGTCGGCGTGAATGACCTTCACGTGACGCTTGAGGATGCCGCCTACGGCCTGATCGGGCCGAACGGATCAGGCAAGACGACACTGATCAACCTGTTACTCGGTAATCTCAGTCCGACGATTGGTTCGCTAAGTGTCTTCGGTAAAGCACCGACGCACGATCGAAGTATTTTGAGGCGTATCGGCCTCTGCCCCGCATCCGATGTCTTGTACCCCAACGTCTCCGCGTTGGAATGGGTACGGTACCAAGTGCGGTTGCACGGAATCTCTCGATCAAAAAGTCGGCGAATGGCCATCGCCGCATTGGAAACAGTCGGAATGACGCATGCCATGGAAAGACCCATCGGAACTTATTCGCTGGGCATGCGACAAAGGACAAAAATTGCGCAGGCGATTGCCCACGAACCAGACCTGCTCATCCTTGATGAACCGTACAACGGCCTTGATCCAGTCGGCCGAGCCGCGATGACGGCGGTACTGAAGGACTGGAACTCCGGGGGACGCAGCCTGATCTTTGCCAGCCATGTCCTTCAAGAAGTCGAGGCGGTGACATCGCTGTTCTTATTGATCTACGGCGGTCGATTGTTGGCTTCGGGCTCAGCGGACGAGATCGAGTCCATTTTGGCAGATACGCCGCAACAAGTGCGTCTGATCGGCGAAGATGTAAATCGGCTCGCGCCACAGCTGGCAGACTCGGAATGGGTGGATGCGATGACGCTGCATCGCGATCGCTGTGAATTAAAGGTTTCCCTTCGAGATCCCATCGCATTCTATGAAAGCGTCCCCAAGTGGATCGTTGATGGCAATCTCTCCGTCAGCGAATTGCGTGCTTCGGACGGAAACCTGGAAGCGATCTTTGAATCACTACTGAAGCATCATCGCGGAGAAACGCCTTGAATCGTTTGACACTTCCGTTCGATGTCTTGGTGTTCGAACTGCGGCGTTCTTTCACCGTCGGTCGCCTCGCGATCTGGATGTTTTTGACGCTCTTTCCGGTCGTGATCGTTGCCACCATGATGGGCATCGTACGATACAACTTGGGAAGTGATTACAATGCCCAGGACGCGGTCAAGCCATTCGGAATGGCCATCTACTTCTTGATCCCCGAAGTTTGCTGCCTGCTCGGCCTTCTGCTTTGGGCGACGCCAGCGGTCAGCACGGAAATCGAAGGCCAGACTTGGATTTACCTCACCTCGCGGTCGGCGGGGCGTACGTCAGTCGTCTTTGGAAAGTATCTGACGGCTGTTATCTGGACGCTGTCCGCGACGTTGGCTTCACTTGCGGTTTGCTTGGCAATCGTCGGTCCGACCATTGCGCTGGAAATCGGATGGGTGCTGATCCTGTTGACGTTCTTGTCGTGTGTTGTTCATGCGGCACTCTACATCTTGATCGGCGTCTTCTTTTATCGCCGCACGATGGTTGCTGCCGTGATGTATACCTTGATCGTGGAATACGGAGTTTCCTTCATTCCTGCGATCGTGAATCGCTTAACGATTAACTATCGGTTGCGTGGGCTTCTCGCCGACTGGATGCAATGGGAAGAGGCCCGCTCGAACGCTGAAGTGTTGTTCGGTTCGGAGCCATCTTCGACCCATTTGCTGGTGATGTCAGGGATGACCGTCTTGCTAATCGGGGCCTCGCTTTACCGTGTTCAGCGGACGGATTACGCAATGACCCAGGAGGGCTAAGCAGATTCACCGCACACGAATTTTTTACGGTACAAGGAGCGAGAAGACATCTCACATCCGGACGCCGACGAACAAGAGAATGTTGGCATACCGTTGTTGATCCGCTGTCTGAATTGTCAGCACGTGGTCGTCGGTACTCACGGCATCATAAAAGTCCCATTTTTCGATCGGCTCAAGCTGCACATCAAGCCCTTCTTCCTTAATGGTTTTCCGGTAGTCGTTCCAAACGGGCGGATCTCCATCCAGGGCATAGGGGCCTTCGGTTTCCGTCTTCATCGTCTGGATCTTCTCGACCGGAACTGCCGAAAGAACGGCTTCGAGCACTTGATTGCACGTGACGACGCCGGGCATCAAATTCAAGCTCACCAGCTCGGCTCGCGGGCCGCGCTTGCTAGCGGCTGGGTAGTTTCCATCGGCGATCAAGATGGTGCTGTGATGGCCTGAAGCGGCGAGAATGGAGGAGATCTGTGGATGGATTAGTTTATGACGTAACATATTGAGCAGGGAAAAGCGTCGCGAATTTGAGAGACCCCGGCGGCTTCGAACGCGTCTAACCGTCCGATCAAGCATGTTTGGATCGAAGCACCGCTCCGCCGCCCACAAGTCTTTTGGTACTCTAGCAGGAAAACGGCATCGTGTGGAATCGGCGATTAAAGCTAGGAACCTACTTCGAAATCGATGTCTTTCTTCATTGGTCGTTTGGCCTGTTGGTTGCCTACGTCGTTTGGGCTTCGTACCAAGACGGCCTGATGGGAACGCTGTTTAGCCTCTGTCTCTTGGTTGGGATGTTCTTCTGCGTGACGCTACACGAGTACGGACACGCATTGGTCGCACGGCGTTTCGGAATTGAAACAATCGACATCACGCTCTTGCCGATCGGTGGTGTCGCTAGACTGGTGCGTATCCCGCGCGTCCCCCTGCAAGAGCTGTTGGTTGCGATTGCCGGCCCAGCGGTCAACATCGTTATCGTTGCCTGTCTCTTAGGTTTGCTGATTGCCTTACCGGGCCTGGGCTTTCCCAGCATCACGGAGCTCGCATCTGAACCGGAAGCGATGGCTTTCGTTTTTGAATCCATCAACACGCCATCCCTGCTTGGTTTCTTACTTTCGCTCGTACTGATCAACACGGCATTGGTTTTGTTCAACTTTCTGCCGGCGTTTCCAATGGATGGCGGTCGTGTGCTGCGAAGTATTCTCGCGATGTGCCTTGAGTATCGCAAAGCGACGAGAATCGCTTCGATCGTCGGACTCTGTTGTGCAGGACTCATGGTCTGTGCTTCGATCTACTCGAATGCGCCAACGGCCGGGCTGGTCGCGATCTTTATTTGCTACGCCGGACTCGCCGAAGCGCGTCAAGTAAACTTCCTGGAACCGATTCGCAAAATGACGGTTGGTCATGTGATGGACTACCAGCCTCCATTTCTCACCGTGGAGCAGCCGCTCCACGAGTTGGCCGAGCGAATTCCACTCATGCCGATCCGGGCGATTCCGGTAGTGGACGTGCAAGGCTATGTCGTGGGAATCGTGACACTCGCGTCGGCGTCAGAGGCGATCAACCAGGGTACACTTCAGCCACTTTCGATCGGTGATGTCACCGATTTTGGCGTTCCAATGCTGTCGCCGAACCAAAGCCTCGAAATCGTACTTACGCAGCCAAACGACGGGCGTCGACAGTTCCCGGTTGCCGACGAGGACGGTCGATTGGTCGGGATGTTGGATTTGGATACGCTTCAAAGCAGGATTCATATCGCGAGAAGAAGCTAGCCTCGCTGATCGGTCGAAAACTTATTGATTCGCTTTCAGCTCGATCCATAGTAACACTCATGCCAAAATCATCCCGTGGCACATCCGTTCTTAGAAGAGTTGCAGTCTTCGTCGTTTTCCTGGTGCTCTGTGCTGCGCTCGGATACGACTATTTGGTTGCTCGACCCGCCGTCGACCAGATGTTCTCGGACATCGAGACCAGCACGACGACCAACGAACTGATTTCCAAGGACGAACTTAGTAAGATCGTCGGAAAGGAGCCTTCGGACAACTTCATGGATGGCGGACGCTCCGTTGATGTCTATCACTGGACGAGCGGCCTGATCGTCAAACCTCACAAGCTTTTTGTCGCCTACGAGCAAATTGACGGAACGTGGAGGTTCTCGAGCGTTTCGAAATTTGCTTACGAGACGACCGGAGAGGATGGGCCAGCTGAAACTTCTCCCTGATCGTTACCCTAACGATCGAAGGGGTCGACCGTCTGCCGATGTCCGCAGTACATGCAGATGTTTCGTCGCGCCATCAGTTTTCGCCCGCACTCGGAACAGAGTGGACGCTCGGGTGCACGTTCGAGTTTCCCATCCAGCTTTCCGTCCAGTAGATCAAGCTCCGTCACTTTTGCGGCAAGCTCTTCATCCGTGTAACCGTGCTGCTCCTTCATGATCGTCCAAAGTGCTTGTGTGATCAGATAGAGCTTTTCAATATCGACGTTTAAAAGTTCCGTTTCCGTTCGGGCCCGATCAGCGGCCGAATGTGCCGACTGAGCGACACCCGTCGCGTGTTTCGCGGCAGAAACGCGAGCAAAGTTTGAAGCAAAAAGTCCTAACATGGAGGCCTCCAAGGAATGAGAGCTATACCTGTCGCAAAGACTGCAAACACCAGGCGCTGAAAAACTACTCGATTGACAAAATGAGGATTCGAAACTGGTCGCCGTCCGGAACTTTGACGGCCGGCCATTTCGTCATGGCCAATTCTATCGGTTCACTAAACTCGCCGCTGAATGGATCAAACCAAGTCAGTTTCATGAGATCGCCCTGATCCCGAGGGGGACGCAAGCCGAAGTACTCACACTCTCGTGGTACGTAGTAGACAACAAGTTCCTTTCCATTGTGGAGGCAGAAACCGGCGTTGCTCTTTTTGTCACCCGCCTTCATTTCGTCCAGTCCGTAACGATGAACTAGGTCGTTCAGATGCCGATAGTACTGCAGTTGCGGGCGATCATTGGGAGGTAATTCATTGAGGTCCGGAATCACGACGTTCCATGCAGCTCCCTGCCAATAATGCGTCGGATACGTGCCCGCAAAAACGCACTGGTAGGCGCGTTCCAGGCAGGTTTCCGCCGAGGTGTAATTCCCGTTGAAAACGACATACGGCCCACGTTCGTAGCCGCCGTGTTCGATATTCAAAATTGGCTTTCCAGGGATCGCATTGATCACCGACCGCATAACCGCAAAGAGCTCGGAGCTCCACAGTTGCACGGAAACGAAATCAACTTGCGCGGGGAAGCGGCGGCAGTAGCCATAATCATGAACGGTGATCAGCCGATCGAAGACGTCAATTTCACGCAGCCGCTGAATTCGTCGCGTGATGTATCCGACGTCGGTGTGACCGTAGCCGAGTGCCTCTTTCGAGATATCCCAAACTAAGTTGGGAAAGGCTTGGTATCGGCGGGCAACGTAGTCGAAATAACGGTTGTCAGCTGCCGATTCAGATTCCGGCCATGAGACGCGCTTATTCCACACGTAAATCATCAAGTGCGCGACGATCCCGCGTTCATCAAGGTACTTGATGACACGATCGAGCCTTTGAAAATACTCAACATTGAGCGAGCCAAAGTCGGGAGCTTCGTTAGTTCCAAGAAATGGAAAGGCGTTTGGACTTCCGTAGTCGTATTTAGGATCAAGAGACTTATCCTTGGCCCAGTTGACGTCGTACGCAAACACATTCATGACGACTTGATTGAAGCCGTTGGCCGCGAGTGAATCGACGAGCATTCTTGTCTTCGGTATGCCCCGGGAATTTTCGCAGTCGAGGGCGAATAACCAGTCCGCCTCGAACGCGATCGGAAAATAGGTTTCGCCGTTTTGAAATTTGAAACGCCGCTGATCTTTGGAATCGACCTTAATCTCGCCTCGACGGTTGGCTTCAGCCGGCAGAACTCGAAAAGACCCAATCGATCCATTCAGTTCACGCACAGCCTCGCATTTCGTTTCGAAACGATACTCACCGGGACTTGGCGGTGTGAACCGAATCACAAAATTCTTACCGCCGTCAAAGTAGCCCGGCACAGCAAGCTTGAAGCCGGCTTCGCTCGAGATCTCGGCACTCAAATCAATCTCGAAAGGATTCTGCTGAACCGACTCAGACTGGATGTGAATCTCCATGAGTTCCCACTGCCGTAGTTCGCTCGCTTGCTTGACCGTGGCAGTCGACTGAGAAAATAAAGGGTGGATTCCCGGTGTTGAGAAAATCAGAAAGAAGAAGAACAAGCGGAGATGGCGGGCGACAAACATCAATGATTCGATTTATTGTTGGGTGAGAGTGATTGAGAGGAGTCGTTGAGGGCGTGCTGCGAAATGGCTTCGGTAATCTTGATACCTATCATCACGGCGGAGCGTGATGAGTACGTTGATCGTGCACATGTTACTTCCGAACGGACGCTCAGCGAAGCAGTTTACGCATCGCGGCCGCCACGCCAAACGTGACTTCTGTCATTCGCTTGTAGTCTAAGGTCTCAGGTGTGTCTGAAGCCTGATGGTAGTGTGGATTGCGCAGGAAGCTCGTATCGGTCAGCATCAGCGCCGGATAGCCTTGGTCCCAGAACGAACTGTTATCACTCAAGCGAATTTCGTTTATGGTTTCCGGCAAGCAGACCGAAAAGAGCGGCAAAGTTCGTGTACCGCGTTTAAATCCGCGCCGGAATTGCCAACACAGCCGCCAAGATTTGAGATTGCCGACGGCGGCGAGAAAATTCCCCCGACTTGGAAAGAACCTGCGCAGCGGTTTCGGGATGGCTGGCGGGATTGTTTGAGAGTTATCGCTCAAACTGTAGTAACCAACCATCTCCAGACAGAGCATTCCGACAATCTTGTCGTTTCGCAGCCTTGATTGCCGTGCGTGGTGCTGGCTTCCCATGGCACCAAAGTTGAAGTAGGGAGGTTCTTCGCAAGCAAAGGCCACATACCGCGCGTTGCGACGACCGGTGTGATCTTGCAGCAGTCGCGCGACTTCAAGGAGGACTGCTACGGCGGAGGCATTATCATCCGCCCCCGGCGTCGTGTACACGGTATCGTAATGCGCTCCGAGTAGGATAAGTTCCTGGGAACGATTTCCACCGCAGCTTTCAACGATCAGGTTGGTCGCTTCATCGCCGAGTGCATCGAAGCACTCCCTCGTCACTGTAAATCCCATCTCCATCCACTGTGACTCGATGTAACCGATCGTCGCCTGGATGGACTTCGGCTTCTTCAGGCTGCGGACGCCGATCAGCCCTGCCAACCGATCAACATGCAAGCGTAAGTTGGCTTCTACTTGCTCTCGATCCATCGTCTTGGTCGCCTGACTCAATCAAAAACGAGAGGAACGACACCCTCGGCCTTCAACGAAGCATTGCTCTTGATAAGCTCGTGATCACAGACGCTGAGTGAAAGACTTGTTTCTGCGTCATCGAAGTCGAACGTGCGTACGATCACTCTTTTATCCTCATAAACGACCGTCGATGCACGATTCGGAAGCGGAGAGGGGAGGACTCGAAGTGTTCCCGGATTCCGATCACCGCTGTACTGTTCCGTGACGGTTAATCGAATCCCCGCCGATTCGTTCGCCGAACGTTCCGTCCGAAAACTGACTCCCGGAAGCTGTTCGTGGGTAAATGGCTCGGCTGTCCCCACGGGAATTTCGATTCCGCTCAGCGGTGAACTTGCAAACCGGAACCACGCCTTTGCCTCGATCGTGTCAAAGCGTTCCGGAAAGTTATCGATTCGGCTCAACAAGATTGGAATGGGTTGGCGAGTCTCAAACTCGGGCAATGAGAAGATAAACGTCTGGTTCGACCGTCGCGTGCCGCCGTCGCCTTGAATTCCTGTGAGTTCAATCCAAACATCGGATGGACGCGGAGTGAAGTCTCCACTCGAAAGACCGCCCGACGATCTTTCGATCGCGAGTTGCATGGTGAGCTGACGATTTTGACGCTCAGCCTTCGGCCCCAGGTGAACGATGTAGCGGCTCGAGTCCGCGCCGCGTGAGTTAATTTTCTTCATCGCGGCGAATTGGTAGTCGAATGCCTGGTGCGTCAGGTTCCCGTCGGAAAGCAAAAGTGAGAACTCTTCACCACCCTCCACCGAGACTTCTGCGGCCTCGTTCACCGTCTGGTCGAAGCTCGAAACTCGCACCCGAACGGAATACGGCTCTGCGGGAACGACAGGTTGTCCGGACGGGATTCCGACACCCTCGGGTGGCCACTGTGCGACCGCGACCCGGTCACCAAACTCGCCAATTTCACTCGCCGGCAGCCGATTGCGGTCCCACCGGATCTCGGGCTGCGAACGAACGCTTTCCAAGTGCTTCAACAACTCTGGGCCCGTGGCAGCAGTCAGCACCGTTGCAGATGGAAAGTCCTCTTCGAGATCCGTTTCCCGATACTGATACTTCACGATCGTGAGGTGTACGTCATCACGCCGCGAATCAACGATGCGTTTTGCCGCTGCCTCGCGGTCGTCGATGTTTGCACCCTTGACCGTGATGACTTTGGGCGTGCCGTCGGTAAGCAGGATGACATGCCCGCTGCGATTGCCGAGATGTTCGTACGCCTCGAGGAGCGCTCGATACGTAGGAGTCGTTCCAATTCCACCCAAGCTCTTGATTTCGTCCAGCAACGATCTTCTTTGATTGAAATTGAGTGCATTGATCGGTAGCGGCTGCCTGACGTCAAGGTTCGGGTTGTGATTGACATCTTCGTTGCCCAGAAGCAACCCCGCATCCACTTCGCGATTCTCGAGTCGTTGCAGCACACGGATCTTACCGTCCTCCATCTCGACATTGCCGCTGCTCTCTTTGAATCCGAAGCGGTCGCCGAAGACGATGAGCCCGACCTCATAGTTACCTTGCAGGTTCTGCAAAAACTGGATCATCGCATCCTTGGCAACATCCAATCGCTTGATCGGATCCGAAGTAGGATAAAGCACCATTGACTTGGAGCAATCCATGACGACCAAGAGCCGTTCCGGTTCCGTTCTATCCCGATCGACCCGCGCGGCTGGAGCGTCGTATTCCGGTAATCGAAAAACAGTTCTTTTTCCGCCTTCGAGTCGGTTCAGTATCACTTCTCCTTGCCGCCGAAGTCCGCGGAAGAACAAGCCTGCGACCACCGCGTCTGCCTCAGCCGGGATATCCTTCGGAACGCTGAGCGCGACAAGCTGCTCCTCGGAGCCACCCCCAATTCGAATCGTTTTCTTGTCGTCGCCGTAACGGCCCCAAAACGATGCAAAGCCTGCAGGTACCGTCGGTGATTGATCGACGAGGAAGTCCACGTTTTCACCGGCAACAAATTTGAGCAGCGTGCCAGCTTCATTTTCCGCCGTTGGTCGCGGTGAAAGTGTCGTTCTGGCGTTTGCCAACCGGTTCAGTTCCGCCAATCGCTTAGTGAGATCGATTCCATCGACATTCGGTGTCAATTTCGAAAACAGCGCGTTCTGATGACGTGTCGCAAGTAATCGACCGGCGGCTGATGCGAAATACGGTGGATCGCCGCCACGAGCTTGACACCAGAATTCGTCCATGACCCGGCTTGCATGCTCATAGAAGAACAGTTGCTGGTCCAATGCAAACCTTCCTTCGCCGATGCGACGAACCGCTTGCGGGGAGTGCGAAAAAAGGAACGTCCGCGCCCGTAACTGCGTATCCCAAGTTGCTAGCTCGCGCCGGATCGATTCCAACGACTCGCCCTGGCCGACTTTACCGATCGGAATCTGTAACAACTCCGTGGCGGTCAGCTTTTCACCCATCTTGCCGGACTGAAGCGTTTCCGCTCGTTCTCGCACCGTCGCACCGGATTTTTCGATCGCCGCCAGAAGATCTTCTGGCGAAATCGCTGGACCGGAATCCGACGTGCCTTCGGACGATGGCTGAAACCCTCGCTCTGCCGTTCGCGTCTTGTTTAACCATGCGCCCCATACATGTTGGCCATCGATTGCTGACCATTCCAAGCGTTCTGCCGCAACGGCCGCCGATTCCGGCTCCAAGTCGGCATTGACGGCCCCAAGCGCTGGCGACGTCTGCCGCAAGGTTTCCACTATCTTGTTGTGGACGCGCATTCGGTCGGAGTGATCATCCGTTCCGGAGCCCGTCAATAGTGCGAGCGTCTGCCGGAGTCCTCGCGCGTCCTCTGCTTTGGAGCCGATCGCTTCGCCTTGTCGGTCGGTGATCCGGCGTGTGAGGGCCTCGAATGCTGCTCTGGCCGCTTTTTCGGCGGAAAAAACATCTTCCTCCAATTCTTCGATGGGCCGAGGGTCATCCGATGCGGGAAGCCGCAACGCGACAACCAATTTCGACAACTCTGCGGTAGCCGTCGCGATCAGCTTTTGACTCCGTACATCTGGAAGCTGCTCGTATGAGTCGAAAGCTTCCACGTCGTGCAGGAGCGTTTCCGAAAGACGCGGAATGGAGTGAAGCATTTGATCGCGAAGTTGGTAGGCTTCCGAAAGCCGTTTCGCTTTTTCGGTCAAGGAGCCGAGTTCCGGCGAGATGGACCGCCGCCATTGATCAAGTCCCGCGGCGCGGTCATCAGGGTTACGCGAAAGCATTCGATCGACAGCTTCGCGGCGCGACTGATCGACGGACGCTAAACGTTGCCGAATCCAAAAGAGTGCCCGCAAGTCACCGGCACAGATAGCCTTCCTTGAAGCCGTCTGTGCTTCAACCAGCACGGAAATCGTCGACGTGCTGATCGAAGATAAATCAGGTGCCGAGAAAAAACGTGTCCAGAATGACTCGAGAAGTAACGGCGCCTGCTCGCGTGTTACGAGCCGCTTCTGATCGAGCAACTCCGCCGCGACCGCCGTTTTCTTGGGATCAAAGCCGTTCTCTTGGAGCCACGGCCAAAGGAACCCGATCGTTGAACGTTCCGTAAGCGGTAACTGGACCGCATCGATGGCGGGTTTCTTTCGCCAAGCTTCGACCATCTCGGCGAACTCGGGGCTGAGTTCGGGCGGTTCGAAAAAATAGTCTTGGATCGCGAGTTCGCTTAAGGAGTTTGGCGACGGAAGCGACTTCGGTCCACGTTCAAATTCAGAGAGATCGCTTTCGCACTCGTTGCGAAGTGCAACGTACTCACCCCGATAACCCTTGCCCGACAAAACTAGGGCATCGAGACGCGACAGTTTGGACTCAAGCGAAGCCCAGCCTAAAGGATCAAACGCCAACGGGGTGTGGAATTCGCGAGTGAGCGCATTGTGTCGTTCCCAAAGCGTGTCGTTTGACTCAAAGTCACTCGCGATGAGATCAATATCAACGGGCTCGAAGCTCGGCTCGCGGTCGGGCTTGGGTTGGCTAATGAATTGCCAACTGCCGGCATCCGCGTTAACCAGCCACGGTGTTTGCCGGGCATCCCAAATCGCCTCGGCATTGCGACTGACCTGGTTTCGAAGGTGCGTTGCAATTTCGTCAACCGTGACAATCCCGTCACCATCTTGATCGCCCCGTCCCGTGAGTGCTTGAACCAGTGCTTCGGGAAACAAGCCATGACCCTTGCGAGGGTCCCACCAACTGCGTTCGCCGGGCCGTGCTGAAAGGACGATGGCAAGTTTTTCGGAGGGACCCGATACAAGTTTTCGACAAGCGTCCGCGAACGTTGATGAGAAGACACCCCATTGCCACTGCGGCCCCACACGCGCGGCGTCGATGAACATTACAACTCGAACCGATGCTCCATCATCGCGATTCTTGAGCGTCGTTTTGATCTCATCCAAAACATCTTGCAACTTCACCCATGACCCACGCCGGTCGGCGCGGCTGTCACCGACGGCAAGGTAAGGCACCCCGGCATCAACAAAACCGCACGCACTGAGGTACACAGCGATCACATCGCCGCCCGGCCCACCCGGCTTGGCCGTCTCCAGTGGACGTGTGATCGCAGAAATTAACCGACCGGTTTCAAAGCCCATCGCACCGGACGCGTCTGCATCATCGCCAACAACGCGGACGTTTTGCGACGGATCATCGGGTCCGCCGCCAAACCAACCGCGAAGCAGATCCACATCCTCTGACGCGTATGGATTGGGCGCCGTATAGAGTGGGTCCGTTGCCGTCCGAACGTCGCTTTTTGACACGACGGACAGGATCAACGGAACGTCCAGGTCGGGACGTTGCAGAAGCTCAATCGAGAGCATGACGACCAACGCGACCGCAAATGTCGCGAACATGCTGACACGGAAGAGGAGCTTGCGCTTTTCGCGACCTCGTTGACCGAATTCGCCGGTCGATGCCGCGACTGGACGTGTCTTCGATTTTCGCCACCCCGCTCTTTCGTTCGCTTTCGCCATCGACGTCAATCGTCTTCAAATGGGATTCGTTCAGTCAACGCACACCCATTTTAGGGTGATGGAGCTCTGAGAAGGAATCCGTCGACGCTAAAGCCTGAGAAAACAGCGTCATTCGCTGCAGCGACATGGTCATACCAACCCCGTCTGGGAAAGTTCTGAGTCTGAAATGATTCAATCGGACCAATGCTGCAACACGAACTTAAGGCTGCGCTATCGATTAAGCTTATTGGTGAATTATCTGCTGTTTTCCATCCTCCATCAGAATTCCGTTTTGCTATGCGTGCTCCGCTGACCTGCCTGACGTTGCGAGCCTTCAACGGGCTATTGTCGATCTTGATTCTTTGTGGATCCGCAGTCTCTCAGGATTTTTTCGTCGAACCGGTGACAACGGAACTGCAGCGATCTAATTGGGGCGGAAACGTTGATTTGGTTGGATTCGTCAACTGTAATGCATTGCTGGACGGCACTGAGTTCAGGCCGGGAGGCTTTGACTCTGCCTCATTTAGAAAGTCACTCCGAGATCTCGGTTCGACAGACTCAAGTTTGATTCTCAATTGCGTCTTCCAATTGACCGACGGACTCGAACGAACAACCCGTGAACGCGTCAAGTCGACTGTGCGTGAACTATGTCAAGCCGAAGGTCTTTTGAGTGTTCGAATCAATGAGAGCCTTACTTCGTCTGAATGGAAAGTCGTTTCCCCGGCTGATCGGGATCCTCTGGGAACCAAACCTAGCCCAGTTGAACCGATTATTCGCGGTGAGCTGGTTCACGTTTCGCCGATTAGAACTCGCCTCTCCAAACTGAAATACGGTGACGTGGATTGCATCGTCAAAGTGTTAAAGCCCATCGATTCGGACACCGGAGAGCTTTCGGAAGAGTTTCGGTCGTGCGTTCGAGAGTGCGTGACGAAAGCCCGGCTGAACAGGACGCAAACAATGCTCTTCGACCTGATGAGCACCCAAGGCGGCGTGAAGAATCTGGAAAGGCTTTTTGAAATGCGACGACGCCCCTCCGTATCCAAAGATGCGAGTCCTGCAATCAAAAGATTTCTTCAGGAACAAGTTGATGGATTCCGTCCGTCTGCGGCTCTTTTGCTGGCCGAAGACTTAGGTTTCGAAGCCATTCGCTACCGGCATTCTCCCGGAGGTGGATCACCGGAAGAGTTGGTGGATCGCCACGCTCCAGACTTCGATGTGGTTGGGCTAAGTGGGACGAAAGACAAACGCTCGGCACTGATGAAAAACCGTCCCGGCCTGGTCACATTTTGGGGGCTCGCGTGTGGACCCTGTCGCCAGGAAGCACTTTGGTTAACTCGCTATCACGAGGAGTATTCAGATCAGGGATTCGTGATCATCGCCGTCAATGGGTACGACGACACCGCCGAGAAGGTGAAGACGTACATGGATTCGCAGAACCTCACGCACCAGATTTCGCTAAATGGAAGTTCCGTTGCTAAGAGTTACAAGGTCGGAGCGTACCCCACCTCTTTTTGGATCGACAGATCCGGAACCGTCGTCGATTATGAAGTCGGCTTCGAATCCGAAGATCGTCTTAGGCGTCGGATCGAAGCAATCCTAAGCAAATAGCGCGTTCACGACGAACCTGACGGATCATGAAGGCACGCCGTTGCATGCGAGATGCCCCCGCACTGTGCGAGGTTTTCGAGAAACTAACCTGCTCGGCTCGTCCGCTTCAACTCGCCGGCTTGTGCCTGATCGGACGTCTTGTCTTCGCCCGGGACAATTCGGGTCACGTTGACCTTTGTACGACGCAGTTCTTCGATTTCCGCCGCCATGTCGGAAATGAGATTAGCGATTTCCGTACCGGCCGCTTCGCCGATGTTATTCATCAACGCTTTGCGAGAATTAAAGGTGAGGCCGTATCGATTCATATTTCAAAGTCGCGATGACTAGACAGATGCTTGGGAAACACCGCAACGTGCGTAGGACACACGACAGGTTATGCGGCGACCGAAATCGTGCAAGTGAACGTCGTCCACCAACGAAGCCTAATCGAGTCCGTCTCTTGGACAAGTAAAGAATGACAACGTCGCCTCGAAATCACTCGACCGTGACGCTTTTTGCCAGATTTCGGGGTTTGTCGACGTCACACCCACGCAGCAGCGCAATGTGATAGGAAAGTAATTGTAGGGGAATGACCGAAACGATCGGCTGAATGATTGGAGGAACATCGGGCAAGTGGATCACGTCGTCGGCGACGGAATTGATGGCGTCGTCGTTCTTCGCTGCGACGGCGATGATCGGGCCGCCCCTGGCCTTCACCTCCTCCATGTTCGCCATGACCTTGTCGTACGTTGTGCCCTGCGGAACGATGAACACGCTGGGAGTCTTTTCGTCCACCAGCGCGATCGGGCCATGCTTCATCTCCGCCGCCGGATAGCCTTCAGCGTGGACGTAGCTGATTTCCTTCAGCTTGAGGGCTCCCTCCAGTGCGGTCGGGAAGTTGGCTTGGCGTCCCAGGTAGAGAATGTTCGTCGCGTTTTGGTACTTTTCGGCGACCGTGCGGACATGGTCATTGCACGTGAGAGCTTCTTGCACGGCTCCCGGTGCCATTTGCAGGTCGCGGATGATGTTTTGACCGGCTTCATAGCTGAGGTGTCGAATTCGACCGAAGTAGAGCGCAAGCATTGCAAGGACGCAGCACTGCGAGGTGTATGCCTTCGTGCTCGCGACGCCGATTTCGGGACCCGCGTGAAGATACACGCCACCGTCGGCCGCTTGTGCGATCGAACTTCCGACCACATTGCAAATCGCCAAAGTTCGGTGGCCCTTTCTTTTCGTTTCGCGAAGCGCCGCCAATGTGTCCGCCGTTTCACCGCTCTGTGTCATTCCGAAAACAAGCGTGTCATTCTCGATCGGCGGATTGCGGTAACGAAGCTCGCTTGCGTATTCGACGTTGACGGGAATCCGCGCAAGTTCCTCGATCAAGTACTCGCCCACCAAAGCACTGTGCCAACTCGTCCCGCAGCCCGTGAGAATGATTCGCTGAACGGTCCGCAGTTGCTGCGGCGTGAGATTTAAACCGCCGAAGACCGCCGTCGCGTTCTCTTCATCCAGTCTCCCACGCATCGCATTACGCAAGGACTCCGGTTGCTCATAGATTTCCTTGAGCATGTAGTGGTCGTAGCCCTGCAAGCTGACTTCTTCTTCAGCCGCTTCCAGCGGTTGGACCTGAACGGTGACGCGTCCCTGTTCGCGGTGCACCACGGAAAACCCGCTCGGTGTGAGCGTCGCGATCTGATGATCGGCCATGTAGACGATTCTGTCCGTGCAACCGGCCAGCGGAGACGCATCGCTGGCGACGAAGTACTCGCCGTTGCCGACGCCGATCACAAGCGGGCTTCCGAAGCGGGCGGCGATTAACAGATCCGGTTGGTCACGAAAAGCAATCAACAGTCCGTAGGTTCCGCGCAGCTGCGCAATCGCCCACTGAACCGCTTGAACATACTTCGCGTTCGGATCATCGCCCGATCCCGAAGCCGCCTTCAAACCTTCTGCGACGAGATGCGCAATGACCTCGCTGTCGGTTGCGGACTGGAACGTATACCCCTTCTCAACGAGTTCCTGTTTCAGGCTTTGAAAGTTCTCGATGACGCCGTTGTGCACGAGGATGACTTCGCCCTCGCCGCCGACGTGCGGGTGGGCGTTGTCCTGTGTCGCCGGTCCGTGAGTCGCCCAGCGGGTGTGCCCGATTCCTGTGGGTCCGTCGACGGGATCGCCACCCAGTGATTTGACCAGTGAATCAATACGCCCCACCGAACGAGTGAGATGAAACTCGCCGCCGCCGTGGATCGCGACTCCGGCACTGTCATAACCTCGGTATTCAAGCCGACGAAGACCCGTAAGGAGAAAATCCCCCGCGCAGTTACTTCCGACGTACCCAACGATTCCACACATGGTTTCGCTCGCGTAGCTGTATCGATCACTTTTCAGAGCTGCATCAAATGACCAGCGCTCCAATCACTCGACAGACTAGCTGACTCGGCGTTCCATGCCGATGCCATTCCGAAGCGAAAATCTGCTCGAACTACTCGATTCGCTTCATCGGACGACCTCGTTTTGTCTTGCCAACATTACGTTGGCGAACACTTCCCTGACCACCTCGGGTCGAACGCGTGTAGTCGGATTCGTAGTAGCCGCTGTAGCCACCGGCACCATCAAACTTGGTGCCGGCGCCCAGAGTATTGAGCATCCAGCCGACGAAGTTGCCGCCCGACTCGCGTATCCTTCGCATGGTGTTAAGCACTTCATCGCGTCTCGCTCGCGAAACCCGAACCACCAGGACACTACCGTCCAAACGGGGAAGCACGACGACCGGATCTGAAACAGCAAGTACGGGTGGTAAGTCGAACAGCACGACATCGAAGTCCGATTTCACTTCTTCAATGAATTCGTCGAAGCGTTCGGATTGGAGAAGCTCCGCGGGAACTTTTGTCATCGAGCCCGCCGTCACGACAGAGACTTGCTCGATAGAGGTCTCTTTGATGCATTCCTCGATCGTTGCGTGTCCTTCCAGGATGTCGCATAGGCCATCTTCTTTCGGAACGGAGAAATATCGATGAACGGAGGGGCGTCGCAAGTCACCGTCGACCACCAACACTTTCAAGCCGACTTGTGCGAACGACACGGCAAAGTTACTCATGATCGTTGACTTGCCGTCGCCCTGCATCGGGCTTGTAAATCCGATCGATTTGAGCCGGCCGGCTTTGATATCCAAGAGCATCATGGTGCGACCGAGCCGGAATGCTTCCGCGTTCGGCGAGAGTTCTGCGGAGATCAAACCTTGGACGCCTCGATCGATCGAGTTCATCTTTCCGACCCTGCCCAGGTTGGTCAGCCCGATCATTTCATCCAACTCAGCGGCGGATCGGAATCGTCCGTCACGAACATCGGATGCAAAAGCGAGCGCGAGCCCAGCGAACAATCCCAAGGTCAGGCCTCCGGCAGCCGAAATCGGAATCTTTGGCCAAACCGCTTCTCCGAGACGTGGAACCTCAAGGAACTCATACAGGTAGCCACTGAGGCTGCTGGCCGTATTGAGATCTCGCAGTTGCTGGACGATGCCGTCGAACAAAGCTTCCTGTCGATCAATGTTCTTTTGCAGGACCAAATCGCGGAGCTCATACTCAATTAGCTCTTTTGCCTTCTTCTCCGCATCGGCGGACAGGAACTCCAGCTCCTTTCGTCGTTCGGCAAATGCCGCCAAGTCATTTTGAAGGAATCCGACGTACGCATTCAGCAGACCCTCGGGCGTGAGCGCTGTGTCGCTGAACAACCCATCCGGATTCGTCAGCGACTCATTGTCTTGAAGAAACTGTTTGACGAGCGCGATCTTTCCTTCAATCTCCTGGACTTTGGGGTGACCGGGACCGAAGACCGCATTTAGACGTTGTTTCTCGCTATTGAGTTCCAGGAGCGTGGTGAATTGAGTTCTCGCTTCCTCGACTTTGACCGGCATCGTCGCGCGGAACTCGGCGGAGTTCGCCGAGTTGACTTGAAGACCTGCGAAAAGGCCAAGACGCTGCAGCGACTCGCTGTCGATCAGGGAGAGCTTGTCCAGGTTGTCGATCGGATCAGATGAGGCATCCATTTCGGCCAAAACCGACTCGACCCGGTCGAGTCGGGTTCGCACGGTGGATTCTTGAATGTCAAGGTCCAGCATCTCGTCTTGAAGTCTGCGAAATCGATCCTGATAGACATTGCTGCTCCCTTCACCTTGAAAAAACAGCGGTGCTTCCTGTCGCGACCTTAGCTGATCTTGCTCGGCTTTCGCCAAAGACTCTTCAACGTCGCTTTTTGCTTCTTGGATCAATTCGTTCGCACGCCCCATCACCTGTTCAACTTGGGCGACAATGAACTGTTCATACTCCTTTAAAACCGCGGTAAGGACCAGACTCGCGTCGTCGGGATCCGTGTGGGTCAAAGCGATGTTCAAACTGCGAGCCGTCTTTGCAGACCCACTGCCGCCACGAACGATATCCATCTGATCAATGATGTAGTCCACCGAATCGACGTTTGACGACAGATGCGGTTTGATCGATTCGAGATCGGTCAGTCCGTTTTCATTGAGAGCTTGCTCGACGATCATCCGACTCGAGATCAATTCGATATGGTTTGCGAGCGTATCCTCTTCGACCATTCCTGTTCCCGTCGAACCATTTTCGCCACCGCCACCCAAGCCCGCCGTGCGTTCCGCGATGAGGACTTTGGCACGCGACTCGAACCACACCGGAGCATAGATGCCGTGTGCGATACCGGCGCCCAGACCAACGACAGCCAGGAATCCGATCATCCAACGTTGCCGCGAGAGGACTTGTAACAAGTCAAACGAATCAGCGTCGTTCTGAACCGTTTGCCGACGGGCAACGCGAGCGTGACGAGTTTTCTTTGCAACAGCTGACATGCGGAGAAGCCTGGGACGGGTTGCAGCTTTGAGCCGCGCATCGATAAGGTTTTTGGATGGACGCGACGCGGGTGAACAAATCAGGGGCGGCGATTCGGTTCGCCCCCAGCGAATCGTC
>JBCCOI010000037.1:0-25743 GCA_039025515.1 Planctomycetota bacterium
GACTGCAAAGCAACAAGACATGATCGGTAAGCCCGCACCCGATCTGAAATTCGACGCTTGGGCAAACGCAGATGAATTCAATGTCGATGATCTGAAGGGCAAGGTAGTGCTATTTGATTTTTGGGCTGTTTGGTGCGGCCCGTGCGTCAGGACGTTTCCGCACTTGCGTGCATGGCGAAAAGAATATTCCGACAATGGGTTCGAAATCGTCGGGATCACCCGGTACTACAATTATCAATGGAATGAGGACGCAGGTTTTGCCTTTCGGTCCGAGGAAAAAGTGGATCCCGAGATGGAACGCTTAGCAGTTGGGAAGTTCCTGCAGTCTAAAGAAGTTCAGCACCCGACCGTTTTTACGCCCACGGACAGCACTTTGTGGGAGGAATACGGAGTAGTGGGAATCCCACACGCTGTCTTGGTCGATCGAGATGGGATTGTCCGGTTGGTCAAAGTAGGCTCAGACCAGGAAAGTACAGATGCACTGAACGAGAAGATCAAAGAGCTGATCGATCAGTAGTCGTGAACCGATTGGCTGTTGACGAAAAACGCATTTCCCAAACAAGGCCGTTGCGAAGCCCCTTTCGCGTGTTTTGCAGAGTCCCGAACACGCGTCTTGCCACCTTCGGCTCAAGCGAAACCTTTTAGGAACCCATCCACCGATCCTGCGGAAGAGCAAAATGAACCAGCCGGCGTCGAAACAACCGAAGCGACGAGGTTTCATGATCATCGAAACGTTCATGTACCTGTTTCTCTTCATCGCGCTGATGACGGCTTCGTTGCAGACTCTTCAACTTTTGAGGGCCAGTCAACTCGCGAGTCAACGTCAGGCGGTCTCGCGAAGAGAAATACGGCGGTTCGCGGACGATTTTCGCAGCGATGTTCGTCAAAGCACGAACCAGGAGATTCGCAATGATATGCTAGATCTCGAACTTCCCTTCGGAACCGTCAGATACAAGCTCACCGAGCGGGGAATTTCGCGGGAAGTTTCCGATACGAACACGCGAGACAACTACGTCGTTTCTACGGGCCTTTCGATTTCGTTTTCCCAACAAGCTGAACGAGTTCGCGTTGCGCTCCGAGGCCGGCTTGGGTCGCGTGATGACTCGATTGAGATCTCCGCTTTCCATGGCACGCGACGGAATCCCTGAAATGATTCATATGACTGCGGCGAACAGAAGTAAACGTCGAGGCGGATTCGCGACGATTGCATTGGTTGTTGCCATATCGTTGGTCGCCGGGACGTTTGCCATTACCACGGTCCATCACATGGCCCGCGAGCGACGATCGGCAAAGAATCGCGAGATCGTGCGTTTGCTCGAATCGGCAATCGATTCGATGGGCTCAATAGAAATCGATTCCGAAAATACGTTGCGTTTACCGGTTGATCCAAAGCGTGACGAATGGGTCTTGATTGAACAAACGGGTAGCTCTGCGCAGCTTAGCGTTACGGCCACGTTGATGCGTCGGGGCAAATCCATCTCAAAAATCAAACGCGTGATCACCAAGTGAATACATTAACTGGCCAGCGTCACTTTACACCCAAACTTAAACCGAAGCGTAAGTGGGTAAACGAGTTGTGGAAATGGCGTCGCTTACGCTTCGGGTTGGGCTTTTGCGGCATTCTCGACGAAAGTACCGCTGCCCAGTTCATCTCTAAGGAGCGAAGCTTGTTTACTCAATTGACGCAAAAGCCTTCACTCGTTCGAGCCACGCGAAGCGCATTTACGCTTGTCGAGCTTCTCGTTGTGATCGCGATCATCGGAATTCTGGTTGGGTTACTCGCACCCGCCCTTCAATCCGTGCGAGAGTCCGCGCGGCGTTCTTCGTGCCGCTCAAACCTGACGTCAATCGGTTGGGCGCTCGAAAACTATCACGACCGCTGGGTTCAATACCCCGTCGGAACGGTCGAAGAATCCGGGCCGATTCGATCCGAAGCGAGCGGCATGCATCACAATTGGCTGGGCCGGCTCTCAGAGTTGCTCGATCAACCGACGATCGCACGACGAATCGATCGAGAAACGTCGGTCTATGTCGGTGAGAATGACGAACTTCGTCGGCTTAATTTGCCAGCCGTCCAATGTCCCTCGTCGGATCAGTGGGTGGACGGCATGAGCAGCTATGTCGGACTTCATCACACGTCGGAAAAGCCGATTGACGCCGCTGACTCCGGCGTCTTCTTGCTAAACACCGCGATAACCCGCGACGACATTTCGGACGGTTTGTCCGGCACGCTGTTCGTCTCTGAAAAGTGGATGTCTCTGGATGACCTTGGTTGGTTGAGTGGAACTCGCGCGACGATTCGTAATGCCGGTGGTGGCATTCAAACGGTGGCGATGAATCAGGTCCCCAAGGATGTTTCGGCGGTCGGGCAAATCGGCAGCAGGCATCCCGGTGGCGTCAATGTCTTATTCGGAAACGGTGTCGTCCAGTTTCAGTCGGCTCAGATCGATCAACGAGTATTCGTGCAAATGGTCGATCGCAGCGACGGCGAGATTCCATTGATGTTCCAGTCAATCGATGAGCGACGTCGCCGAAGCTTGGAATAGCACTGAGGACAGAATGAGTTTGCAGATTGCTTCTTCACCAATTTCAAATAGCCCGATTAAACCGATCGATTTTCAATTGCTCGGTTGGCTAAGCATTTGGTCGATTTTGCTGTCCGTTACAACTCGACTCACCGCAGTGATGGGATTCAGCGCACTACTCGGGCTTTCGATGGGCTGTCTCATCGTGACATGGGCAGCCACCGGCAGTTGGCTCGTTTTGATCGATGTACCCGCAGTTGGATTCAGACCCGACGCAGAAGCCACTGATACAACGACAACGACTCCTCCACAGCAAGTCATGCCCCGGATTGTGGTCGCGCTCTTCCTATTCTTCAACGTCGCCTTGTTCGCGTTCGGTGACATCCCGCGAACCATCGTGGGTGAGACTGCCGGAACGGCATTCGCCGCAGTGATCGGTGCAACGCTCGTTTGGCAATGGACACGACGCCGTATAAGTCGGTCGATGAATCACTGGGCTTCTCGGCGGAGCATTCGCCAGTTGATGGGACTCTCTGTGACGATCGCGATTCTGCTGGCGATTCTCGGCCCCAGCGTGCGATGGGCAAATTTGAAATCGGCGAGCGTGGGCATGATGGTCGCCGTGTCACTCACTTGGGTCATTTCGATGGCTGTTCTCTTGAGCAGCCGCTGGTGGATGGCGTTTGGGTTACCCATGTTGGTGTTGCTATCCGCAATCGCGGTCTCGTTTTTGATCGACGGCGACGGACGCGACATCGATGCAGATATTCAACGAATGAGCGGGATCCTTTGCGGCTCATACCTTTTCGGTGTGCTCTTGCTTTTGTTGATGAAGTCGAGCCGCCACCGCTGGTTTCATTGATTTGACGTTCCGTGGTACGATCCCCGCGATGGAACCCACGTTCCTCCGAGGATATCGTCGATTGAACTAATGGAAGCGTAGATGAGGAAGCAGGAGCGGGCCGACTTGGTCGCCGCGCGTTTAAACGAACTTTACCCCGAGCCTCCGATCCCGCTCGATCACGTCGACGAATTCACGCTTTTGGTCGCCGTTCTTCTGAGCGCGCAGTGCACGGACAAGAAGGTGAACGAAGTCACGCCCGAGCTTTTTCGTCGGGCGGGGACACCCAGGAAGATGATGCAAATGGGTGAGTCGAGGATCTTGGAGATCATTCGGCCGCTAGGTTTATCGAAACAGAAAGCCAAGAACCTCGCCAAGCTCTCACAGATCTTGGTTGAAGAACACGGTTCGCAGGTTCCGCAGTCCTTTGAGTTGCTGGAAGCTCTGCCGGGTGTCGGACACAAGACGGCCAGCGTTGTCATGGCACAAGCTTTTGGTGTTCCGGCGTTTCCGGTTGACACACACATTCATCGCCTCGCGCAGCGGTGGGGGCTTTCCGGCGGCAAGAATGTCGCCCAAACCGAAGCCGACCTTAAGAAGCTCTTCATCAAGTCGGACTGGAATCGACTTCATCTGCAGATCATTTTCTACGGACGTGAACACTGCACCGCGAGGGGCTGTGACGGTACAACGTGCGAGCTATGTCAAACGCTTTATCCTCGACGTCGAAAACCAGTTCTCCATAAAAAGCCTTAGAGTATTTGATGAACATCGAGCCGCAGTGGGCCTCCGTAGAAGCCAAGCTCAACCAGGTCAAAACCCCGGCGATTGTCGTCGAGTCTTTCCGGCGACATTACGATTGCCTATGCGAGAGCGTCGCCGGACGTTTCGACTCGACGCTACGAGAGTCGCAAATCGATCCCGTCGAATCAGTCCCCGACGCTGAGAAACTGGATGAGAGTTTGCTGGCGATCGGCAAGGCAAATCTGTCGTCTGTCTCTGTTTTGAAGTTGAATGGAGGTCTCGGGACGTCGATGGGACTGGCGGGTCCAAAATCACTCTTGCAGGTGCGCGGAACCGATACCTTTCTTACGCTCATTCTAAAGCAAGTCGAGAAACTGTCCGTTCCTCTGGTCTTGATGAATAGTTTTTCGACGAACGAACAAACCGAACAAGCGATTCGAGAGTTCGGTAACGCATCGGCGCGAGTGCTGACCTTCTTGCAGCATCAGGTTCCAAAGATTGATGCCGAGACGTTGGCGCCCGCCGAGTGGCCTGCGGAAAATGACTTGGAGTGGTGTCCACCGGGACATGGTGACATTTATGCGGCACTTGTGACCAGCGGGACGTTGGCGAAACTGCTCGATGAAGGACGTCGATACCTCTTTGTTTCAAACGCGGATAATCTCGGGGCAACGCTCGACGAATCAATCCTCGGACACTTCGTCAACTCCGGCGCCTCGTTCATGATGGAGGTGGCCGATCGAACCGTGTCAGATCGCAAAGGTGGCCATCTTGCTCGATCCAAGGACGGCGGCCTGGTGCTGCGGGAGAAGGCTCAGTGCCATCCCGACGAAGAAGAGGTGTTCCAAGACATCACCCGCCATCGATACTTCAATACAAACAATCTGTGGATCGACTTAAAGCAGTTGCAATCTTTCCTTGATGACAACGAGTCCAGGATCGACTTGCCCACGATTGCGAATCGTAAGACAGTCGATCCGAAACGATCGGATTCCACGCCCGTCTTTCAACTCGAAACAGCGATGGGCGCGGCCATCGAAGTCTTGCCGAACACGGCGGCTATTCGAGTTCCAAGATCGAGGTTCGCACCCGTGAAGACGACCGGTGACCTCGTTGCGGTTCGTTCGGATGCCTACGAAGTCCGCGACGACGCTTCGGTGGGGCTCATCGCCGATCGGGAAGGACAGCCGCCTTCGATCACGTTGGACTCGCAGTTTTATAAGACCATCGCAGATCTTGACGAACGTCTTGCCGCATCACCATCACTCAAACGATGCCGAACGTTGAATGTGAAAGGTAACGTTCAGTTTGCCGAAGGCGTCATCATCGAGGGCGAGTGCGAGATCATTGGCGACGAAACATCACGAACCGTGGCAGCCGGATTGGTTTCCGGGAAAGTGACCGTGTGATGAGACGATCCGAAAATTGATACGTAGCGGAAGCTGCGGAGGCTTTCGGCGCATGACCGCAAAATCCTAACCCGACGCGTTCGTCTTGACGTTGCGCTTTATCGTTTTAGGGGCAAAACCGCCGTTGGCCCTGACGCTCATTTTTTGACGCGTTCCCAGCCCCATGGGCTGGGCTAGGCAAACAGCGGGACCTTCGGCCCAAGAGAAACGTCATCCCCGTGGTGCCCGGCAGGCATCAAACGAAACGCACCCAAACCCACGGCCTGCCACGGCAAACAGCAGGGCCTTCGGCCCGATCCCGCTTTGGCCCAAGGCCCAGCATTTTGCCCAGCGCAGGCTGTAGTTTCCTGTGCCGGTCGCTCGCGCGGCTTGCCCGGTGCGGCGAGACCGTTCGCGTAGATCAACTGGCCTGGGTCGACTGCGTCCCATACTCGTAGGGCCAACGCCCCGGCCGTTTACTAACCCGACTTTTTCTTTGTCGCGCGCTTCCGAGTTGGTTTTGACTTTACCAACTTGACTGAGATTTCATCTTCCGCAGCGATCTCGACATCTGCGGGCTTGGTAGCCTTCTTCTTGGCGACCTTTTTCTTGGTTGCTTTCTTCTTTGTGGCCTTCTTGCGAGCAACCGTCACTTTCTTGGTCGAATCGGTTACCTGCGTTTCCTCACTCGCTGCTCCATCGACTTGACGCTCTTCGCCACCTAAGACATCTGTCGTCGACGTGTGCAGTTCCCAGCCTTTCTTGATGTTTGCTTGAATCATTGTTTCATGCAACTGCATGATCTGGTCTCGCGAATTGGAGACGCGCACCTCTCGAGACAGAGGCGTCTTCCGATTTGGGCTAAAGTCGGTGTAGTGAAGCACGTAGCCGAGGAAATCCTCTGCCTCTCCCTCTTTGTTGGTGGCCCAAGATACAAACTTACGAATCATCGTCGAGTCTTTGGCGTGCTTGAGGTACACATCGCGGCGGATCACTTTGCTTCGCGGTAAAGTCAATTGTTCCGTGTCGCGATCGACTTGAGCGACCTCGACGCGGCTACTTACCTGTTCGATTCGGACGTCCTGATGACAAGCCGTTTTGTCTTCACGAAGACGAATGAACTGAGGTGAAATCACCGCCGCCAGCGGCATTCGACGAACCGTTTCAAATCCGGCCGGCTCACCGTCTCGGAATCGCAGCACCATTCGATTGACGGGACCGCCGCGGGTGTTCTGAGAGATCAAATCCAGACAACTGACTTCGATGACCCACTCGGGTCGGACCATCTGATAGGCAACATGATCCGAATTGACCTCGGCGTATTCGCTTTCGACAACCAAGTCTTTCAGGTCACTCAAAAAATCACGACGCTGCTGATCGCTGAAGCCACCGCCTACCCGCGTGAGTACCTGGTAGGCTGCTTTGCCACGCATCACGCCGACTAGAAGGTCATGCAACATCCCTTCGCGATCGCCCGTCGATTCCGTAAAACCCAAAACGACGACATCCAGGGAATGTCGCGGTTTGACTTTGAATATCCCCGCAACATCGCTGCGGACAACCAGACCCTCAGCATCCTCGGACTCTACCCAAGTTGAAAATGCCTTGAGAACTTCGTCGACGCTGTTTACCAGCTTGGTTTGTACGGGGTGAACGCGTTCACCGTTGCCGAACGTATCGTCGATACGTTTAAACGTTTCCGCGTAGTCAAATGAAATAGGTTCCCCGTCGATCTCGATAAAGTCGAAAACCGCAAAACGCAAGCGATTCAACTCTTCCTGTGATTGCGGCTGTCGTGCGATGGAAGTCACATCGTGGACACGGGGTCGACGATCGGGATGATCGGCGTACAACTCACCGGCAACGATTGCCGAATGGAGTCCCGCGGCTTTCATCGCGGCTGCTGCTTCCTTTTGCCAGGGCAATCCGACGCGCACGGTACCGCCCGGATTGATCGAGAAAGCCTCACCCTCACGGTAAACAAACGCCGTAAACTCACCGTCGACTTTACGACTAAGGTGATACGTAGCTTGTGGTATTCGCTCACGAATCTCCTCCCCATCGATCGGCATCATGCGGCCGCCGGTCTGTCGTCGGTAATCCTGTACCTTGGACAAAATCTGCGAGTCCGAGAGCACACTGGCCGACGCTGATGCGAATGAGCCAAGCTTGATCTCAAGTCTGGCTGCATCGACCAGCACACTTTTCTTTTCAGCCGATGGGCTTGGCATCAGTCGTTCTCCACTTCTACGGCGGCCGGAAGCTTTAGCTCCATGTTTGAAAAATGAAGCAGCAGACAATACCGATCACCCTCGGTCCGCCCTTCCAAGAAGCCGCGGTAAGGAGTCGAGCCGCGACGAAGAATCAGCGGCTGATTCGACTTCGGACCGGCTCCCAACAGCATCAACGCGCCACGTTCTTCCAATTCCTTTGCCATCGTGAACAGGAAGTCATAGGTGAGCCCATTAATGTGTCGCAGCTGCACCTTGCCGCTCATCACAAACTTGCGACACGCTTCGGCTTTATCGACATAGACGCCCGACCAGCGAAGCGGGCTCGCGCCAGCGAGGTTGGGGTCGGCAAGCTTTCGAGGGCGTCGTTCACGTTGCGAACCATCGGGATTTCGAATGATCTCCCAAAACGCAACCTTATGGATCAACTCATGTTTCGGATTGGTGTAGACCCGCGACGTATCACGAAGCAGCTTTCCTGCGGATTCGAATTCGATCTCGGGATCTGATTCGATCATTGCGGTGATCAAGTCAGCCGTGCCGCCATGTTTTTCGGTGAGTGCATCGAAGCCGCTCTTGACCGTTGCCTTGACCACTCGGACGCTGCTCGCCTGCCGATCTTTTTCATCGACCCAGCGAACACGCATCGGCGAGCGTACCGTTTCAGTTGCCACCACGGCGTCGCGCGAGTCACTATTGGCAATGTTGATTGCACCCAACGTCAAGTTCCTCTGAATGAAATGACTCTCAGATCATGTCAAAATCCATGAGGTCCATCTCATCGGCGGTATCGTCTTCTTCTACCGCCACAGGCTGCTGCATCCCGATCATCTCAGCTTGGGTGGGATTGCCCACCGCCAGGAAGAGATTCTCCTCGCTGTCGAACAGAAGGAAGCCAGCATCGGCCTCCAGTCCACCGCGATAGCTGTAAGGAAACGAAAAGATAGTTCCCCGTTTCAGTTCAGCCATCAAATCCGCATCGATTGACTCCGCTTGCAGGTGGTAAACCAACCGAATGTTGTGACTCAAATAGTGTTCGGTTGAGACCGAGTCGAACAACTTGATTGGTGCGTTGAAGCTGGACTCGACCGGTTCGATCTCGTTGCCGTCGATATCAACCGGCTTTAGCTCCGACTTATCTCGCCAAGAACCGTCAGCATCGACATAACCCAACCCCGTGCCACCACGTCCGACGACTGTGCACCCGTCATCAGCCAGGGTTGCCAACTCGCACCGCTCACCTGAGTCGTCGAGCACCTCGACTTCCTTGTAGCCATACAGCTTGCTGCGATCCACCTTGGACAGTGCGAACGATAACTCTTGGTCACCCCAAAGAAAAATGAGTGGTTTCGGCATCGTCGTCAGCCAGCAAGAACACAATTCGCGACAAAAACTCCAATCGCAGCGGTCGTTCCGAACCAGCGATCGGCGGAAGGTTGAATTCCAATTTCTGGGCCGATCGCCCGCTGCGAATCGAGTGTAGTTTTTTTGCTAGCAAAGCTTCGATGTTTTTCGGCAGAGAGTCGGACGCGACCGGCCGGGTCGGATTTTCTAATGCATATGACCCGTAATCCTCACGCCGTGCTCAGGCGACCTTCCCATTTGACAGCGAGTCCCATGATCGGTGAAACCCTGACGATTCGCGATTCGGGGCAAGATAGCAACGTCTATCTGGTCATCTCCTCGCAAGCGTCGCACAGTCAGTGCTCTTTCGAGATACCCAGCGGGTTTGGCTCAGAACACATCGGGCCTCTGCTGAACGCTACCCATTGGTTTGACCGCCGGGGAGAACAGTGGCGACTTCGCTTGGATCGGTCACTCAGTGATGTCGCCGAAGTTCTTCTTCAAATGTTCGACTCGTTCGAGGACCCCTGGAAACCGACCGATCGCCTGCGAGATGCGAAAGAGTGGATTGCGATGGAAGCCGCATCCACCGGCTTGGGCGTCGAGGTCGATTTCTTTCAGGCTGCGTTTCTCGATGCCGAGCTCCGCGAATTGCTCGCCGACCAGCTTCGCTCCCTTTCGGGAGAGGATGCGGCGGGTATTTGGAATGATCCCCAAGTGACTTTGGAATCCGGGTCGGCTCGTGCCGAGCTATTGAGCCGCTATTTCCGAAGCGGGCAAAGTCTCGCGCCTCTGGCAAAGAGCATCACGACACGAGAGCGTGTTCGTCTCCGTCATGTCGAACGTGCTTGAAAGAAATTTCATCGAGACGCGCCCGCGCGGCGCCCAGAACTCGCCTCTTTCAGTGAGGAACGCTCACGTGAAGAGTCCGTCACTTTCGACTCTTCGCCATACGCCAACTGAATCACTCCATGAGGTACGACGAGATCTGGTACCACCCCGTGATGCCGACGCCGGAAGAGCAGCGGATGATGGACGCAGCTCGAAAACGGATTGCTAGTCAGCGATATCCGGCGTCCGTCCCCAGTCCTCCGCCTCATTTTTCACTGAGAGGTTTTTGATGGCCATTGCACTTCTTAGCGGAATCGGCCTCCTATTGATCGCGACGTTCTTCCTGTTTGTCGTTTCGAAAGACTGACGTCTATTCCGACTGGCCGACGCAATACAAGTGCGTGTTTGAGCGAAGCACGAGACAGCCATCGCTGACCGCCGGTGTACCACCGAATCCGCTCTTGTCGAACGTCATGTCGTTTGACGCGACGACTTTGAATTCGCTTTTCGCTTCGATGACATGAACCATCCCCGCGTTGGTGGTGATGTAGATCTTGTCCCCGGCAACCACTGGAGACGCATAGCTATCTCCTCCACCGCCGCCTCCACCCCGTCCGAATCCGCCGCGGCCTCGTCCGCGAGATCCGCCTGAGCCTGCGGCATTGCTATCTCCTCCGCTGGATGGCAAACGTTCTTGGAAGACTTGCTTTCCCGTCCCGGCATCGATGCACTCCACGATCTGACCGCTGACCGAGAACAGATAGTCGCCCACTTTTACCGGCGTTGCGTATCGCGTCCGGATACGGCCTTCCCAAAGCGTATTCTCGCCGGACAAGTCACCTTTGCCATCGACACGAATCGCATAGCCTTCTTCGCCGACGGCATAAACGACACCTTGATCGACGATGGGACTAATTTGTGCGTTACGAGAATTGACGCCGTTGGCGTACCAACTCAGCTTACCGGTCGCGTTGTTAAGGCCCCAGACTTCACCGATCACGGAAATCACGATTTCGCTGCGGTCACCATTCTCAACCAGCACGGGTGTGGTCCAGCATTCTCCCAGTCCATCCGCTTCGGCGCGGAAGACTTCTTTACCGGTCTTCTTATCGAGCCAGACAATGGATAGCGATTCATCGGCGGCGTTTACGACGACGTGATCTTCGGTGACGATTGGACTCGCAGCCGATCCAAACCCTTTGTAGCTTGGCTCCTGACCGACACTTTGATTCCAAAGTTCGTTCCCATCGAGATCATAAGCGTAAACTCCGCTCTTTCCAAAAAACGCAAAGACGGATTCTCCGTCACTCACGGGAGTGTTGCTCGCGTAACCGTGCGTCGGGATCCCCGGTGGTCGCCAAGGATCTTCCGGCATCTTGGCATCAACGGTGACCGACCAGAGTTGTTTGCCCGTCTTTTGGTCAACACATGTGAGATGCCGTTTCAGGTCCTCAATGTCGCCATCCTCGTAACCATAGCCCGAATAGCTGGTGACGAAGATGCGGTTCCCGACAACGATGGGACTCGAAACGCCATGTCCCGGGAGGGCGAGCTTCCACCGCAGATTTTTATCAACCCCGAACTCCACTGGCGCATCGGACTCAGCGATGCCGGAACCGTTGGGGCCGCGAAACCGCGTCCAGTCGGCGCTAGCCGTTGCGGACGTTGCCAACAGAATCAACCCAATGGACAAGTGCTGAAAAATTTTCATAGCAATGCGATTCGATGAGGGACGGCCGTACGGCTGAGCTGTCCCTTAAACACTCGCTTATCGCCCAGAGATCGCTGCAAATCGGGATATTCGGAACTTTTTCAGATCCATTCCAATCGAGTTTCTTCTCAACGGTGTCGCCCTTGGCGACATCGACCTCGCACACGGTCGAGCACAGCAAGAAGAGAACGGCAATCGCGGCGAGTACTCAGCGGCGAGCGTGCTTGGCCAAAGTGGAGATCGTGAGCCGACGCCGGCTTCCCCAATGCCAAGCCATCGTGCCGGTGACAACGAGGAAATACGATGAGACCAGCGCGAGCGGAGCGATCATGAGCATGACGATGCCGACTCCAATCAACCAGAGTCCCGGTCTGTTGACCCAGTCCCCGAGGCTACTGCGAATCGGCCAAAGAAGTGCTGCTGCAAAGATAAACGTCAGGATCGAGATTGAGTTCTTGAGGCTTCGTTGCAAGCCCGGCCCCGAGCTGAACGCTCTTTCGACGACGGGCAAGGCTTCTGTTGGCTTCCATCTCACAGACGCCAAGAATTCGTAGTCTGTAAGGAGTGATGGAATCGAAAGCGGTCTTCCTGAAAGAGGGTCCAGCGGCTCGAGACTTTCGGTGAGCTGTGAAAGCCGCTGGTCAAGTTCCGCCCAGGCGTCGACGGCTTGCCATGTCCGGGCAGCCGGCTGAAGTCGCTCACTCGCGTCGTTGACATCTTCGTCGATTTCAGCGTTTACCTCGGGACCATCCGAATCTTTGGGCGTCTGTGTCATGGAGTCTGCGAGAAATTCGCCAAACGGGATCGACCGTTCGGCATCGATTGCCAAACGTTGGAATCGTCCAATCCAGGGGTTCATCCACTCACGAATTTCCTCGCGATTTCGTTCGGCCAACAAATCCTGCGAATCCTCGAGACAGGTCACGATTGAGTCTGCCAGCTCGATGAATTTCTCCCGGTTCGATGTTTCGCTTACGTTCGCGGAACCGTCCTCAGCCAGCTTCAGTTTCTGCAATGACTGTCTGGTCGACTGATAAAATGAAACCCAAACCGCCGGGGCCTTTAAACCGACCAGCTCGCACAGGTAACTTCCCTGCATCTCACTGCTGTCGCCTTCAAAAACCGTGTGGGGAAGCTCAACGAGTAGTTCGATTGGTTGGGGTAACCGGCTGTAAGCCAACGGCAATCGCAGCAAAGGGGACTCCATCTCCGAACTCGCCTTCACGTCACTCTTTGAACGATCAAAGTCCAACTCGCGGCCCGCAACCCATGCTCCGATGCAGCGTGATCCTGCGGGCAAGCGAAAGGTCACTGAATCGAGTGTTTCGGGAATCACATCGAAGTGTTGAAAGAGAATCGCACGTCGGCTTCCAAGATAGACGCGTGCATCACCGACTAACGCCCTGGCTTCAACCTCCGCTCTTGCAAGACGTTCCAAACTGATCGACCACGTGGGTCCATCGGAGGCAAAAAGTGAATAGTCCTGTGGCGAGATTTGGAGATTTGGAAACCGAGTCGTCCAGTTACTGGAGGGCCTGACTCGGCGAACGGAACGAGGCTGCCAACGAAGCTCTTCTTGAGTCAAGCGATTTGGCACTGCCAACAACAAGCTTCTACGCCCTTTGCCCAATACCCGAACGTCGGGAAACGTCACCCGCGACAGTTCTCGACTATCTAAGCCGATGGCGAGAACGATTGCATTGTTTTTGGAATCGATTGGAGAATCGTTCAGCGATGTATCGACTCGCACGACCGTCGTTTCACCATCAGCAGAAACTCTTTGACCGTAGATTCGAGCTTTGTCGAATTCCAACTTGGTTGCCCATCGCGACGGAATCTGCAGATCGACGTAGCTGGGAACACGACCTCGTAAGAAACGGATCGATAGATGACAAGTCCAGCGCCCGTCTTCAAATCGAAGCACTGAAACTTGATCGCTCGCAAACGAATTTCCGTTTGGCGGTCTTCGAACTCGCAAGTTTCCGTCAATGATGCTGTTTGAACTTAGCACTGGAATCTCACCGGCAAGCAGTTGCTCCCGCGTCATGCGATCATCGCGAACATCATCATCCCCGAGCGAATGCTGGACCTGCACGATCACGCCCTGTTCACGGGTGATTCGGTACCGACTGTCGTCCAGTACGGCATCCGCGAGTTCAAATCGTGGAATCGTAAAGACTGAATCACGATCGTCTTCCGCAACGGCAAGTAGATCGATTTGAACTTCCCCATCGATCCTGGCATCACCGACCGCCAGCCAACGGGAATCATCGGCGGAATCAATCCAATCCGTAGAAGGCTTGGCTTTCCCGTTGAGGCGATACTCAACGAGCCGGAAGCCGCTGGGAATGGAAATCATCGTGCGACGCGTACTATCAGACGCGTCAGAAATATTGCAACGAAACCGAAGTTGTTGTTGAGTCCGAGTCAGATGAAGGTGGTGTTCCGCATTGATCACCGCGGGCGGAACTTTGTTCTTCAGCAGAACGAAAGATGGGAAGCCCTCGCTTACCACAAACGCACGATCAACTCTCCCGATGTATCCCATCCACTGCGATGAGAAATCATCCGAGTCAATCGGTTCAATACCGGGTGCTCGTTCCGCAACTCGAAGGTTACTGGACGGTTCGATCGCGAAAGCGGTGCGTGTGGTGCGGTTCTGTGCTGACGCAAAGACTTCCGGCACCTCCAGGGGTACGCTGTCATCTGGCGATGTGGGGTCATTCAGATTCGAAGGAACAGTCCACAGCAAGCGAACCGGCTGTGACTGGGCGTTTAGCTTTGTGAAGCGATAGACACCGCCCGAGACGGGATTGGCGTCGCTGCGGTCTGGGTTTTCGCCGCTTTCCACTAGCCGTATCTTCCAACCGCCAGACGTAATGGCATCTGGCCTGCGACCGAGTATGGTCAATTGAAGTGAATCCCCAACGACGACAGGCATCACCGACTGGATCTCGCACTCGACTGTCGTAAACGCCATCCCGGCAGCAATCCGATAGGCCCGCCGTATCTTTCCTCGGTCTCGGTTTGAATCCGCGTCAGGGATGCGACATCGTAGACTCAGGATTGCTTGATTCCCGAGGTCGGCTTCGTAACGCCCCAAAGCTGGCTCCAGAACTTGACGTCCCGCAGCATCGCCCAATGAATCGATCATCAAAGGCGAAGCCGCTTCGACAAACAATTTCGTCGCGTGGACTCGAGGAATGGAAAGGCGAACCTCCGTGGCGATTGATTCCGCTGCCACGTCCTCCGCTACCTCCGATGCGTCTGCCGAGGACACGGTGATGGGTGTGGATTCGGCTTCGACCCGTCGCACTTCCGGAAGAAAAGTGATCCGCAATTGCATTTGTTTGGACGGAGGAACTATCGCCGTCACGCCACCGTTGGCATCGACCACATAGCGGATAATCTGCGTCTCCCCGTCGCCAAGCCACTCGATTCTCCGGATGGTCTCCGCGCGAAATGGCAGATTGAGACGCGTGATGTCGCGGTCGTAAAAGAGTGTGAACTCCCCGAAAACCTCGGCGATGATCTCGTCTCGAACGTCTCGAGAGGCACGACAGCTCACTCGATAGACGGCTGAGCGAAAGACGGCATCGACGGGACGATCTGGATCAGCCGCTTTCAAAATGTCTTGAAAATCCGAATCGGAAAGATAAATCTTGTCGCCGACTCGGCGATGCCCATCCGAAATCGGCACGATCAACTGGATTGCTTTGGGGCGCGGGCCCGCTTGTTCCCCCGCATCCTGCGCCTGAGTCGTTCCGCTCAACGCGAACGTGATTGAAATTGGTAACAACATCGATCCGACCGAAAAATCGATCGACCGATCACGTTCACTTTTGGAACCGACCCCGAGTCTGCTTCCGCGCCGAGTTGACGTCTCATCGGAAATGCGAAGTCTCTCCCGTGTCACAAAATGCGTGAGGGCTGCGAGCACAACCGGAAGCGTCGCCCAAGCTGCCAAAGGCACTTGCGAATCCCACCAGATCACCGCCGCACCCAGCAAAACGACGAACATCGCCAGCAGCCCATGCAAGCCGAAGCGAGCCCAACGTGCAAAGCTCCATCCGCCCAGGTAAATCAGTCCGAATCCGAGAAAGCCAAACGCGATTGCGAGGTGTCGCGGCATCAACCACAACGACTGCGCGGATGCGTTTGCCTCATCGGTGCGATGCCAAACGACGAAGGTTTCGCGCGGCGTACGGACTTGGACGGAGTGCTCCATGATCTCGCCCAGCACGGTGACGTTTGGTAGCTCACACGGCCGGATCAACTGCTCATTTGAATGCCTCCGTCGCATTTTCAGTGCAAATTGGTCTACTTCCCGTTCGGCATTAAAAGTCACGCCGCCGACAGACGTTTGAATTGGCTCAACCGGACTTCCGTTGCGGGTGGATGACACGAGTTCGAGTTTTTCGTCAAAGGAAAACTCAACTGGCCCGCGAGAACTCACGTCGACGTTAACCACCACGGTATCTTCGCTGCGGCTGGACACGTTGAACAACTTTGTCTGTCGCCAAACAAGCGGCCGACGCGGTTGTTTCGCCTCTCTTTTTAACTGGAGTTCGGGACGGAGCAGCGGGTCGAATCGAAATGACTGTTTTCTCTCTCCTCCAAAGGATGATTTGACCGTCGGTACTCTTTGGACGCCCGCAGGTAATTCACTCAGTTGAAGATCCGCCGCCAAAGACAACGATCCTGTCTGATTGCGGGCAAGCCGGATGCTTGGTAGCGACACCGAAAACTGTTCAGATGCGTTGTACGTACGTTGTCCGAAGAGCACATACTCATTTAAGTCTCGGTCCGCCGATTCAACCGTGACCGACCCGAGCGGATCATCTACATCTGGAAGGATGCTCGATCGCGGGATGCTAACCGTCGCTGTCTCGTCCTTGCGTACAAGCGACCACTCATACGGATCACTGTTCGCATACGGGGCATTGTTCGTAGGGGCACCACTGTTTGAAGAAGGATCATTGTTTGTAGAGGACCTGTTCGTGGCACCCAACAGCACGGTCAGCGTTGAAAGTGCTTGCGCGGATTGAGGCGTGATACGCAGCGTTTCAATTACCTGATCGGACTGCAGATCGACATCATGGTCTATGTCGACAGAGAAAGAAACATCTGCGGCTTGAAGCGACAGAGCGGGGACTTCGCCACGAGGAGAAGCGATCAAAAGCGAATCCTCACCCGCTTCAAAAAACACCCGCGCCTCCTCTGAAACCTCCGAGTCGCTGACGCGGTCTCGCAAAAGAACAGACGATGAGTCCCATTCTCGAAGTTTCGGAGGATGAATGGCGATAAGTTGAGCCGTCGTTTGTCCGACATCACGCAAGACCCAAGTATTTGGAATATTCAATCTCCGTTGCGCAGCGGAGATGTTGCGGTGGGCGAGCAGGTCGAACTCAACAATCGACCGTGAAGATTCTTCAAGTGTCGGCCAAATCACCAATTCGCCTTTGGTTGGCAGGCTGACCTGTCGTCCCGTTGAGAGGATCGTCACCGCGTCGACCGTCCAGTCTTCATTGACAAGAAAACGAATCGGCGGGGCGGGTGTCTCTAAAAGTTCGCAACGGACTCGCGTCGTAGCCTTCAGTTGCAGCGACGGAGATGATTGGATACCGAGTGACGTCCAAATATGATCGACACGGTGCTTCGAAGTGGCAAACAGCCGAAGCGTGGACCAAGTCGGATTCGTTTGACTTTCCATTGCCGGAGGACCGTCCGCAAACAGCAAAGTCTCGCCCGGTTGCGCCGGAGCCTTCACCCTCTGAGACCAACCGTCGGGCAACTCCCAACTCGCGACGCCGATTGGACCCGAGACGGCGACACCGACCTGCGTGGCCGGTTCCGTATAGATCACGCTTTGGTCGATCAGTCGCAAAACAGGCAACTCACATTGCGCTTTGGTCAGACTCCACTGACCGACGCCCTCAATCGTGATCGTGGTTAATGTGCCACCATCGGATGCACGGACCGGTACGTCACGACTGGAAACGCCACGTTGCGATCCCGGCAACTCGATTTGCAACCGGCTTCCACTTTCGGGATTGGGCAACACGCGGAAGTCGGTATCGATGGAGTTGACACTCACACCGGTGACGGTGCCGCTCCCGAGATAAAACTCCAATCGCTCCGGCGTTGGGTCATGCGTTTCCAACGTCAATCGATGCCGCCAGTTCAGGCTGGCTAGATCAACTTCGTACTGCCGGATCTCGCTCCGAACGATCACAGATCTCGCTTCATCGTCCGCCAGCTTGCGGCGCGTGTAGATCTCGAACTGATCGAGTCCGCCAGCTTCCAAGATGTACCAACGGATGTTCACACCGCGAGTTTGGACGTCGGCATCAGGTGGAGGCCCGGGACTTTCCAACAGAACGCCGCGGCTGCTTCGAATCTCAAAATCGGAGGGAGCCGATAGAACGAACCGAGTCTGTGCGGTTCTGGGAACCTTTACCGTGAAACGCCGCGCGTCACCGAATAGCTCACCCGAAAGCGTCCACCGAAATGGGATTTTGGATTCGGTGACAGTCTCGGAAGAGCTCGGCTCATCCGAAGCATCACCGCCTCGGGCCGGCGCGACGGACGGGATCACGGCAATCAGATTCCCCTGTTGATCCGTCTCAAACAACGCCTGACCGCGGAGTCCGGTATCAGCATTTCCGAGGTCCGCTTGCGACCTTGACTCGATCGCTAGGTTTACGTCGCCAAGTGGCATACGAGTCTTTGACTGCGAATCGTGCTCGATCACAAGTTCGCTTCGTTCACTCACCAAGTACTCATCGGTAAAGCGGACGTCATAGTACCCTCGCAGGAGCCTCGCTTGATCGCTCTGCTGGCTGTATTGCTGCCCGCGCCGCAGTGCATCCGCCAGGACTTCGATCTCTACGGCGCGAAAGTTCTTGGGCACCAAGCCGACCAGTTGTGACTGGTAAACCGCGAGTGCCCTCAGTGCCCGCCCCCTGTGTTCGCGAACGGGCAAGTCCACTGCCAGATCGTTGGGCTCGTCGATGCCGGTTTCTGCTTCCACGTCCGCTGAGACAGTTGCCTCATCTGTCCGCTGGGCGCAAACTTTCTCTGACCAGCCGCAACACAGCGCAAAAGCAAACAAGTAAGCGAACGGAACGGCGAGAGACCTCGGCGACGCACATCCGGGCGAGTCATGCTGATCAGAAGTTGTCACGTCGCTACCTCATCGGCAGCCGATGCCAAATCTCCAGAACCGATGGTATACGTGGCGCTGCTGCGGGGATTCGGATCGGCACTTATCCTCCCTTGCTTATTTGGTTCGGGCCGAGCCGAAGGTGATGCGGAGAGCACTCGCGAACCGCGAGGCAAGATGAGGCTTCGAATCGCTAACATCACAACCACAAGTGTCATGGCGAACACCGCAATCTGCCCGGTGATGATTGCTGCATCCGGAGCAACGAGCACGAAGCCCGTGAATGCAACCAAGGCGACGGCGAGCGTGAGCGGATGGCGGGCGGCCGGCCAGTAAGTCAACAAAACGGCCAAGCAAATGATGATGCCAGCGACACAAAGCCAGAGCATCGATTGCGACGCCGAGCGGACTTCAAACGTGCGATCATCCAATGAAGAAAAGAGATATCGATTCCCGTTGGGCATCGGGCTCAACTCAATCCCATCAATGCGTTCCGCGGCAACTCGATTGACCAGCGTCGCCTCGGAAACGAGCGGTTGTCGAACGAGTCGCCATCGTTCGTTGGCCCAAGTCATCAAGCGTCCCAAGGAAGGCGTCGCCCAAACCAGGTGCTCACTTGCCGGAGTGGTCAACTGCCAGTAAGCCATGCGGGAACCGATGCCGAGTTTTACCAGCGGCCTTATATCGGAGAGCGTTCCACGCAGTTCACGATCACTCCAAAGCCTGACATCAATGAGTTTGCCGTCGTCGGCTTCGGAGCCGGTTTCTGGAACTCGTACATACAATGTTCCTCGTGCGATCCGATAGCTTGCCGGTTCGGAATCGATTCTCACCTCGACATCGGTTTCAAGAGGACGGCGCAGCGTCAATGCGAGCTCACCGGATCCCTCCGCAACGACGATCACTTGGTCATGCTGTGACAACTCGCTCGTCGCGGTTCGGATCACGACATCGCCCGTCGTTAAATCGCTGCGACTCTGCGGCTTCGGTGAGATCTGAAGTCCCAACAGTTCCTTCGGCAAAACACGCGATGTCTGTCCGAACCTCTTTGATCGAGGTGATAAGGAGACTTCGAAATCGTCGTCGGAGAGTAGTTGGACTTCGAATCCGCCTCTCAAAGAAACATCGTCGACCAACGGAAATGGCAATCCCACTTCCACGTCTGCCTTTTGAGCAGCAAGATTGAAATCGACGGGTCGCAGAGAATCGAATCGAATTTGAAACGAAGACTCCGCCAAGGCATCCGAGATAACGTCGTAGAATGCCAAGCCATCGGCTGACGGATCGACATCATCGACTGGGCGGAATTCGGCGGGTAACCCATTGACCAAGACCGTCCACGTGGGTGCGTCCGAGCGAGCATCGCCCGTACTCGACTGGACGAAACTCGACTGGACGAACTCAGCGTCCTCCACGTCCGTTGACTCAGTCTCTTCGGCGACCTGGGGCTTCACGTTGGATGGCGACTCCGACAAGTCTTGCCGGCGAATGGGCACGGCGATCCGGAGTCTGCCTTCCAAATCGGTTTGACTTTCCACATCCCACGTCGCTGAGATTTTCAAGTCGCCGCTTCGCACCGTTCTCGAATTCCGTTCAGCGTTTATCGGATCAACGTCTATCGGATCGACCGGGCTCGCATCTTCGTCGCTGACCGCATCTTGTCCATTAGTGTCGCCCGCGAACACGGCAGCCAAGGAACCTTGCTGCGACGACCTATACTCCAAAACGACAGCTGGCTGAACGACCAGCCGCGGCGGTTGATTAACAAGCCTTCCGACAAGCTTTGCCTTCGATTCGGGCGGCATCACGCTGAAGACCCTGGCCCCCGCGAATGCGTCAGATTCCTCCGATTCCATTCGCTCGACAGATTCAGAAGCTTCCAAATCGATCACCAGCACCTGTCTGCCGCCACCGGAGACACGAACATCTGCCGATTGGATTTTGACCGGGTCTCGTTGATCACCCGAACCCACGACGCGGGGGAGGGAAAGCGTGATCGGCTGCCCGATGACGTCTTCATTGCCGAGATTCGACAGCGAGCGATCCGCCGTGATCCGTATTTTGTTGCTTTCCTCCATCCCGCTGTAGTTGGTTTCAATCTCGATGAACCCGTCCGATTCATACCAATACAACGGGGCACCCGTGCGTGCATTTTCGATGTTGATGACAACCCAATTGGCCAGATCCACACTCAACAATTGGTCGCGACTGTTGCTACCAACCGACTCAATTTCGAGCGCGAGGTCAAAGTAATCGTCGCGGAGTTCAATATCGGCGGTGCTGGTGATTCGCAACTCGCGCTGAGTCGCATCCAGCCAAAGAGGAAGTTCGAATCCGCCGCGGACGAATTGAAATTCATAGACTCGCTGGCTTGCCGATGCATCCTCAACCTCCGCCGTGGACACAAGCCGAACATAGGGTCGATCACGCCAACGAAGCCGATAGTCAGAGCCGGTCGTAATGCTGACAGATCCTTGGTTGCGGATTGCCGAGTCCACCTGCGGCACGGAGAGTCGAAGGGGTTGCTCCCCGGACGGAGCTTTGGGCACAGGCAACTCGAATTGGAACTCGAGTGTCGCGCTCTGCCGACGTTCAACTTTTGGAATCGAAATCTGAAGCAGTTCCGGCGTCTTCGGATCAGGGTTGGTGAACTCGAGTGCTTGACCAAACTGACCGCCTGACACCAGGCGAATTTCATCCCGCAAGACTGCATTCGGAGGCAGACGGATGGGGAGTGAGGCGATCGGTCTCCTTTCATCACGAACGGTCATCCGCACCGTCTGAATCAACTGCTCCTCCGGCGCGTTCCAGACCATCTGCACGCTACTCGTCGAATCAAGAAGGGGCACCGTCACCGCGCGTTCGATTGCGCCCCACTGCAGCGTGAAGCGACCGCCGCTGCTCTCAATCACGAACCGGCTCCTCCCAGCTTCATCCGTTTCGCTACTCAACACCTCGTCGTCGCGATTCGGGATGGTCGCGACCGCATTTCGCTGATCGGTGCTGACGGCGATTTGTGTCGGAGCGGCCGGCAGCCTGAAATCAAGTCGCCGAGTGCCCTCGGTCTCAATGCGAGCAGACATCTTCATCTTCAACTTGACCATGCCAGCCTTGGGCATGTTTGCGACCAGTTGGTAACCACCGTTGGCACCGTCCACCCCGACGTCAAGTTGCTTCGCTGTATCGGCACCTGCGAGAATCTCGACGGCGCCCAAGCGATGGAAGTTCTCCATTGCAAGCGGAATCTCGATGGTCTCGCCGCGGGTCGCCTCAATCCGAAGTTCCAATTGAACGGACAGCTCGGCACGCTCGCCCGCGATGGCTCCATCGATTTGGACTCCCTCGAAGAAGTAAAGTCGACGCCTTCCCAACTCATTTGATTTCATCTCAAAGAGTCTTTCGGCCTCTTCAAAGGATGCCCGCGGCATGAGGATCGGAATCCCAAGCTCGTCGTAGAGAAGAAAGCCTCCCACCTCCAGACCCTCAGAGTCTTCACGCGAGCTGGGTGAGACGATTTCGGGAGGCGGGAAAGTCCCCGGCGGTTGGGCGGTGGCGACACGACTCTCGGCGAACAGCGCGCAAACGACGGCCGTGAAGACGACTAGGCCTACCGAAATGACTCGTCGCATCCCCAGGCGAGAGGCCCTATGCGTGAGAGTCCGGAAGTTGATCATCGAAGACCGGGTTGTGTGAAGAGAAGACCGGACGAGCTGCCCGACCCCACTAGTTTACGCAAACGGATTCTGTCATCACAGCGAAACGACACTCCAGCGACATAGAATTCGGGCTTGGCGGTCGCACCTGCACCAAAGGGCTGTATAACCGGTAGGACCGGGCCAGAAGGCGGGCCCGCTGGGCGAAAACGCTTGCCTTGACACCAAAACAAATGCCACAGCTACGAAATGGCGGCTCGCAAGCGTCCTCGAACGATCAATCGAGCGGCAGCGCGCTCTCGGAGAGCTGTTGCCAGATCTCACATAAACGGGTTTGATCGAGAGACGGCCGATGTGGAGTCTCGCGTCTGCCGACCACAAGCCACGGCCTGGCGCGGCGAATGACGCCCTTTTCCAAGAAATGGCCGAACAAACGAACCGTGGTACCACCTCGCGTTGCTTGCACTTCGGAACTTGGCGCGTCGTGCGGCCCCAACAGGATTGAAGCGTCATATTGCGACGTCGAACAGCAGTGAAGCGGCAGGCCCGTGGAAGCCGTGCCAATCACGTTGAACTCCTCTCCCTTCAGCCCCAGGTCGAGCGTCGGGTTCGAATCGAGTAAGGACGTTTGAACCGAGACCAGCGCTTCAAAAACTTCCGTGACAGCATCCGCAAAGACGCGTCGCAGGACGAGCTGAAATCCGAATTCGTCGGAAGTTGGCCGCTGGGGGAAACGCAAATGAATGCCCTCTCCCCTCACAAACTGCTCGTCAATCGGAGGCAACGAGCTGCCGTCCGAAGACCTGAGCGTCAACGAGATCTCACCAACGTGAAAGACTATCGGACACCTCTCGGCGATGAGTCGCCAAGCCGAGTCCTCATCGACCCAAGCTGAAATTCCAATGATATCTGCCGCAGTCAGCCACATAGAACTCAGTTGGGATTGGCTTTTGGATTCTTCACTGCGTCACACGCGATGAACCGTCAGTTGGCGTATTCGGCGCCGAAGAATTCCTTGCTGTTTTCGACATCCGGTTTGATGGTTCTGGCGCCTTCTTTCCAGTCGGCGGGGCAAACCTCTCCGTTTGTCTCGAAGAACTGAAGCGCTTTGACCATGCGGAGTGCCTCGTCGACGCTGCGTCCTAGCGGTAGGTCGTTGACGACTTGGTGACGCACAACGCCATCCTTATCGATCAAGAACAATCCCCGCAGCGCAACGCCTCCATCGAGAAGGACGTCATAGTCGCGTGAGATCTCTTTGTTGAGGTCGGCAATGAGTGGATACTGAGTCTTGCCGATTCCGCCCTCGGTCCGCGAAGTATTCGTCCATGCCAAATGCGTAAAATGACTGTCGATGGAAACGCCTAGGATCTGTACATCGAGCTCCGCGAATTCGGGCGTGCGATCGGAAAACGCGATGATTTCGGTGGGGCACACGAATGTGAAGTCCAAAGGCCAAAAGAAGAGCAGGACATACTTGCCCTTGTAGTCGCTCAAGGAAATCTCCTTGAATTGCCCGTCGGGCATGACTGCTTGCGCCTTGAAATCCGGGGCTTGCTGGGTCACCAATACGCTCATGAGATCGGTCGCTTTGCTGTGTTGGAGATGTCAAATATCTACTGTTCGTCGTGTCGCGTTTGATACGACGCTTCCGTTTCCAACACTATTGGAGCTGTGCAAGGTTCTCACAAGGCGTGGTCCGAAAACAAAGAAGGACGGCTGCGAAAACATCGCAACCGCCCGAACTCTCTTGCCACGTTCGTGGCAACGATCGACCGCAACCGGACGTTCGCCCGGCACCTCAATCACGGTCGTCGGTGGGCGGCCGTCGCGGACGCTCACCGCCCGGAGCGTCTTGATCCCCACCACGAGCGCCACCTCGCCCCTCTCTTCCACCGCCGCGGCCGAATCTGGCCTGCATCGCAGTTTCCAGTTCTTGCCGGGAAAGCTTGCCGTCCCCGTTCCCGTCGGCTCGTTCCATCATTGCAGCCATTCGCTCAGGAATTTCGTCACCCGAAAGCAAGCCATCGCCGTCTTTATCCTGACCCATAATTCGATCGATCATCGCGCTGGCGTCCATACCGCCACGTCCGCCGTCGCCACCCCGGCCGCCAGCTCCGCCGCGTCCCCCGGGACCGCCATCGCCGCCACGTCCCCCAGCTTCTCCCGGACCACCGGATCGGCCGAATGATTCTGGTCGCCCGCCGGCACCGTCACGTCCTTGCCCGGGAGGCCCCATTTCGGGTCGCCCCCGTTGCAAACGGTCGGTCACACCTCCCTCCGGTCGCAACTCCGAGGCGTCAATCTTCCCGTCTTTGTTGCGATCGAGGGTTTGAAGGGCAACAGCCGCGTTCTCGATTTCAGATTTTGAGATTTCGCCATCTTGATTCGCATCCAGCGCCGCGATGATGGGCAGTCTCATCATGAAATCGCCACCGCGAGTCGCGCCACCAGGTCCGCCCGGCCCCCCTGGTCCTCCACGTCCCTGAAAACGATCACGCAACTGACCTCGTCGCCGCCCCTCGCCGTCTTCGCCCCCGGGTCGACCGCCCGGCGGCTGCGCGAGAATGCTGTCTGGAACAAGAAACAGAAGCCCCAACGCGAGGAACAGTGGTGTGAACCTGAAAGTCTGGAGACGCATGGGTTTACCTGTCTTTAAGTCTGGGAGGTCGCCGAAAAGCACTTCGGAGATACACTAAATCTGAAATAGATTGGTGGAGGAACGCAAAAATCCACGGGGAATTGCTGATCCAACCACATTTTATGTCAACAACGGTACAGGCGAGCGGTTTCGCAGTTTTCACTGATTTCTTTATCCACTGCCAGGCAAATGACATGAGCGATCCTTGGCGTCAACAAGATGAAGTGGAATCTGACGAACTCTTTGATGCCGACGGCAGCTATGTTTGCGACCAGTGCGGCGAAGAAATCGTGATCCCACTCGATCCCGCTGCCGGTACGCGACAAAGCTACGTTGAAGACTGCCCGGTTTGCTGCTGCCCCAACTTGATCCATGTCGACTGGGACGGGGGCAGCGCTTCGGTTCATGCGGAACCCGAATAAAAGAACGTTTCGAAGTGACTCTTATCAATCCAGCTCGATGAAATTACCGCCCTGGGCAATTGAAGCGATACGAAATGGCGTCGCGGATGTCGCCAAAAAAGCAAGCGACCCAAACACCATCCAGAAGGTCAAACTGCAAGCTGCGGAGCTATTGCGAGATCTGCCCGAAAATGCTTCGCGTGGAATTGACGCGATCGTCAAAACGGCCAGTGAAACGGCGAAATCGGCCGTCGAGCAAGGCCGCGAA
>JBCCOI010000038.1:0-25103 GCA_039025515.1 Planctomycetota bacterium
GAGAAACTGACTGAGGAAGAAATCGAGGACATCGACAAAGCGTTGATGGGGCAGTTCAATCAGATCGAGAAGCAGTACGAGATTGAGCAGGAGTTGATCTCCAAAGATCCAGAAGACTTACCAAGAGTGCGCTTTACTACGACAAGGGGAGATTTTGTCGTTGAATTGTTCATCAATGAGGCACCCTCCACGGCGGCACACTTCATTGACTTGGTTGAGTCCGGCTTTTACGACGGATGCGATTTCTTTCAGGTCATCGAAGGATTACTTGCGTTGACCGGTGACCCGCTGGGTGATGGGAGTTCCACGCCCGATCGTTTTATCATGGACGAACACGATCGCTCGGTGATTCGAATGCCGCTGGCAGGTTCGTTGATCATGGCCAAGATGCCGATCCCGGGAACTCCCGAGTTTGTGGCAAATTCTGCGGGAACGCAGTTTGCGATTCTCTATCGGCCCGTTCCCAATGTGATTGATCAACAAACGGTGTTTGGCCGAGTCGTTGAGGGCAGGAGCGTCGTCGGAGCGTTTCGCCGTGTTGATCCGAATAAGGAAAAAAAGAAGGGAGAGATTCAGTTGCCTCCGGATCGGATCATCGAAGCTGAAGTGATCAATCGACCGGAAGAGCTGCCGGAAGTGATCTACGTTCCCGCGCCGGGGTGAGCGAGTGATCGCGAAGTTGCTCGGAAGTCCTCAAGTCGTGTGACGCGATCTTGAATCGACGGGTGAAGCCAGGATCGATTGGCGGATTGCGGTGATTCCTCCGTCACTTGTCGTAGTGCGCGGGCGAGGACTCTCCGTGCCTCAATTTCGGAGACAGGAATTTCTGTGCAGGAATGCGGCTTCGGAGAATTCGCCGACGGAGAGAAATGGCGTGCGATGCTCGACGAGATTCTGGCAGCAAGTTGGCAAGCCGTTCGATCCGCGTCGAACTCAATCCAGTGACTGACGATTCTCAATGTCAGGAACGTTGATCCGAGCGAAACACCTGTCCCCAGTGCGGCCGACCAGCTTTCGAGCTCGGGAATGATGCTTTCGAGAAACAGCTGCGACACGAGGCCGAGGCTCCACGCTCCGAAGACGGCGATCATTCGAATCGCAACATGGAATCGTTTGGCATGAGCAATTTCATGGAGAACAACCATTGCGAGCGACTGCCGCGACAACTCCTTCAACAGACGGTCGCTCAGTAGCATCAAACGAAACCTCCCCATCGCGCCAACGATCATGGCATTGAAGCAACGCCCCTGAGTGTTCCAGCAGGCAATTTGGCAGCGATGCAGTCCGGTTGCGTCGGTAATTTCGCGAAGCCAACCTTCCAGAGCATCTTCAACCGGTTCACTGGGAAAGAAGATTCGGATCACGATCGGTAGTCCGATCAGACTGAAGCCGATTGCAAGGACGGCCCCGCCACAAACCAGGATTCCGGTCGGAATCTCAAATCCGGCACGCTCCGCGATCGCAACAAGATCAAGTATGCCGAGAAGTGTAAGCACCGGAAGGATGAGCCAACCAACACTGATGCGTGCTGATGAAAACAAGTGCGATAACCCCGCCCGGATTCCATTTTTCGACCAGCCTAGGTGCACGCCGAATCGGTGTTCCGATAGCCAAAGTCCACCGAGCATCGCAACGGCCGGCAGGAGGAGTTTCGTTGCCTGGACGAACATCCCGTCGTGCACGTCAATTGAGTTCCGACCGAACCCGAATCCTCCGATGCAAAGCACCACGAGTGCTAAGGAGAGCCATCGAAGCCAATACGTTTGCCGGAAGAACCAATCGGCGCCCGTGTCGAGATCGACTTCATTCTTTCGCACAAGATCAGCAACCATCCGCGCGGAGAGCAAACACAGCGTCCACCACACCGCAACCACCGTGAACGTAAAGAACATGGCGTGCGAGGGATCCTTGGTCGAAGTTGGAAGTGACCCAAGACTAAGGGAAAGCACGACGGCGAGGAAGTAATGAAGTTGCAAATGAACAACCCCTGGAGCACTGAATCGGGAACCCGCAGTATTGGTAGCGAATCTCCAATTCGATTCTTCAAGGCAAGTAACACGATCTGAAACATCGCGCGTGACTTCGGCCTCTAGGAAAGATGACGACTGTACCGATTCGCCGTGCCAGCACACTTAGCAATGGTCGATCAATGATAGTCGCCGATCGGCTCCGTCCGATCGATTTTGACACGTTTCCATCGGGCGGAGCCGATGGGCGACTTTCAAAACACGCCGGACGTTGACGAGTATTTATCGAGCGAGATTGGCTTCCGCCCAAAGGCTCGGGTCTTCGTTGATGGGATATTCCGGCCCCAGGCTGAGCGTTTGCCAGCCGAATTCGCGATCGATGACCGACCAGAAAAGCGAAACACGGTCCTGGTCTTCCGGCGCGAAACCCGTCAGACATTCGGCAGGGATCAATCCCGAGAGTTCATAGCCATCATGTCGAGGCAGGGCCTTGATTGGTAGTTGCTCGGGTCGCACCGGTTTTGGGTGAGAGCGGGCGCGATCGACTTCGATCAATGCTGCGAGTGGACGTTCTCGACGCAAACCACCTCCGGCGGGCATGAAGAGAAAGCGATGGCAGTACTGGGTTGCGCGATGAATATTCGGACTGCAGCGAGTATCAATCCAGAGGTGGAAGCCATCGCTTTCATCCAAACGAGTCTCCCGGCACCATGGCAACTGACGTTTTCCGCTGACTTTCACGTGCAATCCTAGGCCTTGTTCCGACCACGCCAGACGGACGTCCGCGAATGTCTTGCGTCCTCCCAGTTCACCGAAGCAAGGCATTCGGCAAGCTTCGGGGAGAACCATTCCCTTCGATCCCCAGGTCAGCTTTTGGTACCTGATGTCGACTTCAAAGCGGAAGAGAAACGTCGGATCAATGAAGTCGTTTGTTTTCTTCTTCGCCTGTGATTTCTGCCCTGCAGTTCCCATGTCGAGTGATCTCTTGGGGAGTCCGTTTATCGCTCATGAAAGAATCGTTTGAATGCGATCAAGCGCGAGACGTAACGATTTGGCAGCCATGACAAAGTTGGTGTGTCCACTTACCTCGGGCTGAATCTCTTCGTACAACTCCGTCGCCTTACGGAGCTTGCGAAGCTTCTTCTTGGCCATTTTCAGGTACTTTTGCTCGTCGTGGACTTCATGAAGCGGACCGACGGCGAGAATAAAGTCATAAATGTCGCGAACGACATCACGCAGATCCTCGTCATCCTCGGATTCGTCAGCGTGCTTCAGAAAGGTTCGTACCATCCAAAGATGAGAAACCTGCTGGTCAATTTCGATGACCGACTGATCCATGATCAAAGTGACAGTTCGAGAAGTTGACCGAGTGTTGCCGTCAAACGGCTTCACTCGCCTTGGCGGACTCTTCGTCTGCAACTGCGGGTTCGACGGGCGAATCAGGCGCCGTGTCACCGCTAGTCGTCGCAAGCTGCGGAGACTTTGATTTCGTCGAGGCGTGTCCATGCGGCGTGTTGGACGCCACCAACACGATTCCGGTCACCGTCAGTCCGATGCCGACCCAAAGGAGCGGACTGATTTCGAGCGGACCGTGACTTCTTAGTTTGAGAATCGACACGACCGCAGTCACCGACACGGCACCTCCGAAAACGATCGGCATCACGAGTAGGGCATTTCCTCGACTGATCATCATTGCCGACGTCAGACATACGGCGCCGAGAGCTCCAAGTGATCCCGCCAGAAAACCCCACTTGGCGGGCGCGAAGTGCGTCAGCCCCTCCACGCCTTCAACCGGTTGTGTGTAGGAGAAGCTGTCTCCTTTGAGCTTCATCATCGCCAGGCCACCCGCAATCGCGATGACCAGATAAGCGATCCCGATGAAAACGTAAGGCTTGAACGGCGACCAACCAATCGGCGGAGCCAATGGTCGTCCGTCGACCTTTGGCGAAGCGGCGTTCCCGATCGTCGGACCGTAGCATCCCCAGAACAAAGCGGTACCGAGTGCGAAGAGAATTGGAATCAACATTTTGTTCATCGTAACCTCAGATTTTGTGCAGGAAGTGACAGATGTCGCCGTCTTGGACAATGTATTCCTTGCCTTCCACGCGTAGTTTACCGGCTTGGCGAATTTCCTTTTCGCTTCCCAGTGCTTCGAGGTCGTCGAGCGAAAAGACTTCGCAACGGATGAAGCCCTTCTCGAAGTCCGTGTGGATCACGCCGGCGGCTTGCGGTGCGGTAGCGCCTTGCGGAATGGTCCAAGCACGAACTTCCTTTTCACCCGCCGTGAAGAAGCTTTGAAGTCCCAGCGTCTTGTAGGCGGCCTGTGCGATCGTGCTCAGCGCGGGAGCCTCCAAGCCGACATCAGCCAGCATTTCATCACGGTCCGCGTCATCCAATTCCGCCAACTCCGATTCTAATTTTGCGCTGACACAGACGACGTTTGCGCCGACGGAATCCGCATGCTTGCGAACTTGAGCAACGAGATCGTGTTCACCGGCGAGATCGGTTTCATCGACATTCGCGACGTAAAGGATCGGTTTGGCGGTCATCAGTCCAAAACTGTGGATCGACTTTGCTTCGGCTTCAACCAATGACAGCGTTCTCAATGGTTGTTCGCTTTCCAAATGAGCGTTGCACTTCTCGATTGCGACGACGCGTAGCTTGGCTTCTTTGTCACCACTCCGTGCCGTTCGCTGCGCTTTCGTCATCGCGTTTTCGAGCGTCTGTAAATCGGCAAGGACGAGCTCTGTTTCGATTGTTTCGATGTCCGCGATCGGGTTGACGTTTCCGGAAACGTGTACAACGTCTGGATCTTCAAAACAGCGGACGACTTGCACGATTGCATCAACCTGTCGGATATGGCTGAGAAACTTGTTTCCCAGTCCTTCACCGTCTGCGGCGCCTTTCACGATCCCCGCGATATCGACCAGCTTGAGGGCTGCGGGCACAACTTTCTTCGTCGCGATCACGTCCGTGATGCGTTTTAGACGTTCGTCCGGAACGTTGACGATGCCTTCGTTCGGCTCGATCGTGCAGAACGGGTAATTCTCACTCTGCGCGGCCTGCGAACTCGTTAGAGCGTTGAAAAGCGTGCTCTTGCCAACGTTCGGCAATCCGACGATTCCGGCTTCCATGATGCAGACTGGTGAGGCGGGTTTTGAAAATGGGCAGACAATCTCTATCCAAATCGAGAGCGTAGCATCCGTCCGTTCTCTTTCGAAGGGTGCGAGAAATTCGAAAGAAATCCTCAAGCGGCGCCCACGAAATCGCCGAAACCGATGACACCGCACGATGCGCGATCGATTCTCAGGGATGTCCGAACTCACTCGAAATCTCGGCTGATCCTGTGCGACGCTTTTCCTTGATCGCGACTCTTCTAGTCGGTGGTGCGCTTTTCTCGCTTCCGTTCCGGCGGCCTGTCTCCGTTGACGAGTTGCATCAGGAACCCGTCCGGCAACGCCGAGGAATGGACCGGGACTCGATCGAGATGTTGGTCCGTGAAGTAACCGAGGGCGTCGAAGTCCCTATCTTTTTCGATCCCGGACCTTCGCAAGAGGCTCTGCCGTTCGCGAGCCGACCTCAAACCGAGAATACGCTACCGCTCACCTACGAAGCTTCCGCCGTTCCCCTGCCACCCGACCCGATCTACAGAGATCGCTTCGATGCCACCGTTGCGGCTCAGGCTCCGACACCGAGGACTAACTCAGAACGCAGCGAGGCGGTGATGGCTGAACTCGAGCAACGTTTCTCGGAGAAACCGCTTGCTCTGGGGTTCCACTCTGTTCGAGAGCATCATCGCGGCGCCTCGGTTCCTGTGGCGATTCCTGCCAGGACGTCGTCGCCTAATCCGCCGACGTTCGGCAAGAGCTTTCGGGAGGCCGAGCAACCGAGAACGCTGGCGGTTCCGGCAGGGACTGCAACGAAAGCCCGGCTGCTTGATTCGGCCGCTTCCGCCAACGGAGACACGACGCAGGCATCGCGGTCAGTCCTTAGCGCGCTGCCGGCGCCGAGGATTGATGCTGATCCCGACGCTGATGGTCGCACGAGGCACTGGATTCGACAGCCGGATTGACGGATAACGTTGCGGTGACTCAACGAACGTATCCGTGAAGCCGCGAGTAGACCGCTGAAGTTTCGTCTGAATGAGTTTGTTCCGCTGATCGACGGATCAAGGCGGGGACCAATCGCCTCCGTCACGCGTTTTGGCCTCTGGTTCGCAAGCATTCCGTATCGAACTGGTGTTCGTCATCGGAACAAGAAGTTTGATCGTGGTGACGGTGTGCACCGTGTGGATGTCCCCGTAATCAGCGTCGGGAACTTGACGACCGGTGGCACCGGCAAGACTCCCGTCGTCGCGTATCTGGCAAGGTGGTTTCGAGACCGCGGCGTTCGTGTCGCGATCGTCAGTCGAGGCTATGGACGTGGGGATGCTGCCGAGAACGATGAAGCGGCGGAGCTGCATCAGCGGCTTCCGGACGTTCCGCACCTCCAAGACCCAGACCGGGTTCGCTCGGCGGAGATTGCGATCGAAGAGCTCGACTCGCAGCTCATTCTGATGGACGACGGGTTCCAGCATCGGCGTCTCCACCGGGATCTCGACATCGTGCTCGTTGATGCCACGTGTCCCTTCGGCTACGGCCATCTCCTGCCCCGCGGGCTCTTGCGTGAGCCAATGAAAAATCTATCGCGAGCCGACGTCGCGATCGTTACGCGAAGTGATTTGGTGGATCGATCGAAACTGCAAAGCCTGGAATCTAGACTCTCTCGCCTCGCGAGGCCGAAAGAAGAGTTTCCTATAGCCAGGTGCCAGCATCAGCCGACCTCGCTTCTCAAGTTTCCGCACCAAACTGAAGCAGTCGAAAGTCTTTACGGAAAACGCGTGTTGTTGATCAGCGGAATCGGGAACCCATCCGCATTTGAACAAACAGTCGAGAAACTTCAGATTGACGTCATTGACCATTACATTCTTGCTGATCACGCGTCGGTTAATCGCGAAGTCATCGACTCAATCGGTCGATGGCGAGCTTCGTTCGATGACGTTGATGCATTCGTATGCACGCAGAAAGACCTTGTTAAATTTCGTGTCGACCAACTCCATGGCATTCCGTTTTTTTGCCTTGTGATCGAGGCTCAGATTGACTCTTCCTCACTGGACGGACAGCTGAGGCAAATTTTGAGCCGCGTGGAAACCGAGTCTCACCACGGGCACTGAGGTCCGAATTACTTCTCTCGTCACTTGTGACACATCTTGCCCGAAACGTCGTTCCGTTTTTCCAGTGGACAAATACTTGCAAAAGGTCTCCGGATGTCCGGTTGTGTGATTTTGCGAGCTCCTTCGGGAAACTATACTGCGGCCCGATGAAAGGATTGGAACCCGCAGCGTGGATCAAGGACGGTTTGTTTTCCTCTGGCTTTGCCGTCGACTTTCAAGAGGTCGAGTTCGCGACGCCGTGGTTGGCGACGTTGACGGACCACCTTATCTGCCTCGCACACCCGCATTTGGAGATCATTTAGGCCGTGGAAACCGCACCCAACACCCCCAGTAGTTCGCCGCCGTTCGCTCGCAACAAGTTGATGATCGCGAGTTTTCTCACATTGGTCGCCGCAGGATTTGGATTCGCCACCCGCACGGCGGCTCTGCCAGCTTGGGAAGCCGCTTACAACATTTCTGGAGGTCAATTCGGCGGGATTCTGGGTGCGGGGTTTCTCGGCTTTGGAGCGATGATTTTCTTTGGAGGAATCCTCGTTGAACAGTTCGGATACAAGACGCTGTTGGCCATCGCTTTTGTGTTGCACTTGATTAGCGCGGCAATGTTCTTTGCCGCTGATTCAGTTTTCGCTGGAGAAACAGATCCGGTAGCTGCGACGGAAAGAGTTGTTTGGTTGCTGTGGATCAGCACCGTGCTGTTCTCCGTTTGCCAAGGACTTTACGAGGCGGTCATTAACCCGCTGGTAGCTGATCTCTACCCAGAAGAGAAAACACACTACCTGAACATTCTGCATGCTGGATGGCCCGCGGGGATGATCCTGGGTGGCTTGTTTGCGGGGGCGTTCATGGGCACTCAGCCTTGGATAGCGAGTATCTCGTGGGAAGTCGCGATGAGCGTTTTCGTGATATTTGTTGTCGCGTACGGTGTAATGGCCCTACCTGAGAAGATGCCTCCGACGGCATCTGCGGCAGATGACTCAGGGCTTTCTGGTTCGTTTGCGTGCTTTGCGTCGATCCCGTTTCTCATACTCCTCGTCGTCCATGCGATGGTTGGCTACATGGAACTTGGGGTCGACTCATGGATGGCCTCATTGATGGAGAGCCTCGTACCGCAAGCGATTATCGTTCTTGTCTACACGTCGGCGTTAATGTTTATCCTCCGGTTCTTCGCAGGACCAATTGTCCACCGAATCAATCCTATTGGACTGCTTCTTGCATCGAGTGTTATCGCGTGCCTTGGATTGCTCTGGCTCAGTCTTCCAATGGCGAGTTTGGTTCTCGTTTTTGCAGCGGCGACGTTTTATTCCTTCGGTAAGGCGTTTCTTTGGCCGACAATGCTTGCGGTTGCCGGCGAGCGATATCCAAGATCGGGGGCTGTCGCAATGGGAGCACTTGGCGCTGCCGGGATGCTGACCGTTGGCCTAGTGGCCGGAAGTAGGATTGGGGCTCAGCAAGGAGAAGCATTCAGTACCTCATTGAAGGAGAATGCACCGGCAACATTCGAGAGGTACGCTGACGCCGAAGAGACGAGTTCTTGGGGGCTGACGTTTAGGCCAATTACGGGAGCGAAAGCTAATGCAGCGAAGTCGATTGAAGTCGAGGAAAGTGGTGCACTAGGTAGCACTGACCCAATCGAGAACGCCGAGCAGATAGCTGAGGCAGACAAAGCCGAACTAATTGAAAATGCAGCGGACGATGTGCCCGCTGTCAAAGCAGCGAATATTGCCGGTGGTCGTGTTGCTCTCTATAAAACAGCGATCATTCCAGCATTGATGGCGATTGGTTATCTAGGGCTCTTCATCTACTACAAGTCCATCGGTGGCTACAAACCGGTTTCGCTGACCGAGAACGATGCGTCTCCAGAGGACTCCGAGGAATAGTCCATGGAGAGTGAGTTTCGTGAGCCCGGGGATCGCCTTCGTCGGGTTCACTTTTGCACCTATTTCAGTACAGGACTTGGCTCTGAACAATACTCCAATTGAGCCTTTCCCACCGTTTGATCTAACAAGAAGCTAAATGAGCCCTTACCATGCGTTCGATTCTTTCCACCCTGATTTGCTTTGGAGCCCTCACTTCGATGGCTGTTGCTGATGATGATCAAGAGTGTGCCCTGAATTTCAAAATGAAGTCGATCGATGGCGAAACGGTTGATCTCGAAGACTACGAGGGGAACGTCGTGCTGATCGTCAACACGGCGAGCCAATGTGGCCTGACTCCGCAGTACGCCGGACTCGAAGCGATGTACAAGAAATACAAGGACAAGGGGTTCGTCGTGCTCGGATTCCCCTGCAATCAATTCGGAAGTCAGGAACCCGGGACGGAAGCGGACATCAAGAAGTTTTGCAGCACCCGATACAATGTCTCGTTCCCAATGTTTGGGAAGATCGAAGTGAACGGAGACGGAGCCTGTGACCTCTACAAGTTTCTCACCAGCAAGAATGTCGAGCCTGCCGGTGATGGACGCGTCAGTTGGAACTTCGAGAAGTTTCTCGTCGATCGCGACGGTCACCTCATCGGCCGGTTCAGCCCGCGGACCAAACCGAGTGATTCAGCTTTGGTGAAAGCTGTCGAAGCGGCACTATGAATGGACCGCATGGTCTTCGCCGAAGTCGAAACGCGGCGTCTCGAATGCCGCATTTTTGTCGCCTGAGGATTCCGCGATGACGGCCTACACGTAGGCTGCATCCAGTGAGCTTTGCGAGCGCCAATGCGGCACTGCTGAGCGTTGGAGCTTTGCCGGCGCCAATGCGGCATGGTTGCGTATGGGAACGGTTAGTCCTTCGCGAGGTCGACTGCCACTATTTGATTGTCGTTGCGAATGTACGCGGTCTTGTTGGCGTACGCGGGATGACTCCAAACAACCGGCCGTCCGAACGACTCGTTCGTTGGATCAACGACGTGCATTCTTCCGAGTTCTGTGTATGCCTCTCGCGTGAGTTGCGCGAGGATCAAGTCACCGTTCTCACTCATCAACAGATAGCGATCGGAATCATCTAAACGTGTGATGAATGCCGTTCCATGGCGAATGAAACGTTTCTCACCCGGCTTGGTCGCTGCAAAGGTTTGCCAGATCCGATCACCATTCGCAGAATCAACGGCGATGAGATCGCCTTGCAAGCAGTCGGTGCCATACACGACTCCATCGACGAACACCGGCGGTGCATTGCTGCAATGGACCGCATTCTTCGCTTCGCCACGCCAGACCTCTTCGGCGGACGGTTTGTCCCTGCCCAGCTTAATCATCACCGCTTCGGTATGGATGGAGCTGGCGTACATCAGGTCTCCGTCAACCATCGGTTGTGCGATCGACATGTCGTATGAAGGTTTCATCGGGATGTCCCAATAGGACTCGCCGGACGACGGATCCAAGCCTTGGACGCCCGCAGGATGAAACACGATCAGTTGACGCGTGCCGCCGGCCTCGATAATTCGCGGGGGGCAATAGCCGGCCTTTGCGTCGAGCGACTTCCAGACAACTTCGCCGGTCATTTTGTTGAACGCGACAACGCCTTGCCCTTCGCCACCGACCATCGTGTAGAGCAAGTCGCCATCAATGAGCGGGTGAGCAGAAAAGCCCCAGATCGGCACTTCGGCTGAAAACTCTTCGGGAAAGTTGCGTTTCCAAACAAGTTTGCCTTCATCGCAGGTCAAGCAGAGAAGGTCTCCCTCGGCGCCCAGCAAATAAACACGATCTCCGTCGACCGTGGGAGTGCATCGCGGACCGGAGGGGTAACTGATCGCGTAGGGGCGATCATAGGCATACTCCCAGATGGTTTCGCCCGTCTCTTCGTCCAATGCCAAAAGCCTCTCTTTACCCTCTAACTCAGCGCGTTTTCCTGGGTCGTTGAACGCTTTTCCGGAAGCGACCACATAGTCGAACACGAACACACGACCATCGGCGACGGCGGGACCCGCGTAGCCTCCATTGATTTTTGCCGACCATTTGACCGGAAGCCCTTCCTCGGGAATGCGGTCGACCAAACCATCTTCCCGGTAAACGCCGTCACGATTGGTTCCGAGCCAACCTTCCCAATCGTCAGCGGAACAAGTCCCTGTTGCGATGACCACTGCAAAAAAGCAAAAAGCAAACCGGGGGATGGCGGATCGCCATGACGAGATCGTGCTACCCATCTTGAAGACTCTGGAAGCGTTGCGGGGATGTGGACGAATGACAGTCCCGCTAATTTACACTGAATGGCGGAGGAAAAGATGGGCGGTTTCCCGATTCACCGTCGGACGGGTTCTGTTCGTCCGAATCGGCGTCTTCGCCCTGTCCTGACAACTGAACCAGACCCGACTTCAAAAACTCGATCAATCGCTCGGCTCGCCGGTCGACGCTGGGTTCCGAAAGAAGGATCAGCTTCACCTCGGTTGGCAACGGCAGAGTGTGAGAAATGATGTCGGTGATGGGGCCGAGTTCGATCGAACCCGCTAAGAGCTCGCTAAGCCCAAGCTTCGCGGTCGAAGTCGCCGGGATCACATTCCCAAATTCATGAAGTAATGACTCGCGAAGCTCACTTCGGGACTGATTTCCGCTCGGAAGATAAGCGTCCTCAATTACTTCGACTTCGGCCAGCCGAAAGGATCGGGCGATATCGAGCTCCGTCACAATGCGAGCTCGCCTGATGCCCACAAGCAGAATGTTGTGTCGTTCACCTTCCAGGGCCACATGTGACACGATCTTGCCAATACAGATCGTCGAATCGATGGAAGGTTCCGACCCGAACTCGGAGGGCTCCCCATCAATTGTCGCCATCGCGATCAATTCATCCGTCTCAAGAGCCTCGGCGAGCATTTCGCAGTATCGGGGCTCAAAAATGTGAAGCGGCTGCATCGCGTGCGGAAAAAGCACGAGCGAGGGCAATGGAAACAAGCGAACCCTGAAGTCGAAATCTTCGGGCAGTCGAATCAGGTCGTCGAGATTTCCCATTGCGGGTTTGGGCTCCTATTCCTCGGCAAACGCCATGAGGATTCTCAGCACGTACCAGAAGAGCAGCACGACGGACGAAAACAACGCCAACGACGCGGCGACGTGTTGTTGTGTCTGGTAGTGATGGAGGACGTTGGAGGTGTCGTAGAGAATATAGCCCGCCGCCAACACGACCATGGCAACGGAAAACCACATTCCCAGGGAGAAGCCCATGATCATGCCGGCGAAGATGGCTCCCATCGCGGCGATGCCGCCGAGCGCGAGGTATTTACCAAGTCCGCTGAAATCGGCACCCGTCATGAACACAAAGGCTGTGAGGCCGCCGAAGATCGCGAGCGTGATGATCGCAGCTTGCAGCGGGATCGCTTCGTTGTAGGCCACCGCGACGTACAGAAGCGGAAACAGGAGAGCCGCTTCGGCAAGTATGTACAGACCTAGTCCTGCGTACTGCTTTCCTCGGGAACCTCCATTACTCGCCCATGAGCGTGCCAGCCAGCTAACGCCCATGAAAGCAACAAGTGCGATCAGCCAGTACATCGGCGAAATCCCCTGCACGAATGCCTGCATCTTGGCTTTAGGGACAAGCCCAAACAGTGCACCTTCTAGGGCGATTAGCGCCACGACCGCGCCGAAGAGGTGCGTGTAGGTCCGACGAATAAATCCCGCCCGTGCGGACTCGTCCGCAAATGCAGCGGGAACACCGGCATCGGTCACCGAATAGGGATTCATATTGCTCACAGGTTTCTTCCTTCGGAAGTGTGGTTGTGAATTTGTGAAGTCTGAATACGGGCGTGGGGGTCGAGGCCGCCCTGGCAATGCTGCAGTATATCGCTTCAAAAAACTCTGTGACACTAAAGACTCGAATGAGTCAAAAAGCACCGCTGTCGAGGTGGAGACGGAGACGTCTGAGCCAAAGGTACCGCGGAATTCGAAAGTCATGGGCTACCGAAAGGAGGTCGATAGTTGTGCCGCAGGTTAACGCGTATCATTTTCGCTGAGCCGCGGCGATTGCGTTATTGGCAACGTCGTGCTAACCCGCACGGAGTTCCCAGGATGATTCGTCGAAATGCCGACCAGATTGGTTTTGGACGCCCGGACATGGCGATGGAACACGGGCTGGTTTGTCGGGAGTTTCTCCGCCGCATTCAGCGTGGCCCGTCAGGCTTCGCTCCATCGGCCGGAGCCTCCTTCACGAGCCACCCGACGCCTCCCCCTTATAAAAACAAGCTACGCCGGTCGTGACGCTTCTTTTGAGTGTCACCCACGTGGACGAAGTCCGCTTCCACGCCAGGGCCGGAAAAAACGAATGAGCACTGCGACTCCCTCCTCCTATCTCGTCACCGGTTGCGGTGGTTTCATTGCCTCGCAAGTAGCTCGACTCTTGCTTGCAGATGGGCATCAAGTTGTCGGCATCGACAATTTAAATGACTACTATGACGTCCGCCTGAAGGAGTACCGGATTGGACAATTAGAAGGCGACCGGTTCGAATTTCACCCAGTTGATCTGGAGTCGAGAGAGCAGCTAGCTCCGCTTTTCGACCGTTGCGGGTTTGATGCCGTGTTCAATTTGGCCGCACGAGCTGGCGTTCGCTACAGCATGGAGAACCCGCACGTCTATTTGACGACGAACTCGCAAGGAAGCTTGAATCTACTTTGCGAGATGCATCGCACTGGGGTTTCCAAATACGTTCTCGCATCCACATCATCGCTGTACGCGGGGCAGGCGATGCCGTTTGTTGAGTCGTTGCCTGTCAACACACCGATTTCGCCCTACGCGGCGAGCAAGAAAGCTGCGGAAGCGATGGCGTACAGCTTTCATCATCTCTACGGAATCGACGTCTCGATTTGCAGGTACTTCACCGTCTATGGTCCGGCCGGACGCCCGGATATGTCGATTTTTAGATTCATCCGCTGGATCGACGAAGGCGCGGAGATCGAGTTGTTCGGTGATGGAGAGCAATCGAGAGACTTCACGTACGTCGACGATATCGCCCGCGGAACGATTGCGGCCGTGAGACCGCTCGGCTTTGAAGTGATCAACCTGGGCGGTGGCGGAACCCCCGTTTCGTTGAATCATGTAATCGGACTACTCGAAGAGCGACTCGGCAAAAAAGCTCGGATCAACCGTAAGTCTTTTCATAAGGCCGACATGGTCTCCACAAGTGCCGATATCACCAAAGCAAAGCAGCTATTGAGCTGGGAGCCACGTGTCTCGCTTGAAGAGGGATTGAGCGCCTCAGTTCAGTGGCATCTTGAGAATCAACCTCTCGCGAGTGAAATCGAGCTTCCTTAGAAAACGATCGTTCAATCGTCGAACGATGGGGGTGAAGCGATTACCCTCGATCTGGCTGGACGATCAACCGCGAGGGGTTGCATCCATTTGCCCGTCCAAAGCCATGCTCCAAGGCGTACCTTGGCTGATTTGAGCAATGCTTTAGCGACCTTGAAACGCTAGCTGCCGTGAACAAGTTGGCATGCTGGCAGCAAAAATGATTATCATTTGTCCAGTGAAAGTCGAAACTTTGAATCGGGTTGCTGCGTCCAACTCACTGTGCAGATCCGTCGTCTTCTTCGCCATCCTTTAGTCTCTTGAATAACGCTCGTGCACGCATCGTTTTTCTGAACCGGTCTTACTGGCCGGATATCGAGGCGACCGGACAGCTTTTAACGGATCTGTGCGAGGGCTTGGCTGAGAGCTTTGACGTCCACGTGATCTGCGGTCAACCAAACAGTCCCGAAAAGGGATCGACCTTTCTTGTGGAGGGCGCGGAGGTTCGAAACGGTGTGACCGTTCACCGTCTCAGCCACCGTCAGCATAAGAAAGGAAACTCTCTCGGTCGAATTCTCAACTTGGTCTCGTTCTATCGTGCGGCAAAATCGCACCTCAACACAACGAGCTTGAAAGCGGACGTCGTGGTCAGCGAGACGGACCCCTTTTTGTTGCCCATCGCTGCGGCAAAGTATGCCGAACGAACAAGGGCCGCGCACTGCGTTTACCTTCAGGATGTTTACCCCGATGTCGCCGAAGCGATCGGAAAAGTTCGATTGCCAGGAATTGCAAAAGAGTTACGAAGAAGGCTGGCAAGCGTCTACCGCAAAGCGGATCGCGTTGTCGTGCTCGGCCGTTGCATGCGACGGCGCCTGACGGCCAGTCCGTGGCGGGTCGCTCGCGAACGCATCGAGATCATCCCGAACTGGTCCGACTGTTACGCAATCCAACCCGTCGAGCCTGCTCAAAATTCTTTTCGGCAGAAATACGGTTTGCAAGACCGGTTCGTCGTTATGCATTCGGGGAATATGGGGCTCACACAACGATTGGAAGTGTTGCTTGATGCCACTACCAGGCCAGAGTGGCCGTCGCGTGCCAAACTGGTCGTCGTTGGCAATGGTGCCGCGAGGGACAAACTCTTGGAGCATGCCGAAACGCGAAAACTCTCCGAAGACCGCCTCGCATTTATCCCGTATCAGCCTCGACCGATGCTGGCAGAAAGTCTTTCAGCGGCAGATTTGCATGTCGTTTCCATGCACGAAAACATCACCGGCTGTCTCTGTCCGAGCAAGCTGTACGGGATTATGGCCGCAGCAAGACCCGTCCTGGCAATCGCAGATCCCGGTACCGATCTGTGTCAAACCGTTCGGGAACGGGGGTTGGGGTGGTGCGTTCCGCCGGGCTGTCCGATGCTTACGGCTCGCGCTGTTGCGGTCGCCGAACAGGAAGCCCGCGAGCAACCGACGGAACTCTTGCATCGACAAGTGCAAGCACGCGAGGCGGCTTTGGAACGCTATGACCGACCGGTCATCATTGCCCGCTTTGCGCGGCTGTTCGCTGATCTTTCGCCCAACATCGAACACACACGATCAAAATCGCGAGCATTTGAATCGGCTGACGAGTTGCATTCCGAAGTGAATTCTCGCGACTCCTCCGATTCAGGAATCGCACTGCTGCCGTAGTGCTTCGTCAACGTTGAACCTTGATGCCGATCGCACTCATCACAGGAATTTCTGGTCAGGACGGCTCCTACCTCGCCGAGCTGCTTTTGGCGAAGGGATATGTTGTTCATGGAATCGTCCGTCGCAGCAGTATCACTGCGCGAGGACGGCTGGACGGGTTGTTCCACAACAAAGACGTCTACGACAAGAAGTTGTTTCTTCATTACGCGGACTTGGAGGATACGACCACGATTCGTCGCATCTTGGTCAGGAGTCGGCCTAATGAGCTTTATCACCTCGCGGGTCAGAGTCACGTCGGGGCGAGTTTCGAGATCCCAGAAACGACGTGTCAGTTCACGGCAATGGGAACACTCAAAATCTTGGAGATCGTTCGAGACTTGGAGAACCCGCCGAGACTGCTGCACATAAGCAGCAGTGAAGTCTTCGGCAGGCCAACGGATGAGCCGCAGAGTGAACACACAACCATGCGCCCGGTAACTCCTTACGGGATCGCGAAAGCGTTTGCGACTCAAATGGTATCGCTCTATCGAGATTCCTTTGGTTTGTTTGCTTGTAACGCCATTTGCTACAACCATGAGTCACCGCGACGTGGTGAGTCGTTTGTCACCAGGAAAATCACTCGCGCGGCCGCAGCGATCTCGCTTGGACAACAAGAATTCGTGACGCTCGGTTCCTTGGATGGTCGGCGCGACTGGGGCTATGCTCCGGAGTATGTCGACGCAATGTGGCGGATGTTGCAACAGCCGTCCGCCGGCGATTTTGTACTTGCTACCGGTCAAACGCACAGCGTCAAAGACTTCTTAAATGCCGCTTTCGCGGCGGTCGGACTCGATTGGGAAAATCACGTTAAACAAGACTCAAGATACATGCGTCCCAGCGAGGGAGCGCGGTTGGTTGGGGATCCGGGCAAAGCCAAGGAGAGATTGTCGTGGGAAGCTTCCACACAATTACCCGGCCTTGCAAAACTGATGGTTGAAAGTGACGTCAAGCAACTGAGGGATTCGGCTCGTTGAGTCGCGTAGGCCTTGTATCGCCGTCAATCGATCTGCGAATTCATGCTTTGGGCCTCGGCAATAGCACTCGGTTTGTTGCCGACGATCGTCGCACTGGATTTTGGGGGAATATTGCCCTGGACCCAGTATGTGTCGGCACTCGTGTTGATCGTTGCCGCATGCATCGCGTTGGTCGCGCGGTTGGCTCTGATCGGCTGTCCAAAAGAGATCCGTCAGGGATGGTTATCTTTCAAGCCGACGCTGTTTGTGGTCGTCTTAGTTTGCTACGGTTTTCTGCAAACGGTCTCGTTGCCCAGTGGAGTCGTCCGGTCGCTCAGTCCTGCATCCGCAGCGGCCTATCTGGATTGGTTGGCTCCGCTTCTCGAGTCGATGAGACTGACCGCAATTCCTATCTCCATCGCGCCTTTCGACTCAATGCATGTCGTCGCGATGTTGACCATGATTGGAACGCTGGCGGCGACCGTCGCAACGACCTTTATGGATCGGGATCGTGGCCGCTGGCTATTAGTGGCACTCTCAGTCTTTGGATGGTCGATCGCGGTTGTCGGATTGGGGCGAATGTTGGTCCCCGACTGGCAACTTTGGAGCTTTCAGGAAGGCGGCGAGGGTGCTCCGTTCGGAACGTTCCCCAACCGAAACAATGCAGCCTTCGGAATGAACCTGGGCATCGCGGCATGTCTGGGATTATTGACGTGGCAATGGCGTGTTTCAAATGTCGACATCCGCCTCGGACGAGGTTTTTCAAAGAGGTTGAAGGAGCCTCTGGTCCTCGTTTCCATTGGCGTGTTCTTGATCACGGCGATCGCTGTGTTGGGGTGCGGATCTCGAGGAGGCGCGCTTTCGTTCGCTTCTGCGGGATTGGTGACATTCTTGATTTTCAAGCGACCGGACGTCCGCACTGTCGGCTGGATCGCGGCAACCCTTGCGGCCTGCGTAGTCGTTGGCTTCATAGTGCAGTCTCAGCGTCGCATCGGAACCGTCGTCCAAGTCGATGCGAGTCAAGTCGACAGCAACCGAATCGATGCGAGTCAAGTCGCAGTCGATGCAATCTCGAGAACTCGCGAAGACGCTCGGCTGTTGAATTGGCCGGACGGATTTCGCGCCGGCATCAAACATCTTCCTGCGGGCAGCGGGCTTGGGACCTACGGCTACGCCTATCTACCATGGCAGGAAACGAGCCCATGGCGTTGGTGCGCTCATGCAGACAACCTCTGGCTGGAGGCGTTCGTCGAACTCGGACTGCCGGGATGCGTGTTCATGGCCGTCGCTGTGGTGATGATCGTTCATTCGCTTCGACGTCTGGCGTCGTCGGCGGACCCGCTCGACCAAGCGTTCTGCGTTGCCGGGACTTTTGTGGCGACATCAACGCTCGTCAGTCAGGTCTTCGACTTCGGTTTGATCATTCCCGCAAACTTGATCGCTGCAACTCTGTTGTTTTCAACGCTCATTGGACGTGCAGTTTCCGTCGAACCCATCAGGAATCAAAAGTCCAAGCTGTTACTACAGGGTTCCGACGGTCCGTGGTGGAGATCCTCCCTCTTTCGAAAGTCTCGACTCCCGGGACTTCTCGTCTGTTCGATTTCGATTTTGGTTAGCCTACCGACAGTCATGTTCCTTCAGCGGGCCAGCATCGCAGATTCGACAGCGAGATCACTGCCAATGGTCGTTGACGCGTACCGATCCGATGCGGAGTCGCTGATTGCCGCGATCGATGAGGCGAGAGCGATCGCCAGGGTTCATCCGCACCCAAGCCTGATCGATGAACTCACAAAAGCTGAGTTTCAGGTGGGACGTTTGAACGAACTGGAAGTGCTGCAAATCGCGTTGCGTTCCACCACGGACCAGGGAGTGCTGTACGGAGCGACATCGATGGCTGACCGCCGGCTCGCATGGCGGGCAAGCAGAACGGACGCTGATTCGATCACGACCTCGAAAGGTAGCGAAATCCCGTCACTACCAGTGTCGCAGCAACCGAGCTACGAGGCCGCAATCGACTTGGCAAAGCAGCATTTACGCCAACGTCCGCTTTCGCTGGAAGGACGGCGAAATCTGATCAACCTGGAGTTCGTTGACCAATCAACGGAGGCCACGACTCGAGCTCTCGAGCAGTGCTCGAGTTTATTCCGCAACAATCCAGAGCTGCAGTTTAGATTTGGGACGATCGCCGCTGACAACGGCGACTACACTGCCGCCGCCAAGTATTGGAATCGAGCGATCCGGCTTCGATCCGAAATGCAACGACGCGTGACTGAACGCGCGATGCGTTACGCGGCTTTCCCTCTCCAGACATTGCCAACCCAACCGTCACCGAAGCAGCCATCGTGAAAGTTCTTTCCATCGTTGGTGCACGACCAAACTTCATGAAAATCGCGCCGATCATGCGGGCGTTCGATCACTCCGATTCCGACGTCGAGCAGACACTCGTGCACACCGGACAGCACTTCGACGAGAAAATGTCGGACGTGTTTTTTCGTGACCTCGGACTCCCGAAACCAGATGAGCATCTGGGCGTCTCAGGCGGCTCCCACGCCGCACAGACGGCGAGGATCATGATTGAGTTTGAACCCGTTCTGCAAACGCATCGCCCTGATTGGTTGGTGGTCGTTGGCGACGTGAATTCGACCGTCGCTTGCTCACTCGTTGCGTCGAAAGTGGGCATCCGAATTGCTCATGTCGAAGCCGGACTGCGATCTCGGGACAACTCGATGCCCGAGGAAATCAATCGGAAGGTCACCGATGCCATTTCGAACCTGCTTTTGACACCTTCCCCAGATGCCGACGAGAATCTTCTCGCTGAAGGTCATGATCAAGACAGCATCAAGTGCGTCGGAAATGTGATGATCGACTCACTGATCACCGCTCTGCCCAAAATCGATGGTAGCAACGTTCATTCGGCGTTTGGGCTTCGGGAAGGCAACTACGTACTCGCGACGATGCATCGGCCGAGCAACGTTGACGATCCGCAAATGCTTGCCGAGATCACCGCTGCTCTCAATGAGATTTCGACAGAAGTCCCGGTCGTTTTTCCGGTTCATCCAAGAACGCGTGCGAGATTGAAATCCGAAGGTGTCGTCCTTTCCGATTCGATTCAGCTGATTGATCCTCAGGGCTACTTCGATTTCATGGCTCTGATGAAGTCCGCTCGCGTCGTCATCACCGATTCGGGAGGCGTTCAGGAAGAGACGACCTACATGGGCGTTTCGTGCTTGACAGTCCGTCCGAACACGGAACGTCCGATCACGATTCACGAAGGGACCAATCGACTGGTCCAACCGGGCCGAGCCACGTTGATCAATGCGTGGCGTGATGTCCAAAGCAACCCGCCGCAAAAACGTTGTCCCGCACTTTGGGACGGTAAGGCTGCGGAAAGAATTGCGGCCACGATACTGAGTCGTTAGACGACCGTTCAATAAAGACCTTGAATTCCCGTCAACACACCCTGATCGAGCCGCCCAGCGGTTTCGCGCATTTGGGACTGCAGGAGGTATGGCGTTACCGCGACCTGTTGCTGCTGCTCGCATGGCGTGACATTTCCGCGCGATTTCGACAGTCGATCGTCGGATACGGATGGGCCGTGTTGCGCCCGCTAATCACGGTCATGATTTATACACTGGTTTTCAGTCTGTTTGTCAGATTGGAAACGGAACAGCCCTACGTCATCTTTGCATTTTCGGGCTTGATTCCGTGGCTCTATTTTTCACAGGCATTGATGTCCGTCACTGGCAGTATCGTCGCCGGCGGCGCGATGCTGAGTAAGGTCTACTTTCCCCGGCTCGTGCTACCGCTTGCCACCGTTGCCGTCGGACTCGTTGAAGTCATCCTCCAGTTGGTCGTGTTGGGCGGAGTGATGGCTTGGTATCAGTATCCGCCGGGGTTGCAACTTGCTGCTCTTCCGTTATTCCTGCTGATCGCGATGCTCACCGCACTCGCATTCGGAATTTGGCTGACCGCGCTGAACGTCAAGTACCGTGACGTCGGGATGGCGATGCCGTTTCTGATCCAAATCTGGATGTACCTCTGTCCGATCATCTATCCGCTTTCGTTGGTCAGAGATAATCATCCAAGACTTTATACCGTCTATTCACTCAATCCGATGGTGAGTGTGATCGAAGGCTTCCGGTGGTCGCTGCTTGGCGGGCAAGCTCCTGACTGGTTTGCCGTTTGCCGTGCGGTGGTCGTCGTAAGCGTTGTTTTGATGACGGGGCTTGTGTATTTCCGGCGTGTCGAACGCAATTTCGCGGACATCATTTAGACGTCATTCGACTAAGCGGTTTCATGACGTTTTCAGTCAAAGTCGAAGGTCTGTCGAAACGCTACCGCCTGGGTCTCACTCATGCGGGAAGCCTCCGCGAGTTGGTCAATTCGACGGCCGGAAGAATATTCGGTCGGTCGTCGGGAGAAGGCAGAGGAGCAAAGGAGCAATTCTGGGCACTCCACGATGTCAATTTTGAGATCCGACAGGGCGACACCGTTGGAATAATTGGCCGCAATGGAGCTGGAAAAAGCACTCTTCTGAAGATCCTGAGTCGCATCACCAGTCCCACCCAAGGTCGCGCAGAGTTGGTGGGGCGCGTCGCGAGCTTGCTAGAGGTTGGTACAGGTTTTCATCCGGAACTCACCGGCCGTGAGAACGTGTATTTGAACGGCACGATTCTGGGGATGACCCGGGCAGAAGTGAACCGCCAGTTCGATGCGATCGTCGACTTCGCAGGTATCGATAAGTTCATCGACACCCCCGTGAAGCGTTACAGCAGCGGAATGAAGGTTAGACTTGGGTTCGCCGTGGCGGCACACTTGGAACCCGAAATCCTGATCGTCGATGAAGTCCTCGCCGTCGGCGATATCGACTTCCAACGCAAGTGTCTTGGAAAGATGGACGACGTCGCGCGAAGTGGCCGAACGATCTTGTTCGTCAGTCACAACATGGCCGCCGTTAGCCAGCTTTGTCGAACAGGGATTATTCTCGATCAGGGAAAGACGGAAGGTACCAAGCCGATAGATCAAGCAATTGATCTTTACATGAAGCAGTCACCCGGAATGGAGAAAGGCGGTACCTTCTGCGTTTCGGATGAGCAGAAAGACAACCAGATTCGAAAGATACAAGTCAGGCAGGCTGGTGAAGCCGTTGGAACGGTTCGGCACGACGAAGAGTTTGACTTGCAGTTCTCGTTGAATTTGGCCGACCAGCGTCCCAACTTGAGACTCAGTATCGCGGTCTGCAATCGTCTGCAGCAGAAAATCTTTACAGCGATCTCTGAGATCGATTCAACGGAACCGTGCGGCGATTACGAGCAGACGCTACGAATCCGCGGGCGTTTCTTGATGCCTGGCGGTTATTCACTGATTGCCGGTTTGCTGGACGCACGATCTCAGTTACTCGACTGGCAACGATACGTCTGTCCCTTTGAGATCGAAAATGTGGGCGATGAGCTGATGACCTTTGGTAACGGGGATTTTGGAATTGTGTTCGGTGAGCATCAATGGCTGACGCCTTCAAAACCCTGATCTTTCTGCACATTCCCAAGGCGGGTGGGAATTCGTTTCTCAGTTTTCTCACGCCAAACTATCCGGAAGCGAACCGTTTCGACGTGAGCGATGGATTGCGATACGTTGATCGATTGAATGAGCTTGAGTCCCTGCCCGATGATCGCAAGGGAACGCTACGACTGATCTACGGACACCTTCCATTTGGCGTTCATGAGTGGATTCCGCAGACCTGCCAGTACATCACCGTTTTGCGCGATCCCGTCGATCGCGTGCTTTCGCAGTATTACTTCATTCGTGAACGCAAGCCTCATCCGCTTCACGAACAGGTTGTTTCGAGTTCGATGACCATTGCCGATTTCGTCAAATCCGCACTGACCGGTGAATCCAATAATGGAATGGTTCGATTGCTCTGTGGTCGACATGAGTCCGATTCACTGCGAGGTCATGAACCCTGCAGAGTGGCGGACTTGGAGACCGCGAAAAGGAACATCGATGCAAAGTTCTTGATGGTAGGCCTGTTGGAACAAATGCATCAAACCCAGCAGCTGCTCGCACGTGTTCTGGGCTGGGAAGAGAAAGAACCGGTACGCCGCAATCAGACGAGAAACCGCAAGCCGGTGCAATCACTGAGTTCCACCGATCGAGAAGTCATCGAGCAATACAACGAGCTCGACATGGAGCTCTACAATTGGGCATCGACGCGATTTCGCAAGCAGTGTGAGGAGATCGGGATCAACGACGCGTCTCAAGAGACTGGCTTCGGTGCACGGATTCTCGCTCCATTGGACGTATGCCGCCGGTTCTTTGCCGGCCGCTTGAGTTAATCGTGGTGAGCGAAATCTGCCCTGCGTGTGACGGCCGTGAGTTCACGGTGGTGGGCCAATGCGGACCGACCGTGGAATTAAAGAATGCAGATACCAACAGCCCGCTCCGACGCGTCGCCGAAAAGGTACGTGACAGTCGGTTACTGCGATGCGAGCGATGCAATCTGCTGGTAAGAAAGCCGGAACTGGACCAAAGTGACCTACACGAACTTTATGAGAATCTGCCGGACGCTTACTGGGACTACGATTCATCCAAGGTGGGGTCTTGGAAGGTTGCGAATCGCTTTCTGACGGAAGTCCACCAGCGAGATCATGCGATAAACGTTCTCGATGTCGGTGCCTTCGATGGAAGTTTCTTAAAGACGCTTCCGCCGGCTTGGAACAAGTCCGCAATTGAACCTGCTGAAGCGGCGGCGGAGTCATTGCGGCGGAGCAACATTCCTTGCATCGCATCGTTTGTCGAGGAGCTCGATGACGGGAAGCACAACTCTTCTTTCGACGTGATCACGATGTTCGATGTTTTCGAGCACCTTCCGAAGCCTGTAGAAACGATCTGTCGGTTGGCGGAGCTACTCAAGCCGGGTGGACGCTTGGTTCTATCAACCGGAAATAGTGAGCATTGGAGTTGGAGACTTCTCGGCGCAAGTCACTGGTACATGCATTCGGCTCAGCATCTGTGTGTCGGAAATCCGCAGTTCTTTCAGTACGCGTCCGAGAAATCCGGACTCGGTATCGAACGGATCCAAGCTCATAGCCATCAAGAGTCTGGATCGGTCAAACGCTGGAATCAGTCCTTAGAGACGATCCATGCTTGGGCGAGGAGATCGGAGCGAACGGTTTTGATGCGTCTGATCCAAGCTCTTCCAGGAACAAGTCACCTTGTCCACAAGACCTCATCGCCGTTTGCAAACGCACTTCGCGACCACTTTTTAGTTGTAATGACCCGCTCCGCGAATGTATCCCAGTAGCCACTGAGCATGCAACATTTCATCAAACGCGGGCTAGCCGCAGCAGGTATAGATGTCAGGCTGGTGCGAAATCTGCCAAAAGCGCGAAAGCAGCAGAAGCACGAGGACCTCATCGGTCGGTGGCGACTGCTTTCTCACTATGAACCGAAAACCATCCTCGATATCGGCGCGAATGAGGGCCAGTGCGCGGCACTGTTGCATGAGGCGTTTCCCAAAGCGAGGATCCTGAGCTTCGAACCGCTGCGGGATTGCTTTGAGATCGTCAGTGCGTTTCATCAGCGCGAACGGTGTGGTAGGGCGTACGCTTTTGCGCTCGGCAACGAAAACACCAAACAAACGATACATCGCAACGGGTTCACGCCCAGTTCATCTCTTCTGCAAATGCAGCCGATGCACCACCAGGAATACCCTCAAACGGTTGAGAGTACACCCGAAGAGATTCAGGTCCGGAGGCTCGATGATGTTCTCAGCGAACTTGAGATTGAAAGTCCGCTGATCATCAAGGCTGATGTTCAGGGTTTCGAGGACCGGGTGATTCAAGGTGGCGAAAACACGTTTCGCATGGCCTCGGCGGCAGTCCTAGAAGTCACCTCCTACCCGTTATACGAAGATCAAGCGACATTTGATTCGATCAATCAGCAGCTCAAGTCGCTGGATTTCGTTTTTCGCGGGGTCATCGATCAAAACATCAGCCGGCAAGATCGACGCATTCTTCAGTTCGATGCAATTTTTGAAAACCAAGCTGTCGTAAGCA
>JBCCOI010000039.1:0-24223 GCA_039025515.1 Planctomycetota bacterium
CACCCGGCTTAATGTTGAATTTGCCAGCCCTGGTGTCGATGTTCCCGCCCGCGGAAACAATATTGCGACTTGCAATCAAATTTTTTAATTCGGAGGTTGTTAGAGCCACCTGCGACCAATTTCCAAGCTCTGTTTCGACATAGATGGCTTCGTCTTGGACTCCATACTTTTCAACCTTCGCGACCCCGGGTAGCAATCGCACCGCGTCGCGGACGGTGTCGGCATAAACCTCCAGCTCGCGTGGTGTGTAGCGATCTTGTTCTGAAATTGCATTTTCATTATCAAGCGGAGTCTGATAAACGCCCAGCAACAAGACAGTCGTGTCGCCAAACTCATCGTTGACCCTTGGTCGAACATCTTGAGCCGGCATCGGCACATTGTTGACCTTGGCGCGAACTTTGTCCCAGACTTGTTGGATATCCTCAGGTTTGACATTGTCATCTAGGTTGACGTAGATGATCGACTGCCCCGTCGTGGTTTCCGAATTCAGATAGTCAACTTCATCAATCGTGTCGAGCTCTTCTTCGAGTTTGTCGGTGACGAGTTCCTCGACTTTCACGGTCGGCGCTCCAGTCCACCGGGTCGAAACAACGCAGGTTCGGATCGTGAACTCGGGGTCTTCGCGGCGCGGCATCGTGAAAAACGTGTAGATACCCCAGGCGGTCATCATGCCGACCAGCGTGTAGACGACGCTGCGACGGCTCATTGCGAGTTTCGAAAGATTCATTCATCGGCCTCCGCATCTGCGACCACGCTGACTGGTTCGCCGTCCACCAAAAAGTGTGTTCCTTTCGTGACGTACTGCACGCCTTCCAGAATGACATCACCGATCGCTTCGATCCGACGCAGACTCGCTGCCGAAGCTTCCATATCACCACTGGCCACGTTGACCGGAACACGCTTTGCGACGGGTGTTCCGCCGGTGGAATCAACGACGAAGATCGCGGTCTCGCCCGATTTCCGCGAAATCGCATCCATCGGTACAAACAGGCCGCTGGTGGCCGCGCCGCCGGACAAGTCAACTTTCACCAAGTCGCCCGGTCGCAACATCCAACGATTCAACGAATCGAGCAGAACTTGGTCGCCAACCCATTGGCTCGGGTTCATCCCATCGACATACAACTCGCCAATCACCAAATTTTTTGCGGGATCAAAATCCTCGTCTTGGACCTCGATCCGTTGAAAGATCAGCTCGCCCAAGTAGGGCACTTTCGCCTCGCCGGGCCTGATTCGAAGTTTCCGAACATCGAAGATATTTGTTTCGGGCGAGCGACTTTGGATAGTGAAATTCGTGATCTGCCAAAGGTAGTCGCCTTGATCGTCGGTTAGGATCGAGCGTTCTTCAACGTACAAATCACCGGGTTCTGCACCGGGGATGAACGGCAAGTCCAGCCGCCACACATCGCGCGTCTTCGCCATCTTTGAGTTTTCCGTCTTGGCCAAGGGTTGGTTCAGGACCAGGATCGTCAAAGTGAAGGTTCGCGTCAGCTCGTCGGCACTCGGATCAATCTGATGCAGGAACCCTTCGGTGACGCGAACACTTCCGTCCGGCATCGTCATGTAGACCGGTAAAACTTGGGTGCGTTGCAGTTTCCGCGACTGCTCACCGGATACTTCCAATTCAATCTTGAGCGGGTCCATCATTTGCAACGTGACAACGGGCGCTCCCTCGGAAACGAGACTTCCGGGAACGACAAATGTCTCTGCGACTTTGCCACGAAACGAAGAATACAACGTGCAATCTTCCAAATCCCGCTCGGCATCACGTAGTTTCTGCTTTGCTTGAAGGACCGCGCTGGTGTAGGACTCGATTTGCGACTTTTGCGACTTCTCTGCCGCAAGTAGTTGTTTGAGTTCTGCCGCAGCGTTCTGAAAGCTGGCTTTCGCGGTATCGAGGCTGCTTTGCGAATTCGCGTTTTGAGCCCGCAGCCGTTTGCTGCGATCGTATTCGACTCTCGCCAGTTCGACGGAAGCGTTGGCGGCCTCGATCTTTGCGGGAATGGTTTCATCGAGGTCCGTCCGAGCAACAACAAGATCCTGCTCGGCCCGCGCGACTGTGGCTTTGGCAGTCGCCACAGCCAACTCGTAGCGTTCGCTTTCGATCCGAGCGATCGGAGTTCCGGCAAGGATCAGTTTGCCCGATGCATCGCGAGTTCGACCTTCGATCTCCGCGTTTTGATCAACGACAAACTCCACGCGGCCGGAGACTTCGAAGCCCAGATCCTCCGTCTTCCAAGCAGCTGCCGAAGCGGTCACAAGTGCTGCGTTGGGCGGAAGTTGCTTAATCAGCGTGCGGGTGGCAACCGGCCGTGGTCGTCGCTGGACGATCGCTTCATCTGGCGAATCGCAACCAACCAGTGCGAGGCAGGTTGAAAGCACAAGCGTCGTTAAGAGGTACCGAAAGTCCTTTTTCATTGTTTTCAAATTTCCATGGTTGCGAGGCGTGCTGAAGGACTATCAGCTTACTGATCGCCAAAGCCGAATGGTCCACACAATGACGGCAGGTTCAAGGACCGATCGCGACACGGATAGGTCCGCTTGCGACAGCTAGGTAAGGTGACCAAGAAGCGCGCGGCACCTAACCCATCGTCGTCCGAAGCCGGAAATCACAAAGCCACCCGCATTCTGGCGACCAGCGGCTACTCGGGGAACGGTCAATTAAAAATTGGCGTAGTGGACGAGGCGACGAGTCCAGATTCCAGGGACTCCTCGCGTCGTCCACTACCAACGCGAGACTCGAATATTGGTTGGTCCAAAGGAAGCGTCGACGCACCACTACCGCCTTTTCGGGGCGGACCTTTGCCTCATCTCGGGGTTCGTGTATGGCAGATATTTCGGATGCGGAACATAGTTTCCCTCGCCCTTCTCCCAACGGAATGTCTCACCATCGACGACCAGGTCGCGACGTGCGTTGAGTTTGGGTTCTTCGTCAGCAAACACGTTCGGTGCGGATTGTCTGAGCTTTGCGATCACGCTTGCGTAACTCGGATCCGATGCCAGATTGTTCCATTCGTGGGGATCTTTTCGCAGATCGTACAGCTCTCGACCCGTCTCGTCATAGTGAATGTACCGCCAATCACGATTCATCACGGCGTATTGGCCAGGTTTTGTGTACGGAAGGTAAGCCGTTCGGTCCTCAGCCGTTTCGGGATTCTTGAGTGTGGACGCCAACGAAAAGCCTTCGAGCGTTTGACGTGGTTTCGGCAAATCGCATTGTTCGACCAGCGTCGGATAAATATCGATCAAACTGGCTGTAACATCGGTGCGAACTCCCTCTGCGATTCCCGGACCGGCCCAGACAAATGGCACGTTCGACGTACGTTCCCAAAGCGTGTGTTTGCCCCACTGGCCTTTCTCACCCAGATGATATCCATGGTCACTCCACAGAACGACAATCGTGTTGTTAGCGTGAGGGCTCGCTTCGAGAGCATCCAGAATGCGTCCGACCATCGCGTCAGCGTAACTGGTGCACGCCAGGTATCCGTGTAATGCGTCTTTCCAAGCACCCATTGCAACCAGTTTGTCGTAGTGCTGTTTCTTCCGATTTTGGCGTTGCTTGCGAACTTTATCCGGCAGGTCGGCTAGGTCGTCATCTGCGAACGCGGGTGTTTCGATGGCGTCTCGATCATAAAGATCAAAGTACTTCTGGGGGCAATAGTTTGGGTAGTGCGGAGCGTAAAAGCCACAAGCCAGAAAGAACGGCTTGTCATGCTTTTTACCGAGTTGCTCGACTGCCCAATTGGCTCGGATCGAATCCGCCATCTGTTCTTCTTGTTCGTTCGGAATGGCTCCCCATTCAAGGAACAAACCGCCAGTGATGCTTTTGCCTTTGTTGTAAACACTCGCCGGAAATGGTTGCGGGACAGGAGTATCACTGCTCCAGGATTCCAGGGCCCAGCCTCCTTCACGCTGGAATTGATTCCTGAGAAAAAAGTGTGTCCAGTCCCGTTGGTCGATCGCTCCGGCGGGATGATGAAACAACTTTCCAGCACCCAGGGTCGTGTAGCCGGCTTTGGAAAAGCTGGTTTGTAACGATTCGATCTCCGGATGATGCACGAAGTAATTCGGCGTGTTGTAACAGCCGGTGGTCGATGCGTATTGCCCGGAAAAGATCGCGGCCCGACTTGGTGCACAGAAAACGCCGGCGGTGTGTCCGTTGGTGAAGCACACTCCGCGTCGTGCCAGCCGATCGATGTTTGGTGTGATCGCATTCGGCTTGGAATCCAAACATCCGACGAAGTCATTCATGTCATCGACAGCTAGAAAGACAACGTTCGGCGGAGGATCTGCCCCGGCGGCAAGAGGTAGCACGAGGGCACATATGAGCGTTTGGAGACGGACGAAGTTAGAGGTCATAAAATCTCTCTTATGGTGTCGCTGCTATTTTTTCACCGATTTTTATCCGAACCGACGCTATTTCTCGTCCCCTGCGAGTGGCCGACTTCCTTCAAATGCACCCCACCTCTGTCGTTTGGCATAGTCTTTGTTCGATTTGTAAGCGTCCGGGTCGTAATCCGGATTGAGCTTGGGAATCCTCGCCCCAACCTCCGCAAAGTAATCCATCATCTCGCGGTGCATTGTCTTGTGTCTCATCGGGTGCTGCTTCGCGATGTTGTTGACTTCACCCATGTCCGTGGAAAGGTCGAATAACATTGGTATGCTCGGACTGTCGTAAAAGTGCAGTAATTTGAAATTACCAGAAACGACAGCAGAGTGGGGCATGCCCGATCGGTAGTGTGGGTAGTGAAAGTAAAGGTTTCGATTCAGAAACGCTTCATCAGGCTGGTCACCCGCCATGTATCCGGCCAGACTTTGACCGTCGATGCCTTGAAGGTTGCGGGGATCACCGCCAGCCCAGTCGACGAAGGTCGGCAGCAGGTCGTAGTTGACAATATTGCCGCTAAATGAAACGCCGGCGTCGATGCCCGGGCCTTTGACGATCATCGGGACGCGAATACCGCCTTGCCACACCCACCACTTCGAAGCGTGATGCGGTTGCGTGAGACCCGGTTGCAAAGCGAGCTCCTTATGCCGATACCCGTTATCCGACACCATGATGACGTAGGTACTCTCGGCAATACCAAGCTTATCGATGCGATCCAGCACCGCACCGATTCGGCCATCGAGATCCTCCGCCATGCCAAGCCACACCGCCGGATCCTCTTTGACGCGAATGGTCGCTGCTTGTTTACCATTTTTTTCATACCAAGCTTTTACCAGTGGATCGTTCGCATATTTTTCACGTGTTGCGGGCAGGCATTCTCGACCCGCGTGCATCGCGTAGTGTGAAATTTGCAGATAAAATGGCGCGCCCGCTTGAACCTGACGTTCCATGAACCCGATCGCCTTCTCCGTGACGCTGAACATCAATTTCGGGTCTGTAAGATTCGCGGGTAATCGTTTCGGCTTGCCCCGACCGGGCTTCGCAAATGCAGAAAGCGTATTGCCAGGATTATTGTTGGTGTCCCCGTCGTGCAGTGCGTATCCCTCGTCACCCGGATCGCCCCGCATGTGCCACTTGCCTACGTGGGCACTTACGTAGCCAAACGCAGCCAACGCCTCGGGAATCGTGACCGCATCAGGATCAATGGTTTGGTCCGAGACGCAGGGAACAACAGGAAAGTTCTTGTACTGGCGGCTCGTGTCAAAATAGTCTTGACCGCGGGCGTTCATGTAAACGGTGTAGCCGCTTCTCGGCGACGACTGCCCGGTCTGAACGCAGACCCGTGACGGAGAACACTGTGGCGACGCGTACGCGTTGCGAAACTTCATGCCCTCGCGTGCCAAACGTTCGATGTTCGGCATTTGCACGACCGGCATTCGCGAGTTGGAAAACGCGTCATCCATGGGAACCGGAGACCCGTTCCAAGCCCAATCATCGATGAAGAACAACACGATGTTGGGTCTTTTGGTCTCTGCAATCACTTGCCGCGGCGATGCGATTTCAATGAACGCGATGAGAAGAACGAAGAGTAGAGCTTGATTCAGTTGGGTCATGGCAATCCGGTGCGGCAGTCAGTCTCGTTTATCTTTGGTTTTGACGTAGTCCGTTGGAAGTGTCTCCACCCATGATGTTAGCTCAGCCGAGAGCGATTTCAGAACCTTCGGATTCTGACCGGACACGTTGTTGCGTTCGCTCGGATCCGCATCGAGATCATAGAGCTTGGGCTCACCACGTTGTTTTCGTGGCAAATGCAACTTCCATTTTCCTTTTCGCATCGCGGGTGTCGCTCCCCTGGCGCTCGCTTTCCAGTACAAGGGCGTCGCACGCTGTCGAGTCGATCCCCGCCAGATATCGGAAATGTCTTCGCCGTCTAGATTTTTTGGAAGCTCGTTGATTCCCGCAATGGAAGCCAGCGTGGGCAGCCAATCGATGAACGAACAAACGCTCGTCGAATCGGTTCGACCGGCGGGCACGTTGCCGGGCCAGCGAATGATAAAGGGAACGCGAATTCCACCCTCCAGCTGCGAATGCTTGCCGCCGCGAAACGCTCCCGCGTAACCGAGCATATTGTTGGAGTACTTGCGTGCTCCCTGCTTACCCAGGATCATCGGTGCGGGACCGTGATCGGATGAAAAAACGACGATGGTATTGTTGCTGAGTTTCAATTCGTCGAGTGTTTCCAAGAGTCGGCCGACGTTTTGGTCAAGCTGGTACACATCGCCCAAATATTGTCGCATCGATCGATCCAAATCACCGCCAATCTTCACGCATTCGTCGAACTTGTGCTGCATCGTTGGTGCAAAATCATCGCGATTCACCTTAACATCATCAAATTTGGCCACGAAGGTTTCCGGAGCGTTGACGGGGAAGTGCGTCGCGTGCCCCCACACATTGACATAGAACGGTTGGTCTCGGTTTTTGCGAATGAAGTCGATCGCTGCTGAGTAAAGCAACGTGTCGCGACCGATCGACTTGTCGCGGCCTTTGCCAAGCGTTTCGATCTTGTCGATGCCATAGGTACCGTCTTGATTCCTCGGACCGATGTGCCATTTGCCGAAGTGCCCCGTCGTGTAGCCTTGTCGCTTGAGCAGCTCCGTTATCGTTGCCCTATCACCGAACCCGAAGTCGGCCGCATACTTTGGAAAGCGTGCGGGAAACAGTCCCGTCATCAACCCCGTGCGACTGGGATTGCAGGTCACACCGGTAACATAAAACTGAGTGAACCGAGTCCCTTCGCTTGCAAGCCGATCCAGCGCACGAGTCTTCGCGTACGGATGCCCGTAGCACCCAAGGTCGCCGTAGCCCAGATCATCGGCAAACATGAGGACGATGTTCGGTGGCTGCTTGGCCACAGCGTGTCCGAGCATCATCGACATCGAAAGCGTGAAAGCTGCCAGTAAAACGGGCAAACGGCATGTGGGGCGGATCGTCATCCAAATCTTATTTAAAGGACGGGAGCCTCGCTCAGTGAAACGAAACCAAACGGCAGTCGCCGGCAAGCGGTCCCGCAGGCGGAACCACAGTTCGCAGTGCTTTGACGGAACCGGTTCGGCGGAAGCCTAATCAATGTTGACCAAGCAGTCAAGAATCCGGTGACCCGGCCCGATCAAGCGATCTTCTGCCGACTGCTCATCGACGCTTGACGGTAACACTTTTCGTGCCGCCAACCTGCTTCACTCGCCGCGACCTTGATGACGAGCTGCTGGCTGTTTTGGAGGGCGGCCACCGGATCATCAGGCTAATCGTGCACGGCCCCAACACTCGTCCGTAATTTTTCGCCGCGAATTGAGTGAGTATCGAGGTCGTCGTTGAGCATTTGTTGCAATAGTCGGCTGCCGTTGACGCCTTGAACAAGATTTGACTGCTCCGATGATGAATCTTGAAACCAATCGAGATTCGAAAGGTCATCAAGTTGATCGATCTTATTGATTTCTGTTCCAAATTCATCATCAACGATCAGAATTCTCGTTGGGAACTGATTGCCCGCTCCCCTCCACCGGATGGGTGACGAGTGCCCGACGTCGTCGGAAAGGCCATGCAATCGAAAACTAACATCCGATGCGTAGAAAATGTTTCGCTCAGCAATAATTTGCGACGGTGATGTCGATCCGGCGCCTGCTGCTATTTCGAAGTTGATTTCGCCAAGCAGTGAATTTCGGCGTAGTTCGATCTCGCCGAGCCCGAGACCTTCCAGTTCCATTTGAACATGGCTTGCAATCACGCTGTTCTCAATGCGAAGCGTGTCAAAAAAATCGGGCATCCAAAGTACCGCGACACCATTTGGTACAATGATATCGGTATCGAGAATGACGGACTCCGAGGCGATGAGCCCGAGACAGCCCGCCTCGACCTCGCACTCCAATCGAATGCTTGATGCCAAAAACTCACCACCTTCCATCGCGATGCAAAGCCGGCTTTGTTCTTGGACACGGTTGTCTTCATACCATATGAATTCGACCGCGACATCGTTCAGCTGCAAGCGACTATCGACTGCCCGAATCCCAACTTCATCCTCGCCCACGTTGATGACAATCCGTGTTTCGTCCTTGTTGCTGCCGGAGATCTCGATACTGCGGCTCTCGAATTGAAATGACGGAATCTCAAACTCTCCACTGCTGAGTCGGATTCTCAAGTGGCCTTCTGTTTCGAAAAGAAGTTCGAACAGTCGATCGGAATCATCCACATCCACCCAGTCTGGTTCCCCCGCCTCGTCTGGATCTTCGAATGAGAGGGCATCTTTTTGGTCGGATGCAAGACGACCCGGTGGGGCGTTAGTTCTCTGTGCAGACTGTGAAAGTTCCTTGCTGACTGTGCCAGCATTCCGCTTTGCAAAGAAAAACAGGCAGGCCAGCAAGACGCCGGCGAGACATGCAACCGCCGGATACGCCCACCCGTGAAAGTTGGAACCGACAGGAGACCCATTCCCTCCGGTCAAGTCGCCATGCCTTTTCGGTGAACCCCTAACCGCGGGATTTGTGTTTTGCGGCACACTTCGCGTCGCGAAGGCACGAGCGACCGCGTCGGCTGACTGCGGACGATCGCCGGGACATTTGGCCAGCAGTTGATCCACGAGATCGATAAACCAAGTGGGGGCATTATGGGTCGTCCCCCGGAGAGGCGGATGCGGCTTGGTGCACACCGCGTTTAGCGTCGCGATGGCTGAAGGACTTCTAAAGGGAGGACTGTCAGTCCACATCGCGTATATCAAACTGCCCAGGCTGAACAGATCGCTGCGATGGTCAACTTCGCCGATGGACGGCTCGAACTGCTCGGGAGCCATGAAATCGGGGGTTCCCACCATCATGCCGGTTCGCGTTAACGAGTCATCCTCGGATGTTTTTGCCAGTCCGAAATCCGTGAGCTTTGCCAAGCCCGTTCCAGCTTGCAACAAGATGTTCGACGGTTTGATATCGCGATGGTGAACTCCGGCCGCGTGGGCGGCTGCCAAACCATTGGCAATTTGTAGGGCGAAGCCAAAGACATGTTCCGCGGACAATCGTTCGCGTTGCATCCGGTCACCGAGCGTTTCGCCCTGGACCAACTCCATCACCAGGTAGGGTAATTGGCGAAACACACCTACGGTGTGAATCGTGACGACGTTCGGATGGTTGATTGCTGCTGCTGAATGCGCTTCGCGTTGGAATCTAGCGGCCGATGACGGATCGGCCAGCAATCCAGGCGTCATGAACTTGAACGCCACCTGTCGCCGCAGCTTTGTATCAAATGCCAAAAAGACGACGCCCATGCCACCGCGTCCGAGACACTGTTTCAAGATGTGTCCGTCAACGCGAGCACCATCAGAAGTCGAGGCTTCGGCCGTCAACCAGGGTTCCAAGTCCCCAACAAATAGGTTGTCGTTTGACAAAAGCCGTTGAGGGGCCTGTCGCTTCACTTCATCAAGCATTCTTCGTAGACGCTCAGAACTTTGGATCGGTGATGGGTCGAACGAAACAGCGTCGACATGATCAACGTCCAGTTGACTCAGCGTCGCTTGGCAATGCACGCATTCATCAAGGTGACGAAGAACACAAGATTCGTCAGCTGCGATCAGTCGTCCAGCTGCGAACTCGCGAAGCGTGCTTGTGGTCGGACAGGATGGCATCGCACGGTGGGCTCGGGATAAAGAGAATGAGGAAACTGCAACGATGGGCTACGGATCACTGCAGTTCTAAGGAGTCGTCAATTCGGGAGACATATTCACGCAGGCGTTTCAAGACTCGATTCTTCGACACGTAAACGGCTCCGACAGACATCCCTAAAGTTGATGCGGCATCGGCCGGTTTGATTGCCTCGACGGCGGTTAGGTTGAATGCTGCCCATGTGCTTGTTGCAAACTCATCTTGAATGTGGTCGCAGGCCAATCGGAACAGGTGCCTCCGATACTCGACGTCCCAAACATCTTCGGCGTCACGGTCCGGCAGTTCATCGAGTGCTACGAAGCCCTCCCCATCACCGCTGTTACCGAGTATCCGCTTTTTTGCCTTCAATCGACGTCCGAGAACGCGTCGGGTAATCAAAAAGAGCCAGCTCCGAAATCTTCCGACGGCAGGGTCGTAGTCGAACCGCTCAATTGATCCGGCGATTTCACGCAAAACATCTTGGGCCAGATCGGCGGCGTCAGCGTCTTGAAGTCCACGTCGGCGACCATAGCGATAAATCAGAGGCCCGTAGATCTCGACAAAATCCGACCATGCCTGATCATCGGTGTGGTTGTTCAATCGGCCCAATAACGACGCACGTGTGCTTTTGGAAACGTTCATGGGATCGACATCAGGGGGCAGTCCGACGGGAAATCCGGGGTGGGCGTGGTACGATAAATCGAAGTGCACGAACGGCACCATGAATGTTAGCGCCGAATCCGATGTGGTCCAAGCAAATCAGAGGTTTTGAGGAGCGCGGGCTGCCGGCCGCGACGCGTTTTCGAGCGAATTCGCGATTTTCCGTGTAAGGACGGATGGTGTCTGCGCCAATCGATTAGGAACATCTGAAGAGCCCCAAGTCCTCGATCCACCCACCCGTTCGAGCCGCTCGATGCGACTTTTATTCGCTTTATTGCTAACGCTGACCGCAAACACCTTGGTCTTCCCGCAGGACAGTCCGCGCGAATTCGACGCCCGAAGCGAAGCGGTGCGCGAGCTCACTGAATTGGAGGGTGAGATTACCGAGGAGCTGAATCGGTTGGATGCCGAACGCGAGCGACTAAGCAAGGTTATTCAGAATATCTCAAAGTTGCGGCAGCTGCAGATTACCTGGGAGAAACTTGACGAGCGGCTTCGACGCGATGATCTCGAGCCGTCGGAGGCCGACGCCCTTTCTCAACAACATCAGCAGATCGAAAGACAGATCGACGCGCTTTGGCGAATTCGTGCCACTCGAGAGAGACAACAAGACATCTCGTGGCATCTCGAATTTCTCAGTGAGCTTAGCGGAAAGGGGAACCGCAAAATTCGCGATCGGCTTTCGTTGCACAATGAACGGCTGACTCGTCTGCTTGCCTTGCTCGCCAAACTGGAGAATGCCGAGGGGAAGGCTAAGGAACTCGAGCGGGTGACGAATCAGATCAGCAAACTCGAAGACTCCATTGACCGCGAATCCGAATTGGTCGAAGCCGTTGGGCAATGGATCAGGGCAATAGAAGAAGATGAGATCGAAGAAGCCGAGTCGATGAAGCGACGGATCGACAAATTGTCGAACGAGAACGGAGACGAAAAAGAATCCAAAACAACTGATGAGGACCTTGGGCAGTCCCCAGTACAGATTAATGAGCAGTCGCTCGCGCGGTATCGCGAGGCTGATTTAAAGAAGGATGTGGTGCCATTACTGAAAAGGCATTGCTACGACTGTCATAGCAATGAAGGTGCATCAGGCGATTTAAACTTCGAGACGCTGATCGCTGAAACGCCCTTGGTCATCAATCGATCCAAGTGGATCAACGTGATTGAACAAACAAAAAATCATGTGATGCCACCGGAAGATGCTGAAACGCCCGATCGACACGATCGCGAAAAGCTCGTCCTGTCGTTGCATCACTTGGTCAATAACTTTGACTATGACCAGATTCGCAACCCTGGTTTTGAGATGACTCGCAGACTGACGCACGATGAATACGATCGGACTGTGGGTGACCTTTTTGGGGTGGAGGTCCAGATTGCCAAACGGTTTCCTGATGAACTTGCCGGCGAGAGTGGATTTCACAACAGTGCGAATACGCTGTTTTTGCAGCCGACGTTGATGGAACGGTATATCACGGCGGCTGACGAAATCGTCGAAACTCTGCTGCCGGCCACACCGAAGACCCAACGGCAACGTACAGCGTTGGCGGCCGTTTTCATCCAACAGCCAAGTCGTTCAGAACCTGAGTCAAAGGTGGCCCGAGACATCCTTTTCCGATTTGTGGGCCGGGCCTTTCGAAGGCAGCTTGATGATCAAGAACGCGAAAAGATCATGAGTCGTTACCAGCGGCTACGGAGTCGGGGCATTGACCATTCCGATTCGATCCGGTCGATCATCCGTCAATCCTTGATTTCACCCCAATTCTTGTTGAAGTTTGAGTCCTCGCCACCTGACAGTGCAGATCATCAAGTTGACGCGTGGGAACTCGCCACACGGCTTTCGTATTTTCTATGGGCATCCATGCCCGACGATCAGCTCTTTACTCTCGCCGCGACCGGTGAGCTTTTGCAGCCGAACGTGCTTCGGGAGCAAGTCGATCGCATGCTTTCGCACCCACGGTCGGATGCACTGGGTGAATTATTTGCGGCACAGTGGCTCGGCTCGCAACACCTCGGAACACGGATTCGCCTCGACCCGATCGAAAATCCGTGGTGTACCGAATCGCTAATGAAAGCCATGAGGGATGAAACGTCGATGCTCTTTCGATCACTGGTGAATGAGAATGAATCGATCGGACGTCTGTTGAATGCCGATTTTACCTTTGTCAACGAGGAACTTGCGAATCACTATCGCCTGCGTGGCGTGAAGGGAGATGAGATGCGACGCGTCAGTCTGCGTCACGATCCACGGGGCGGCATTCTCGGACACGGCAGCATTTTGGCGACAACATCGTTCCCCAATCGCACCAGCCCAGTCGTCCGAGGCAAGTGGGTGCTGGATACCCTGTTGGGCACGCCACCGCCGCCGCCACCGCCAAATGTGAGTGAACTTCCAGACGAAGTCTTGGAGAACGAGCGTTTGACAACGCGACAAAAGCTTGCCCGCCATCGAGAATCGGCCCAGTGCAATGCCTGTCATCGCGAAATGGATCCGATTGGCCTCGCTCTGGAACGTTACGATTGGTTTGGACGCTATCGGACGCGGATGCATCGTCAATCCATTAACGACAGTGGCGTTCTTCCCGACGGCACTCGATTCGCTGGCCTAGCTGGGCTCAATGAAGTGTTGTCGGAAACGCGTTCCAAAGATCTTGTTCGACAGGTATCCAGCAAAATGCTGTCGTACGCTTTGGGACGGCAACTCGAATACTACGACGAGCCCGCATTGCGAGACATTATTAAGAAGATTGGGATGGAGGAAAATCGATTTCAATCCTTGGTTCATGAAATTGTTCAAAGCTACCCCTTCCGATACAAGCGAGTTCAGCCATGAAACGTCCTGTAATCTCACGCCGAGCGATGATCCGTGGCGCAGGCGCCGCAATTAGCCTGCCCTTGCTGGACGTCATGACGACTTCGGCATCGCCAGGTGGCGACCACTCCGCTCGCGCAATTCGGGCCGCTTATCTGTACGTGCCCAACGGCATTGCTGACGACGCTTGGGGCGCCGAGAAAGTTGCACGCGATGGACGCATCGAAGCGTTGAATCGATGGATGAAGCCCTTCGAATCGCTTAAGCAAGATCTCATTCTTCCGCGAAACGTCTGGACACCCCGCGGGAACGGTCACGCCGCGGGGACAGCGACTTGGCTTACAGGTGGCAGCTATGACGACCGTCACATCGACGCGGGAGGATTATCGGCGGATCAGATTGTCGCTCGATCGGTGGGCAAGCAAACGCTCCTTCCGTCCCTTGAGTTATCGCTTAAGGGGGAAGGCTATTTCTCGAACAGTCTTGTCCGCAATTCGATCTCCTGGTCGGACTCGGGGCCAGTTCCCCGTGATGTGGAACCGCGAGTCGTCTTCGATCGAATGTTTCGATCCAACCAAAACACGCAAGGTGAAGCGTCGATTTTGGATGGTGTGCTGGAAGACGCACGACGGATGCGACGACTTGGCAGCATTCAAGACCGAAGGAAGATTGACGAGTATTTGCAGTCGATCCGCGCTATCGAACGCCGCATGGAGTTTTCTGGCCGACAAGCGAAGCGTCTCGAAGACAAAGGTATTTCCGGCGCGGATTTGCGGCGTCCGGAGCGTGATATTCCATCGGACCATCAGGAATACATGCGATCAATGTTCGATTTGATGGTTCTCGCATTTTGGTCTGACGCGACGCGTGTAGCGACATTCATGCTGGACCACGGGCAAAGCAACCGCTATTTCAATTTCATTGATGGCGTGCAAGGAACATGGCATGCCCTTTCCCATTGGCGCGACGCGTCGGGTCGAACGGAGGATGATGACGGCATGACTTCGTGGGAATCACCTGCCGCAAAGCGCGAGCAGTACAATCGAGTGAGTCACTGGCATAACGTGCAGGTTGCGTATTTTTTGAGTCGGCTGAAGTCCATTCAAGAACCGGACGGCCAAACGTTGCTTGACAATTCGATGATTTTGTATGGATCAAGCCTCGCCGATGGGCACCATCACGCCGAACGGAACCTGCCGTTGTTGCTGGCAGGGAAGGGTGGCGGGACGATTCGTAGCGGACGTCAACTCGAGTTTCGACGTGATACCAGCATGTCGGAGCTACACCTAGCCATATTGCAGCGGATTTCGCCGCACATCGATCGTTTTGCGGAGGCTCGTTCGCCGATGCGATTAGAGTAGACGCCGAAGCCCCGGAGCAAATCAAACGTCAATCCGGCCGACGCCCACTTTTTGACGGATGAAAAACGCAAGCCAGTTGAAGAAACGAGTCGGAGTGTTTCCAAATTGAATCGCCTCCTGCTTTGTTCATTGCCAAGTCCACAGCAGTTTCGCAAGCCGCTCTCGCTGGTAGGCATACGAGGGATCATCCGCCAGGTTGATTCGTTCCTCTGGATAGCTCCGATAGTCATAAAGCTCCACCTCAACCACTCGGCTATTTTGGTCCCAACCTTTCCTCCATTCGATGTAGCGAAATCGCTCGTCTCGTATGGCGCGTCCTACACCACCCGCCCTACCCCGCTTGACCAGGTGAAAGGCGGGCCGGTCCCATTCGCTTGAATTCGGGTCTTGCAAGAGTGGACGAAGCGAAACACCGTCGCTCACTGGCAGTGATGGGAGGTCACAGAGATCCAAGAGCGTTGGAAACAGATCAACCGATTCGACGCACTTGTGAGATATCGCTGCGCTTCGATAACCCGGTGCTGAAATGATCAGCGGCGATCCAGCCGTCATCTCAAAATTCGTCAACTTGGTCCAGCTTCCCAGGTGCCCCAGTTGATAACCGTGATCGCTCCACAGAACGATAATCGTGTTGTCGGTTTGACCCAGCCGATCCATTTCTGTTAGCACTTTACCAATTTGCGCATCGACGTAACTGATGCAAGCAGCATACGCATGACGCAACCGGGCGGCAGCGGCTCCCGTGGGAGGCATTCGTTTGCTGAACCCTTCGGCATACTTCCAAAGTTCATGGTTGTTCCGCAGCTCGGACTTGGACGCACCCTTGGGGAGCGACTCACGCATTGGAGTGCCGGGCGGATCGGCGGAATCGTACAGATCCCAGTATTTCTTTGGTGCGTTGAAGGGGAGGTGGGGCTTCTTGAAGCCTGCCATGATCAAAAACGGCTGCTCAGATCCCGCAACTTGCCTCAACAAACGAATGCACTCATTCGCGATCAAGCCGTCATTGTACACGTCATCGGAAACCTCTAGCGGACCTTCCACGGCGGGAAGCTGTGACTTGATCGCTTTTGCAGCCACCCTGTCGCCGTAGTCAAGCTGCTCACGGAGCTTTGATAATCTTGGATCGGCATAGATCGAATCGTCTCGATCCTTCCAAACAAAATCAAAACGATCTTGTTTATCGGCAGGTACCTTTCCAGCGACATGCCAAATCTTGCCAAGCGAAGCGGTAAAGTATCCAGCGTTTCCAAACGTGCGACCCACGGTTTGAACATTCGGCACATCGATCCATTTCGCGGGCCCATAGACCTGTCGTGTCCGCTCCGATCTCAAACCGGTTAGCATCGCCGCTCGCGAAGGTATGCAGATTGGATTCGAAACATAATGGTTGCGAAACAAGACGCCGCGGGATGCGAGCGCGTCGATATTTGGCGTCACCATTTGGGTATCGCCGTAACAACCCAACTGCGACCGCAAGTCATCGACGGCGATGAACAGCACATTTGGCTTCGCACCGGCAACCAGGCCCGCATCAATCATGAAAAACAGCAGACTTAGCAAAGCCATGCCGAGCGCCCTGCAACAACTCTTGGTCATATGGAAACTCATAAATTAATTCTGAAAATAATCCCAGTCCTTGAAATGAAGGCTTTCCAGTCCGCCACACGACCCAGACTCACAGACTTCGTGGGTCAACCCGTCCCGTCTGACGCATGTGTCCCCATCGATGTCTCAATCGACCCCTGATAAAGAGTCGATCCGAATCCATTCGGAACCCAGGTCCAACGCGCAAACAGTAAGAACGTTCAATCGAAATTTGTCGGCGTATTCGGTCATGTGGAGACGACCCACGACTTGGAAATTCCACCGTGCGAAGGTGGACAGCGTCCCCAAATCGTCCGTGGGCACGAAACCCAATGGGGAATCTAGACCACGACATACCGTGCGAAGCCGTAGGATTTCGGATGTCTGGTCCGTGGTCATGGCTTACTGCGTCGAAGCGACGGCAAGGAAATTCCCTTCCGCTTCTTCGACGCTAGCGGAACCGCCATCGACGATATCGCGGGAACCAACGCTCGGTGCCGATTTAAGTTGTCGGAATGTTCTACCCGGTTCGCTAAGTTTTCCCATTGATGCGGGTCCTCGACCATGTCGTAAAGTTCTTCCTGTCCTTCGGCATAGCGGATGTAGCGAAATCGATCCGTTCGGATCGTGATGAAACGTTCGTACAAAGCACTGATCGCAGTACTTTCCCAATCCGCACCGGGATCGTGCAGCAGTGTTGAAAGCGTACGACCTTCAACGTAGGGAGGTTTGGTCAAATTGCAGATTTCCGCCAACGTCGGGTAGAGGTCCTGCAACGACACGAAACGATTGCACGACAATCCGTTCGCGGTATTCTTCGGGACACGAATCATCAGCAAACAATGCGTCGCTTCTTCCCAAAGCGTCGCCTTTTGCCAGTGATCTTTCTCGCCCAGATGGAAACCATGGTCGCTAATCAAGACCACAAGCGTGTTGTCGCGATACCGACTCGCATCAAGTGCATCGAGCACTCTTCCGACTTGAGCGTCAGCATAGGCGGTCGTCGCAAGGTACCCCCGCACGGCTTTCTTGTACTCACCCGCCGCTACGGTTCGCTCAAACACCTTGCGTTTGGTCAAGACTCGGCTGGCAAGCGCTGGCAAATCGTCTAGGTCGTTCGCATTCCGCTTTGGCAAAACGACGTCGCCAAGCGGAAACAAGTCAAAGTATTTTTGCGGAACGTACCAGGGCATATGAGGGTGGAAGAGTCCGCATGCAATAAAAAACGGCTTTTCATGATCGCGATTGAGCTGAGCGATTGCGCGATCGGCATAGATGGTGTCACGCATCTCAGATTCCGACAGATGCGTTGGCCCCCAGTCATGTTCGCCGCTTCCCGCAGGGGATAGAGGAGCCGTGGGAGGAACGGGATCTCGTTTGTGAGGAAGCAGATCATCCCATGCTCCCTTCGTTTTCCATCCGTGAGCTATCTTTCCGTACGACGCGGTAAAGTAGCCACCCGCCTTAAACAGAAGCGGTAAAGAGGTCGCCTGATTCAGCGATTCGCTCGCGTTCGTATTCACACCGTTGTCATAAACACCCGACTTCCAAGGGCTGACGCCAGACAACAGAGCGGTACGAGACGGCGAGCAATAAGGGCTGGCGGTGTAGGCATGTCGAAAGACGACGCTGCGTGCGGCAAATTGACGAATGTTTGGCGCGACGACTTTTCCTTCGTAAGGATTTGTTTCGCCCAATAACCATGTGTTCAAATCATCCACGGCCAGTAGCAACACATTCATGCGTTCGGTTGCTCCAACCAAACCTGGCATCACCATCCAAAGGACGATGCAAATGGCAAAGCGTATCCGGACAGAATCAGCCATTTTGTAAAGTCGCCACGGGCTGCAAACGACGGCTGCTTGGTCGCAGAAAGTACGACGCGACTGCGACGGCCAGAACGACCAATGGAACAATGATCTCCGGTGTGGGGTCCTTTACGAATGCGTGCGAAGCCGACGCGCCCAGCAGATCGAACGTAAATCCTGCATACGCCCATTCTTTCAACAAGGGCGTCTTTGGAATGAGTAACGCGATGACTCCCAGGACTTTCGCGACGCCCAAGATCGACATCAGGTAGACCGGATAGCCCAAAGCAGTCATCGATTCCTGTTGTCCTTCAAATCGGATCAGATTCAGGACACCGGCCGCGCCCATCGCGAGGCAAAATAATGTCGTTACCATCCAGTAAACGATCGTACTTTTGGTCATCGATTCGCGCTCCAGAATTGAAGTGAATGGCTAGAACGGACCCGCCCGGCTAGCCGGACAGCACCGCTTTCGTCATGGTTGTCGTTGTTTTCGTTGGTCCAGGATCCGTTTGATCCAACGAGTCAGCGACATGAACGTTGACCGAGATACCCGCGTTCGGTCGGATCGGCCCAGCCTCCGGTTGCTCGGACTTGGTCGCCAAATTTCATCGCGCTCGGCTCGGCCGATTGACCAAACGGTCCAGGGAGAATAACGTAGTGGACCGAGCGGTCAAGTGCTTTTGAGCGTCGTGACTCAGCGACGGATGCGAGCGAGCAGGTTGACGGGCTTTGAGATTATGAACCGACTAACACGCGATGCTTTTGTCGAACGAACTCATGACCTGATGCTGCGTCAAGGAACCCCCGACGTGAGTCTCGCATCGGTGCTGACGGCGTGCGGCGCCAACAAGGGTTCGCTCTATCACTTTTTCCCTAGGGGCAAAAGCGAGCTGCTCGTTGCCGCGATGGAAAGACAAGCCGAGCATGCGTTGGCATCAAACCGAAGATGTTTGTCCGAATCGAAGTCGACCAGCGACGCAGCGTATCGGTTGCTACGGTCGCTCGCGAGCATGATCGAAAGCGAAAACTGCCCTGAGTTTCTGCCGTTCTCGGCGGCGGGAGAGATCTGTGATGAATCGAGCGAGGCCTGTCGTGCCGTCTGCGCCGCCACTCTCGATTCGCTCGAGCAGCTGTACGTCGACAGCCTTCGTGGTGAAGGAGTCTCGACAAGAGCGGCAAAGTCACTCGCGTCCGTGATCATTTCGACGGTCGAAGGGGCACTGTTGCAGTCACGAACGCTCAGAACGACCACGCCGCTGTTAGCTGCCGCAACGCACCTTCGTGATCTGATCGAATTGAAGGTAGCGGGTTGATGGGTGATTCGAATGGCTCAGCGGACGATGTCGGCACCGGCCTGCAGCCGACGCTTGTCTACGATGCCGCCGTTCATGATTCGACAGATCGCTCGATGGATGTGTCGCGACCAGACGTCGGGTTCATCGTTGGCAGTCAGCCTCAGTATGCCGACGAGGTCACGTCGCTTCTGCATCGACGGCTTTTGGCTGCAGCCCTTGTCAACGTTCTGATTGTCTCATCCGCGTCGATCAGGACACTACTGCTTGGTGAAACCGGTGCCTGGTTTATTCAGGTCCCGACTTTGTTGATTGCTTTTGGATTGGTTGCGATACTGCGTTTCCGGCCACAGCTCTCGTTCCGAGCCTTGCGCTTCATTGAATACGCTATGTTCGGGTCGATCGTGCTGCTGATCTCCTTTGTGATGTTCATCAAGCTTGATCAATTCACCACCGCCGGCGATGCTGTTTCGGTCTCATCGACCAAGCAACGGTTCTTCAATTCGTGGTGTGTGATTATTTTTATATACGGCGCGTTTATCCCAAACACATGGCGTCGCGGGGCTGCCATCATGATGACGATTGCGGCTATCCCGTACGTCATTCTTGCGATTCAACAATACCGAATACCAGAGTTGTCTTCATTGTTGGCAAACGACCGTGCTGAAACGGTGCTGCCATTTCCCATCATTTCAGCCCTTGTCGCAACCTTTGCGACCCATGTCATCAACGTGTCGCGCCGCGAAGCGTTCAAAGCAAAGCAACTTGGACAATATCGCCTGAAAGAACATCTTGGTTCCGGGGGTATGGGCGAGGTCTACCTTGCCGAGCATGTTCTTCTCAAACGGCCCTGTGCAATCAAGCTCATTCGCCCCAATGGTCGGTTTGATAGCGATGCGATTCGGAAATTTGAAAAAGAAGTCCGTGCCACCGCAAAGTTGACTCACTGGAATACGGTCGAGATTTACGACTACGGACGAACCGAGGATTCGACATTCTATTACGTGATGGAACTGCTTCCAGGAATGAGCCTGGACGAATTGATGCATCGCGAAGGTGCTTTGCCGCCCGCGAGGGTTGTCTATTTATTGGAACAAGTTTGCGGTGCGCTTCACGAAGCGCACTTGGTGGGTCTTGTTCATCGTGATATCAAGCCTGGCAATGTGTTTGTTTCTCATCGTGGCGGCGAATTGGACGTCGCAAAGCTGCTTGACTTTGGACTTGTCAAGGAACACTGCGACTCGACTACCGGAGACGCAACTCAGGGTCGTTTCAGCGGGACGCCGCTATACATGGCTCCGGAACAGGCAGTTGAATACGACCGAGTCGATGGTCGCGCCGATCTTTACTCACTAGGTGCGGTTGCCTACCACATGTTAACCGGAGAGCCTCCCTTTGCCGGCGGCTCAGTGGCCGAACTTCTGAGGGCCCACCGCATGCGATTTCCACGCCCGTTGCGTGAGACAGTCCCCGCAATCCCCGCTGATTTGGAGGAAGTGATTCTTAGGGCATTGTCAAAGGAGCCGGACAAAAGGTTTCAAACGGCCGCCGAATTTCGGGACGCGCTTCGGTCATGCAGCACTCACGGTCAGTGGACCAACGACAGCGCTTTACGATGGTGGCGAGACCATTCAGGCGATTCAGCCAAGGAGTGAGCCAAGATGAACATCGAATCTCTCCTCTTGGAAGTCCAACGCATGATTCAAATCTCGCTTCACAACCGTCAGACGCGATCGGTCCCTCTCGGGATGATTCCGATGCCGAAGCGACAGGACAAATTGGAGGTGTAGACGGTGAATCAGCATTCTTCACCCAAGTTCAAAGCCGCGGGTGACGTTGAGTCGACGCGAACAAAGCGAGCTCTTGTCGCGACACCGCTCATTGCAGCGACCGTCAATTACGCGATCAGTTGTGGTGTCTCGATGACTCAGATTACCGCGGCCACCGGAATCAAACGTGCGGCATTGATCGACAATCAGTCTCGACTTCCTGAAGAATCGATACCAACGATTTGGAGTCTTTTGAACTCGTCACGGCAGGGCCCATCGCGACGGGATCTGTCCCCTGGCTTACACATGGTGAGTGGATCGAAGCCAACCGTTTTCGGTCAATACGAAAATCTCGTTCGCTACGCCCCAAATTTGCGATCGGCGTTAAAAGCAACCATTCGATTTGGAAAAGTCGTCACCGACAGCATTGACATCACGTTAACGCAAACGGACGCGATCACGACAATCCACGCTCGACATCCGATGGATAGGGTCGACGGTGGAAATGCGGCTGAGGTTGGATTGGCAACAATGTTTCAATTGATTCAAGAAGCGCAGGGAGAGAATTTTTCCGCTGGGGTTGATTTTAGCCACCAGCCGAATGGCACCCTTGCGGCCTACGAAACTTTCTTTGGCGTCCCCGTGCGTTTTGGGCAGCGGAGCAACGCGATCCATTTTCGCAATGAATCCTTGGAGAACCCCATGCAGGATGCGGACGAACATCTCTTTCGCTATGCCATTTCCAATCTGGAGTTGATCGAAGATCGCTGGCTCGTCCCCGGCGAGCGAAGTGTGCTGTCGCGAGCCTATGCCGGTGCCAAACGCAATGCGGAGCAGGGTCGGTTCACGGCAAACGAACTTGCGATTGAAATGGGGATCAGTCTGCGCAAGCTGCAGCGGGAGCTGAAGCTTCACGGTTTGACGGTGACGACGATTCTCGCCGAAGCACGGGAGACTCTCGCCAAAAAGCTGCTCGATGATCGATCAAACAGGATGCATGAGATCGCGACCAGACTCGACTACAGCGACGCGAGAGCATTTCGCCGCGCCTTCACGCGCTGGACAGGTCAATCACCAACCAGCTATCGAAAGCATCGTGCATGACTGGATTGCGAACGGCGTTCAGGATCCGACACGTGGGATGTTGGCAAGTGGGGTATGCGTAGTGAAAGAATTTATTAACTTCGATTTCGCCGGTTTTCTGCGCTGCCTTTTTGCTTGCTCTGGCGTCGATTGTGTTTGGCGGAGGGGTCGTAGTTGGGGTTCGACTCAGATGGGATCGCTGCTTCAGTCGCCTTTTGCCATGACATCAAACGAGCGTAAAGCTCGTTTGCTTTTGCTGATTCAGACTGCGCTAGGTTTCGTGATTCGCTGATATCAGTGGCAAGATTGTAGAGCTCGATGCTGCGGTCTTCGTATTGCTCAATCAGTTTCCAGTCGCCCATCCGAATCGCGCTCGAAGGAGCGCCTCGACCGACGTAGCTGGGGAAATGCCAGAATACGGCGTCGCGGTTGACTTTTCCCGTGTTCTGAAGGACTGTCAGGACGCTCGCCCCGTCCAGCCTTTGCTGAGGACGCTGAATGCCCGCAGCGTCAAGCATCGTGGGGTACCAGTCCATGCCAAGAATCGGGGTGTTACAAGTCCGACCTGCGTCGTTGATCCCTGACCACCACACGCACGCAGGGACGCGGATGCCGCCTTCGTACAAGGCTCCTTTACTGCCGTTAAGCGGTGCAACGAATTGTGGGAGCCCACCGTTGTCTGAAGTGAAGATGACCATCGTATTGTCATAAAGATCCAAACGCTCGAGTGCATCCATAATGCGCCCCACGTTCTGGTCGACGGATTCAACCATTGAAGCGTAAACAGGATCTGCATCCCGGTCGCCAATCGCTCTCGCCTTGCGCTGATACTTTGCCAAAAGCTCAGCTTTCGGCTTGAAAGGAGCATGAATGGCGTGATAGGGAAGGTAGAGAAAGAACGGTCGCTCTTTGTTCTCTTCCATGAACCGAATACCTAAATCAGTGAAGACGTCTGTGATGAACCTGCCATCGCGATCGAAGTAAGATTGTCTATCAAATCCGAGATCCTGCGGCTTCCTGTAAAGATCAAATCCCTGACCCGTGGCGGTAGTGGGACCTGAGCGACCTCTGCCAAGATTCCACATTCCAAATGCGGCGGTTGCGTAATCAGCCCGCTGGAAACATTCGGCAATCGTGATAACGTCGGTATCCATCGTATCTTCACTGTGAGCAGCAAGGATTTTGTGGTGAACCGAACCGGGGGCGTGTCTTTCGTCGACAACCGTGTAGATCCCATGCCGGGGCGGATACTGCCCCGACATGATGCATGCTCGACTGGGCGCACAGTTTGGAGCACTTGAGTAAGCCTGGCTGAAGACGATTCCTTCGCGTGCGATTCGATCCGTATTGGGAGTTTCGACGAAACCGTTGCCCGCAAACCCCGTGTCTTTCCAGCCCATGTCGTCGACAAGGATGAAGATGAAATTGGGTTGAGTTGCTTGGTTGGTCGGCAATGTGGCGGTGGCCAAATCAGGCGAACTAGCTTTTGAGTCGTGCAAGGCGGTCCGCTCTCGTTTCGGATTGCGAGCTGGAGCCTTCGAATCGTTGTCGGTGCGACGGGTGAATTCGAGCTCGGTTGGGCTAATCTTGTCGTCTTCGTTTGCATCGATTTTGGTGAACATCCTTACCGCGTTGTCGACCACTTCCGTTCGAGTCAGCACGCCGTCGTCGTTTCGGTCGAGTTCTCGTGCGTGGCCTCGGATGAAACCTCCCATCGCCGAGCGAACATTTCCTTTGACTCTCAGCTCCGCTTCCGAAAGCCTATTGTTGTTATCCTCGTCGTAGGAAGCGA
>JBCCOI010000040.1:0-24223 GCA_039025515.1 Planctomycetota bacterium
ACCTTGACGGTGTCGTTCGGGTCATCGATGACAAGACTCTCCATTTACCGGATCGTCGCGGCAACAACAGGATCGACTCACTTCGCAATATCGTGCAAGACCCTCGCGTGGCCATGCTGTTTCTAATACCCGGATCGGGGACGACGCTGCGCATCAACGGCACGGCAACGATCAGTATCGAGGAGAACTTGTTGGAGTCGTTCTCGGTCAAAGGAAGCCCGCCCAGGTCGGTCGTGGTTGTCCATGTCGGCGAAGTCTACTTCCAGTGTGCTCGTGCGATCGTGCGTTCCGAACTTTGGAATCCCGATCGATTTGTTGACGATGATTCGATTCCGACGGCCGGGCAGATACTGGCAAAACTGAGTGAGAATCGCGTCGGTGGCGAGACGTACGATCGTGAATGGCCAGAGCGGGCCCGGAAGACGCTTTGGTAATTGACGCGCCCGGTGTGTCTTCCTGCGCGAGTTGCCACGACTTCGATTCCGGTGTCCCTGCCGAATTCCTTCCCTCACGTTCGGAATCGTGTCCTACGCTTCCCAAGAGGTTCACACCCGTCGAGCAAGGCTGACGATATTCCGGTTGGAATCGCGCGTTCTGCTTCTGCGGGTTATTCTGCCAACTGAAGCGAACACACAACGACATGGCTACCGTTCCAGCAAAACGAAGTCGGACTCTGGTCGACTCGGAAGTACAGGGCACGCTCATACGCCGAGTTGCTTTGCACTGGGTCCTGTTCTTCATCTGCAACACGATCGCACTCACCTTCTGGATGCGTTTGTTTGAGCAGCCCGATGGGGAAATGGCGGAATCGTTCGCAGCAACCGTGCGCCGGTTTCTGCCATTCTTCGTCATCACGATGGCGCTCATTCCCGCTTTTGTGTGGGACACGTTGAAGCTGAGTCATCGCTTCGCCGGCCCGATCACGCGACTTCGTGGGGCGCTCATTGACCTGAAAGAGGGTCGTGCGGTCGCTCCCTTGAAATTTCGTGAAAGCGACTTTTGGCAGGAGATCGCGGGTAACTTCAACGACGTGATGCGGTTGCGGGATGGCGATCAGAAAGAGCCATCACAAGACGGCACGAAGGACTGATTCGATGCAAAAAGACAGAGTCAGAAGACGCATCCCGCTCGGTCCGAAGCGTCACGTCAACCGAAGAGCCGCAGCGGCAGTCGAATTTGCCGTTTGTTTGCCCGTCATCGTTTTGCTCGTTTTTGGATCGATCGAGGCGTCAAGCTTCATCTTTCTGAAGCAGTCGCTCTCGGTGGCAAGTTACGAGGGCATCCGTGAAGCCTCCAAACCGGATAGCAATGAGGCGGATGCGTTGGCGAGGGCGCAAGCGATCCTGGATTCTCGCCTTGTCAACGACTACGACATTCGATTCCCCGACGGCGTTGATGGACTGGAGCGTGGCGACCGCATCGTCTGCGAAGTATCGGCTCCGACAAATTCCAATAGCCCGCTCGCCGGTGACTTCATTACCAATCGTGTTCTGACGGCTCGCGTCGTCATGTTGAAAGAGTAAGACCATGCGAACCGCAGTGAACGTATCAACGAAGTACAGAAGGCGTCCGTCACGACGTCGTGGTGCGATGTTGGTACTGATCGTGTTGATGTTGGTCGCTTTTCTTGCCACCGTTGCGTTTTCGGTCGACATCGCGCACATGCATCTGTCACGAACGGAATTGCGTTCGGCAACCGATGCCGCAGCGCAGGCGGCATCGCAGGAGCTTTCGAACACATTTGACGAGTCGCTGGCGATTCAGCGGGGACAGGAGATCGCCGAGGAAAACTTGGTCAACGGCGACCCGCTCCTCCTTCGTCCGAGTGACTTCGAGTTTGGCCGAAGCGATATGGATACTTCGGGCAGGTTCGTTTTCGGTTCAGGTTCGACTCCGCTCAATAGTGTTCGTGTGACGGGAAGTCGCACGGAAAGCTCTGCCGGTGGAGCGATCCCATTGTTCTTTGGAAATGTTCTTGGCTTCAGCACGTTTGAGCCAGAACTCGTCTCGACGGCAACGTACATCGAACGCGACGTTGTGCTGGTTGTCGATCGTAGCGGTTCGATGAATGGCAGCAAGTTCACAGACTTACAATTTGCGATCGACGTATTCATCAACACGCTGAATGACACTCCCGTCGAGGAAGAGGTGGGACTTGCATCGTACAACGCGACATCGAGTGAAGATCAGGACCTCACGTCTGATCTGGGGCTCATTTCCTCCACGCTGGCGGGTTTGCCCATCGGCGGTTTCACCAGCATCAGTCGCGGGATGGAGGCAGGATCGTCGATCATGTCTCGTGGAAGATCGAGTGACTTTGTTGAACGAACCTTGGTCGTCATGACCGATGGACGCCACAATCGCGGCGCCGAACCCAGCACCGTCGCAACGGTACTTGCTGCGGATGGCATTCAGATCCACACGATCACGTTTGGAAGCAATGCGGATCAAGCACGGATGTCGGCAGTCGCAGCAATCGGAGGCGGAAAACACTATCACGCATTGAGCGCCGCTGAACTCGCGGAGGCCTATCGTGAAATCGCTCTTACTCTCGGAACGGTGATTACGGAATGAATACGAAGTCATCTTCTCGCAACCACCCCAGACGCGGTGCCGTCGTGGTGGAGTTTGCCATTACGATTCCGATCCTATTTCTGTTCTTCTTCGCCGCTTTCGAGTTCTGTCGTGTCGCGATGATTCGTCATACGGTCGATAACGCGGTCTATGAAGGCTGTCGCGTGGCAATCGTTCCGGGTGCAACGGCAAGCGACGCTCGGACAAGGGCGGAATCGGTATTGGGCACGATCGGTGTACGCAGTTCGTCGATATCGGTTTCGCCCAGCGTGATCGACAACGATACGGCAGAGATCACGCTGACCGTCGACGTGGATTTGGATGCCAATTCCTTTGTTCCCGGTCAGTTTATGGGGGGCAGCCGCATCACGCGTACCCTGAGTATGCAGCGCGAGACGGCCCTTTAAGGGAGATCCCCGCTCCGTCAGTCCCTCGGTGAATGGTCCGGATGGAGTGGATGGAGTACACTTTGGCTGATTGCAGTCATCGTCCCTTTCGCAGCGATTCCATGGGAATACGTTTTTCGTGTCACGATTGCGGGATACCGCTCAACATCAAGCACGAGCTCGCCGGAAAGCGGGGCGTCTGTCCCAAGTGTCAGGTTCGTTTTCGAATTCCGAAGGAAGATGCCGCGACTTCGATTCCACTCGAAAGTTCCGATAGCGTTTCGTCCGACCAGCCCAAATCGGCTCACGCGTCGGTGAGTGACCCGGTTGCGGATCTCGCGACGACACAAGCTGCCGTCGCAGCAGCAACGAAATCAAATACAACACCGGCTGCAGAACAGAGCGTCACCGGTCCGCTAGCGTCAAGCTCCCAAGCCAACGGTGTTGGGCCGGCACAACAACAGGCCGGAGGTCCGGAACTGCTGGCCGATGACGCGGAAGCGACTTGGTACGTCCGCCCGCCAAGCGGCGGTCAATATGGCCCCGCGACGACAGACGTGCTGCACGTCTGGATCAAAGAGGGGCGGGTCGCACGAACAGCGCTTCTTTGGCGCGACGGTTGGCCCCAATGGCGTGAGGCATCTGAAGCACTTGCCGACATCGCTGATCAATTGCCAAGTCCGGTGGCACCGGCGAGTCACGATGTGTTTCAGTCGGATGACTCTCGAACACGAAAGACAAGGTCCTTCGCACAGGAAGAAACCAGCCGTCTCGGTTATCCGATCACCGAGCAAGCGTCTCTGTCGGGTGATTCGAGCATCGGTACAACGCGCAAGAAACGTAACACGCGTCGGATTGCGACGATGGTGTTTCTGGCGGTGCTAGTCATCACCCTTATCATCGTTTTGCTGGTCGTTGCCGGCGGCGGTGAATGAATTCGATCTCAGAACTGACTTTCCAACTGGAGCAAGTAAATGCGTTTTAGATCCATAGTCCCGGCCATCGCTATCATTTTTGTCGGCTTACCATTCGCCGGCATCGTGTCCTCTCAAGACACAGCCGAAGCCACAAAGGTCGAAGTGTTGAAAAAATACTCGATGGAAATTCCCGCCGAGTTTAAGCGGACAGAGCCGAAGTCACGCATCCTCGAGTACGAGTTCAAGGTTGGCGAAGAGGACAAGGCGGCTCGGTTGACCATGATGGCTGCCGGCGGAGGCATTGAGCCGAATATCCAAAGATGGAAGGGACAATTTGCGGGTGGCAAGCCCGAAGACCAAAACGTCGAGAAGATGACGGTCGGTCAATTCGAAGTTCACATTATCGATGTGAACGGCTCGTTCGAAGAGCGGATGGGCGGCGGGCCGTTTTCCGGCGGTAAGGTCGTCCAACGTGAAAACTATGCGATGGCCGGTGCGATCTTGGCGGCTCCCAGCGGTCGACTGTATTTTGTCAAGATGATCGGGCCGCAGGAAACCGTGAAGTCCAATCGCGAAAAGTTCGTCAAGATGGTTAAATCTATCGGAGAATAGAGGCGTTCCAAACCTCCAGCTTGACGCACACTCCGAAGCGACGAATGAATATCCAAAGCTTCCTCGAACATCATGGCATCATCCGAAATCCGTTCGCGGAAGAAGATGCTCAGACCGATCTCGTGTTCAAGGAACACTGCATCGCGAACGCGTATCATCCCGTCTGGGACAAGGTCTACGGTGATCCAAAGGATCCTTCCACTGCGATCGTGTTCGGTCCGAAGGGATCCGGCAAGACGGCCATGCGTTTGCAAGTGCTGAGGCATTTAAAGCGCTTCAATCAGGAGAACCCGACTCGTCGCGTTTACACGGTCGCTTACGACGACTTCAATCCGTTCCTCGATCACTTCAGTGAACGGATGAGCCGACGAACCAATCGGAAGCCGGAGCGGGTGCTGCAGCAATGGAAGCTCTGGGACCACATGGATGCGATTCTGTGTCTCAGCGTGACCCGATTGGTCGATCAGATCCTCAAGCCCGAGCATGTCGAGGATGGGATCGAAGACGGTCAACTCCGCTCGCTCGACCGGACCGCGTCACGAGACTTGCTGCTGTTGGCTTCTTGCTACGACCAGTCGAGTGACGGCGCCTTTGTCGAGCGTTGGAACCATTTGAGAAAGAAGCTAGGCTTCGGAAATACCGTGGCTCACCTCAGTTGCTGGGGCGCGATCGCTTGGACCGCGCTGGTGGCGATTGGTTTTCTGTATTTCATGGTCGCCGGCACCGGTGGTGCCGAAGCCGCCGAGGGTGAATCGTCGAGTTCGATTTGGGATTACCTGTGGGTGGCTCCGGTTCTGATGCTAATCGGATCGGCACCCTATCTCATCCGGTTGTGCAAGACCTACTTCGCCGCGTTACAGATCCGTCGGCACATGCGTGTCGGACGGCGTGAAGTCGGATCGATGCGGAAGGTCCTTCACTCGATCCCAACGAAAGAACTTGCAAGCCAACCACTTCCGCGATACGACCGCACCGACGATCGATACGAGCTCTTGAACAAGTTCCAGTCGGTGATTGAGAGACTCGGCTACGCGGGGATGATCGTGCTGATGGATCGCGTGGATGAGCCGCATCTGACTGGCGGGAAGTCGGAGTTGATGCAGTTGTTCGTTTGGCCACTGCTTGATAACAAGCTACTGAAGCATCCCGGTGTCGGGTTCAAGCTGATGCTCCCTCAGGAACTTCACCGTGAAATGGAACGAGAATCGCGAGACTTCCACGAACGTGCGAGATTGGACAAGCAGAACGTCATTCCATCATTTCAATGGACCGGTGAATCGCTCTACGATTTGGCTCGCGCTCGGATGATGGCATGCGCTGCCGACAATCGAACACCGGAGCCCAAGGACCTCTTCGACGGCGTTGAATACAAACGGATCATTTCGGCTTTTCATTCGCTTCGCGTTCCACGGCATCTGTTTCGCTTCCTGTATCGGGTATTGGTCGAGCATTCGAACCGATACACGGACTCAAACCCCGAGTACAAAATTTCTGCGGAAACGTTCGAGACCGCCCTTGCCGTCTACAGCCGCGAAGTCGAATCGAGTCTCTTGTGAGCGAGACGTTTCGCGCCAAGGCCGCGATGATCGTACCGCTACTCATGGTATTTCTCGCCGGAGCCTTTTTCGATACCAGCCCGATCGAAGAAGGTCAAACCGTAAACGGATCGCTCTATTTGATGCTGACGATCACGCGAGTCGTCGGCGTAACGATGGTTTTGGTCTTCTTTTGGTCTTCGATCCGCAAAACGTTCTCACTGGAAGTGGATCATTGGGGATGGATCGCCGGTGTCGTTGGCATCTTTCTGTGGCTCGGCGTTTGCAGTCTCTCTCCCGAGAAACGGATCATTGGCGGACTCGGATTCTCAACGGAGTGGTTGGAAGTTCGCGATGCGGTGAATCCCTTCACAACTTATTCGGGACCTACACTGGTCACGTTTCTCACCGTCCGATTCCTGTTGCTCGCATGCTGCATTCCCGTGGCCGAGGAGCTCTTTCTACGCGGCTTTGTGATGCGGGCCGTGGAAAGCGATCAATGGCACGAGTTTCCGATCTCAAAGATCGGCTGGGAAGGATGGGTCGCTGCGACGATCTACGCGGTACTGACGCACCCCGGCGAGGCGGTCGCCGCTGCACTATGGTTTGGAATGATTACGTTTTTGATGGCGAAGACCGGAAAGTTTTGGAATTGCGTACTGGCCCACGCTGTGACCAATTTGCTACTGGGTATCTACGTTTGCTATTACGGTGCGTGGCATCTCTGGTAGCAGCGTTCAGGTGATGTCAGAAATCAATTTGTCGCTTCGCGATCGACAAGACGAATGGATGGATGAACCGGACTTGGATCCGAGACTCCATCATGGCGCGCTGCGCGGCTTGTCGCGCGTCAATCGGATGAGTGGCGTGGCCGGCAGTCTTTGGAAACAAATGCGTCCCTTCATCGAACATTGCTCAGCGGAGAAGGTCCAAATCCTCGACGTGGCCAGCGGTGGCGGTGATGTCGCGATTGCATTGAAGAAACGAGCTCAAAAAGCGGGCGCGGAGGTTTCGATCACCGGCTGCGACATCAGTCCGGTGGCGACTCAGTTTGCATCGGAGAACGCGGCACGCCAGAACGTTGACGTGGAGTTTCAGTGCCGCGACGTCTTGGCGGATGCTTTGCCGGGTTCGTTCGACATTGTCTATACGTCCCTGTTCTTGCACCATCTGGAAGAACCATCGTTGTTGCAAATCCTCGATTCGATGAAACGCGTGGCAAAGCACCGGATGATCTTGAGTGATTTGATTCGCTCGCGTTTCGGTTACTTACTCGCTGCAGTTGGGATTCGGATTCTAACTCGCAATCCGGTTTGCCATTTTGACGGGCCACTCAGTGTGCGGGCCGCATTGACGATTGAGGAGATATCCGAGTACTGCGAACGAGTGGGGTTGCGAATCCTGCATCGGCAAAAAGTCTGGCCCGAGCGTTTTCTCATTGTTTGTGAGCCGTGACATGACAAGTTCAATTGTGCGACGGATCGAGTGATGATTTCGGGTGGCATGCAAAGTGCGAATGATCCACTCGCATCAACGCTTTCGGCCGACCAGGCAACAGAAAGCGATTGGGATGCGATCGTGATCGGGGCGGGGCTGGCAGGATCGATTGCCGCGATCGGTCTGGCGAAGAGCCGTCGTCGTGTCTTGCTTGTTGAACGCTCGGAATTGCCGCGCTCGAAAGTCTGCGGGGCTTGCCTGAACCTCGACGCTGTTAGCAGTCTGCAAGTGGCGGGTGCTTGGCAACGGATTGCGTCGCTGGGTGGCCATGAACTCAAGCGATACGAGCTGCGTTGCAAAGGAAAGTCCGTCACGCTGCCTCTGCCGGGTGGCCATGCGGTTTCACGATTCGCGATGGATCGCGCCTTGGCTGAAACGGCGATCGAAGCGGGTGCGGAATTCCTCTCGAAGACGCGGTTGAAGATTGAACGTTCGACCGAAACACATGTCGAGCTTTCTTGCGCGAAAATGCGGACGTATCGTGCTCGGGTGGTCGTCGATGCGAGCGGCTTGAACTCCAACAGTCATCACCATGACGTTTCGACGCGTTGCCCCGATGTCGTAGTTGAGAAAGACTCGAGAATTGGTCTGGGTGCGTATTGGACGCCGGAAAGTCTTTCTGCTGATGTTCATCGGGGCACAATCCACATCGCAGTTTCCGACCGCGGTTACGTCGGCTTGGTTGTCACCGAAGGCGGACGAATCAATCTGGCGGCGGCCGTCGATCGAGTGGCCGTTCAAGAACTTGGTCCGGCGGAAGCCTGTAAACAGATGCTGGATCGATGTGATCTGTCCGTCGATGACGGTTACTTGAAATCGAAGTTCTTCGGAACGACGACGTTGACAAGACATCGAAGAGTCTCAGGTGGGCATCGCTTGCTATTTGCGGGCGACTCCTCTGGCTATGTTGAGCCATTTACCGGTGAAGGAATGGCTTGGGCACTACGTGCCGGTTTGGGGGTTGTCTCCTTCGTCAACCGCGGCATTGATTGTTGGGACGACGATCTCCCAGAAGACTGGACGGCAGAATTGAAGCGGCTTATCGGCCCGCAGAAACGGCGTTGCAGAATCATTGCCCGGACGCTTCGACATTCGAGCTTGGTACGAGCTTCCGTTTCCGCACTTTCCACCTTTCCTTCCATCGGACAACTCGCAGTTGATTACGTTCAACAAGCTAGACCGATCTCACTGTCGAATCATTGGCCTTGGAACTGCGGTGCCTCCTCATGAGATGACGCAAGCCGATGCCCTGGCGATGTCGCGAGAGCTCATTTGCCAAGATCCGCGACAAGCGCGCTTGTTGGACATGATCTTTCGACGATCTGGCGTGGAACGTAGGCAGACGGTCGTGCCATACCATGTTGCATACCAATGGAAGACGCTCGAAGGCGCTGCTGGACGCGGTCCCGGTACCGGCGATCGCATGACGCTCTACCAAGAGCATGCGCCCGCACTCGCGCTGGCGGCTTGCGAATCCGCTCTCGGCGCGAACTCCGATGCGAGCGATGAGGAGCGCGCGACGGTCTTTTCCGCGAGAGAATCATTCCCCGCGAGCGAAGTGACTCACTTGATCACCGTCTCCTGCACCGGATTCTCGGCGCCCGGATTGGACTGGTATTTGCAAGAGTCACTCGCTTTGCCCGCGAGCGTCGAACGCGTACAAGTGGGATTCATGGGATGCCAGGGCATGATCAATGCACTTCGTGTTGCCAGAGGGCTCATCGCCGCTGATCCGAACGCCGCGGTCCTCGTCTGTGCAGTGGAACTCTGTAGCCTGCACTACAGACTTGATTGGTACGAAGAAGCGATGATCGGTAATGCTTTATTCGCCGACGGCGCTTCTTCCACGTTGGTGATCGGAAGTGCTCATCGATTGGCGGATGAAGAAGACGCTCCCGTCATTGTGGATAGTGCTTCCATTCGAATTCCAATGAGCACAGATCAAATGTCGTGGCGAATCGGTGACTACGGATTTGACATGGAACTCACCAGTAAGATTCCTCAAAGCATTCAAGGACACCTCCATGAATGGCTTTGCAATTGGCTGGTTCGACACGATTTGGCTGTCGAGGACGTAAGCGGTTGGGTTGTGCATCCCGGAGGGCCGCGAATTTTGGATGCGACCGAGCGGGCACTCGGCCTGAACCGTTCGGATCTTCAAGCATCACGCGAAGTGCTTTCGCGGTATGGAAACATGTCGTCTCCGACCGTGGGATTCGTCTTGAAGCGAATGCTCGAGCGTGACTCCGTTCGTCGAGGTCCGCACGTGATACTCGCGTTCGGACCCGGGTTAGTTGCGGAAGCGGTGTTGCTATCTGTCTGAAGATCCCGCGTCTTCTGTTGCATCTGAGAGGAATTGGTTTCGAAGTTTGATCCAGCGCCCAACCATCCGCGCGGTGCGTTCGGGAAATTGGGTTGCCAGGTCATTCTGCTCGGCTCTGTCTTCTTTGAGGTTGTGGAGACTCCAGGCACTCGGATTACCAAATTCGTCGATCGAGACGTCTTCGCGGTACGGGAACGGCCGCGAGTCACCAGATCGAATGACCTTCCAGTCGCCACTACGGAGAGCCGCATTTCCTTCATGATAGAACCAGAGCTCTTGGTGGCCTGGATCATCCGAAGTATTCAACGCCGCCCGCAGGCTAAGACCGCTCATCGCCGGCGAACTCTGGTTTGTCGGTGGCGTGATCTTGGCGAGGTCGAGGATCGTCGGAGCCAGGTCGATGACGTGGGCAACAGTCGAACGCAGTTCATTTTTTGACGCAATTCCCTTTGGCCATCGAACGATGAATGGCGTCGACGTTCCTCCCTCGTGAACCCAAGTCTTGTGTCTTCGGAACGGAGTGTTGGCGGCACTTGAAAAGCCGGGTCCCAAGCATAGATAGGTTGCCGCGGATCCGGGTTCGGCTTCAGGATCATGGCCGTCACCACGAACCATAATCTCCGCACTTGCTCCGTTGTCGGAAAGGAAACACACGACCGTGTTCTCGGCTGAGTTCATTTCCTTCAGCTGGCGAAGAACTCGACCGATCTCCTGATCCATGCGATCAACCATCGCTGCATGGATACCCATTTTGACTGATTGAAAACGCTTTTGCTCGGGACTCAGTGAATGCCAGGGACGAGGTCGGTTGATCTCCCCCGCGCCGAGTTGTTCGATTTGCGAAGGAAAATCGTAGGGTGGTCCAAGTGTGGGTTCGAGGGGAGACAACTGGGAGAACTCAAACCCAAGCTCGTTCTGCTTCTGAAATCGCTGCTTTCGTAAATCATCCCAGCCCACATCGTACCGATGTCGGTACTTCGCGATGTCTTCGGGGAGAGCATGCAGGGGGAAGTGCGGTGCGTGGAAGGCGATGTACTGAAAGAACGACCGGTTTGAAAAATCACGCGCATGTTCCTTCAGGCAATCGATCGCATGTTGTGCCGTTGCAGTCGTGCGATAAAAATCTTCATCCCGATTCTCGCGTCGGACGGAGTCAAAAAAACCAGGGCCACGGGATGTTTCATCTGAACGGTCGAACCCGTTCTCAAGAGGTTTACCGTCAATGTGCCACTTGCCGCTGTGGTAAGTGCGGTAGCCAGCTTCGCGAACCCGTTCGGCAATGGTTTGCGCCCACGGGGGACGCTTTCCGCGATTACCAAAGCCCTTTGGTCCTTCCGGCATTTGATCCCTGCGGATCTGTTGCGGATAGTATCCCGTCATCAACGCCGACCGCGTCGGCCAACAACGTGCCGTGTTGTAAAACTGGGTGAACCGGAGTCCATCTGCCGCGAGACGATCCAGGTGCGGTGTTTCGATTTCGCCGCCGTAGCAGCCGAGATCTGAGTATCCCAGATCATCCGCAATGATGACAACAAAGTTTGGCCGCTGCCCATGGAGTGCGGAATGATGCTGCGAGAATCCAAACAGAAAACAAGCGAGCAGGAGGAGTTTCAATTTCATGCGTTTGTTCTGTCAGAAGTCATTATGACGAGTTGCGTGTGCGTCTGCCCGGAGTGCAATATATCTTTGCCGGTGGCGTCAGCCACCTTGCAACGCGTAACTCGTGTCGCCCCTTCGGGGCTTCGCGCTCGTCTCGATCTCTATCCACGGGTTGCACCCGTGGCTACAACATCCCGTCCCTTCGGGACTATCGTGCTCACGGCCACCTGGAACCGCTTGCGCCGAAGAGGCGGAAGGCCATACGACGTCGAGAACTCAGTATGTTTCACTCGGTCGTGTTAGTTTGCTAAGGTTATTTCCGAACGCCTCCTAAGCTAAGTATTGGCTAAGCTCGCATTCGGTTTGCCGGTGGTGGGGCTGTGCCGATAAGCTGTTGACTGCGATGAATCAACATGACGCAGTACCTCGGCGGCTCGATGGATCTTTCTGACACAATTGACCACAACAAGACGCAGACGATTTGCCTGGTCGTCATTGCCGCCGTCCTTGCAACGTTCTCGATCTACTGGCTTCGGCCCGTACTCTTGCCGTTGGTGGTTGCCCTCTTCGTCGTGAGCGGCGTGACGCCAATACTTGAGGGATTGGAAAGAAGACTCGGGGTGAGCCGTATCATCGCTTCGGGGATCAGCTTCGTCGCGGGACTTTTGCTGATGGTTGGTTTTGGTGCCACGATCTTCGGCTCTGTCTCTGATCTCAAAAGTAATTCGGATGATTACGTTCGTCGCGTTGAGTCGATCGTGGACTATTTCGAATCGAAAGCAAGCTCCTTGTCTCGTTCGATAACACAGTCGAAACAGGATCAAACAGAGGAGACCCCCTCGACGCTAAACGAGCAAAGCGTTGACGCCTCAAGCGAAACAAGCGGAACGGAAGAAGCTGACCATGCGGATCCAAGTGAGTTTGTCGAAGCATTTCTGCGAGACGGAATCTCCATGCTTTCACAGGTCTTTTTGGGCTTGGTATCAAATTGTGTGGTCGTGCTGATCTATGTATTTTTCTTGTTGCTGGGAACATCCAAGCTTGGCGCGGGTAGCAAAATGGCGGGAGAGATCGACCAGCAGATTCGTTCGTATCTTTCTCTTAAGACGATTATCTCTATCTTCACCGGCGCGGCTTTTGGCCTCGCTCTCTTTCTGTTTGGCGTTCCGATGGCGCTCACCTTCGGTGTACTCGCCTTTCTGCTCAATTTCATTCCCAATATCGGACCATTGGTCGCCAGTCTGTTACCGGTGCCCTTGATTCTGCTCGACCCGTCCGGCAACATTTTGTGGATGATCGCAGTGATCTCTGTGACCAGCATGATTCAAGTCGTTAGCGGCAACTTGGTCGAGCCCAAGTTGATGGGCAATTCGGCAAACCTCCACCCCGTCACTGTGCTGGTTGCCTTGATGTTTTGGGGAATGATGTGGGGAATCGTTGGAATGTTTCTCGCCACTCCACTGACGGCGGTGATTCGAATCTTGCTGCAGCGAGTTGAATGGTTGCGACCACTGGCGGACTTGATGTCCGGACAATTCCCAAACGAGACCGCTGAAGCACCGCTACAACCATCCGCTCCCGTCAATTGATCAACTCGCGACCAGCCACTTCGCGATCTTCCGCCCGGAAACGCTAAGCGGTTTATCACTCAGTTCGTCAAGTGATAACCACTGCCAGGGCTCTGGTAGGCGACTCGTTCCGGCATCAGAATTCAAAGTGGCATCATGAACGTTTAGCGTGATGCGATACTTGGTTACAGCGTGACGAATTGTTTTCAGCCGGTCGCCGACTTCGATATCCTTCGCCTGAACACCGAGCTGTTCTGCGAGCCAGCCAGTGGCTTGTTCGACCGATCGAGTGGACTCATCGGTCGCACGCGGAAAGTCCCAGAGACCCGCCCATCGCGCCTTTGCGGGCAGTGGTCGAACCAAGTAACGGGCGCTCTTCTGATTGCGAACAACCAACGCGAACTCCGTTCGGTTCTCGTATTGAATCGCCTTGATCTTGCCAGGAATCTCATCTTGAAGCCCCAGCTTATTCGCCCGGCAGGAGCTTGAGACGGGACAAATATCACAGCGGGGCTTCTTCGGAGTGCAAACAAGGGCCCCCAATTCCATCGCCGCTTGGTTGAACTCACCGCTGCCCTTCGTTCGTGGCAGCATTGCTTCGGCTATCTCCCAAAGAAGCTTTGCGGCTTGAGGCTGCGTCGGCGGTGTCTGAAGAGCAACCCAACGGCTGAACACTCGTTGAGTGTTTCCTTCCAAAACAGGCTTACGCTGATCTTGGGAAATGGACGCAACAGCACCTGCGGTATAGCGTCCGACGCCGGGTAGCGCGAGCACGTCATCGAACCGAGTGGGAAAAACGCCGTCGTGTTCCGCGACGATCTTTTTCGCCGCCGCATGCATGGACCGAACGCGGCGATAATATCCGAGCCCCTCCCAATGCTTCATGAGCGTCGGCTCCTCGGCATCCGCGAGCGACTGCACCGTAGGAAAGGAATTCATCCAACGATGAAAGTAAGGCAAGACCGTTGCAACCTGTGTCTGTTGCAACATGATTTCGCTAACCCAAACGTTGTAGGGAAGCGGATTGCTTCGCCAAGGAAGTTCCCTCGCGTGCTCGCGAAACCAATTGACGAGACGCTTTCGAGTCCTGCTCCGCCACGGAGACTGACGCCAGCAAGGGTCATGTGCGAGCAATTCAGCCTTGGCTTTTGAAGCCTGTTTGCTCATCGCTGTTTCTGACGTTGAAGCTTCGCCTTGGTGGTCTCGATTTGTCCCCGACGTTTGTAGCGAATGGTGAGTTCGTCACCCGCCTTGTGTGTGTTGATCTGTCGCTGCAAATCATCGAAGTCCTTGATCTTGACGTCATCGATCTGAACGACGATGTCTCGCGACCGCAGTCCAGCCAAGTCAGCTCCGCCCCCCGGAATGACTTCGCTGACTTCGCAATATCTTTGCAGGGTGTTGCGGCAGATCACACCCAAGAATCCACCTTCGCGAAGCGTTACTTCCACGCCCGGCATGTAGGACCGAAGCATCAAAACGCGCTCTTTCGGAACTTGAGTCCCCATTAAATGCAATGATTCTCGGAGTCGCAACTTTGCGATGGCCTGGAGCGCGCTTTCGGAAAGCGCGGAGTATCGGATCTCGACGATACTCAGTCGCGGCCCGTTAACTAAGGCTTCAATCGCATCCGATGTGATTTCACAATCGTCGAACACGACGACCGATAAACCGGGGATGCGCGAGACAGCCTCGACAACATCCGCATTGATCTTGGGGCCGGAAAGATCAGCGAGCTTGACGCGGCCCAGCCAACGGAGCCAAGCGAGTGTCTCGACATCGCCGTTCCAATCATCATTGATTCGGACGAGTGACCACTGCGTGCTGCGGGAGCCGAGCGGAATTTCATCGTCGCCGACAAAGACTCCCGCGTCCAACAACTTTGCACGCGCCTCTTCATCACGCATTTCGATGAAGGATTTTAGCGTGGATGCGGCGAGACTTGCCTTTGCACCAAATCCATGATCAACGATGGATTCGAGGGCTGCGATCGCTCCGTCGGTTCGCCAGGGTTCTTCGGCGACCGCGATCTTCGCCAGAATGGAGATGATCCGCTCGACCGTTTCCAGGTCGCCGACGGAGAGGTGTTGCTTCAGAAGCGTTACGGTTTCTTGGCCGCCGGCGACGAGATTTCGCTCCGCCTTCTGTCGCCGAAGATACTGGTCGCTCCCGAGTTGTTCGAGCCAGTAAGAAAGTGGTTTTTCGGGTGTCGCTTGCGCGAAGGCGACGTGTGCATTGAAGTCCAGAAAGACTGAGATCGTGCTAAAAAGGGCGAACGCGTGGAATGCGATTGACTTTCCCGCGTGCCCTAGCATTATCGTTTTCCTTTCTAGCCCAATGGAACAGCTTCGCTTAGTTAACCGACCGACCAGCGGTTATTGAACCACTCGACCCGGTCCGCACGACGCGGGTTGTACTTCGTCACGGGATTGAATTTGTGAGTCCGCAAGAATGACATGAACGCCTTCCCGGGGACTTCGGCGTGCTGCGAGATAATATCAACGTGCTCGCTTTCCGGTTTCCAGTCGTACAAGATCTTGTTGTCCGACTCGAATTTTTCGTCGAGGTACTCGATGTTGGCCGAGCTGCAGACGACGAAATCGCAGTCTCGTTTGCACAGAAAATTCATCAGCTTCGAAGCGAGCGCACGCGTTTGCTCCTGGTCCCCGTCGCAGGTTGCCGACGCGATATTCCAAACGCTTACAAAGCTGTGTTCGTCCTGATCGTCGGGCGAAATCTTGAATTCAATTTCTTCTGCGTCTGCGGCTGCCATCTCTAAAATTGCTCGTATGCGAAGGGCATTTCCGCCGTCGACCGAGTCGAATGACGGACTGATTTGATTTTGGTTCGGCGAACAGGCCATAGAATATGGAAGGCACTCGCCGAGTCATCAGACGCAATTTTAGCCGATTTTTTCAAAATCGCACAGAGTCAGATCGAAAACGGATCTCCCGTTCCAGGCGCCCGAGGGGGCGGCCTCGTTGACGCCCGATGCACTCTCAAACCCGATGACTATTCGCCGGAACTGTCTTCCGAAGGTGCTTCAACGGGCGGCGGGTCGCCTTCTTCCTGCTCCTCCGGAGGTACCCGCACGGCCGCGATTAAGGTGTCATCGCCGTCGATGTTCATGATCCGAACGCCCTGTGTATTGCGTCCGATCACGTTGATATCCCTGGCGGCGATCCGTTGAATTTTACCTTTGCCGGTCATCAAAAAGATTTCATCGGCATCATCCACTCGAGCAATCGCGATGACCTTGCCGTTTCTGTCGCTGGTTTTGATGTCCCGCAAACCTTTTCCGCCACGGTTTTGTGTTCGATAGCGTGCGGAGGAGGAACCATTCTCGGAGCCGTTCTCAGCCTCACTTGAGCTGCCGTTTTCGTCGGCGGCCGAGGCTTCTTCGGCGGCATTCGCGTTGGGGCCAAAGGGCGTTCGTTTGCCGAAGCCATTTTCACACACGGTGAGAAGCGTCGCTTCCGGCTCAGCGACAACCATGCCGACAACCGTGTCGTCACCGACCAACGAGATTCCTTTCACGCCTGAGGTGTTCCGTCCCATGGGTCGCGCGTCGGACTCACGAAAGCGAATAGCCATTCCGGACGCCGTTACGAGAACAACCTCGTCACCTGGGCCGATGACGGCGGCGGAGACGAGCTCATCACCGTCGCGAAGCTTGATGGCAATGATGCCACCGCGTTTGGGACGACTGTATTGCTCCAGAGGTGTTTTCTTGACCAACCCGCTCCGGGTCGCCATCACGACGTAATAACCTTCCTGGTTGAAGTCGCGGACGGCGAGACAGGACGCAATCTTTTCACCTTCCTGCAGTTCAAGCAGATTGACGATTGCCCGACCTTTTGCGTCACGCGGTAACTGCGGTAAGTCGTATACCTTTTGCCAGCGGACTTTACCCGTCGTTGTCAGGAAAAGCAGGTAGGCGTGCGTGCTGGCGACGAACAGGTGTTCGATCGGATCTTCCGAGTCCGTCTTCGCCCCCTTCAGTCCTTTACCACCACGCCGCTGTGTGTTGTAGACACTCGATGGTGTTCGCTTGATGTAGCCTTCGTGACTGATCGAAACGACCATCGTCTCCTCGGTGATCAGATCTTCCAGATCGATATTGCCGAGTTCCTCGTTGCTGATCTCCGTTCGTCGCGGCGAACCGAACCGCCGCTTCATCTCTTCGAGATCGTCTTTGATGATGCCGTGAACGCGAGACTGATTGGCGAGGATATCCAAGTAGTCGGCGATCTCTTCGAGCAGTTGTTTGTGCTCGTCAGTCAGCTTCTCTTGTTCGAGATTGACGAGTTGACCGAGTCTCATCTTGAGGATTTCGTCCGTCTGCACGCTCGTCAGCGTGTAGGAATCCGCTTCGCCCCGTTCCAATTGAAACTGACGGAATCCCTCGTCTCCGAGTGCACGTTTCATCAATGCCGCTGGGCACTCGATCCCCATCAGCCGCTGCTTTGCTTCCGGTTGCGTTCGACTGGTTCGGATCGTTTGAATGATCTCATCGATATTGGCAAGCGCCAGCAAGAGACCCTCGACGGTGTGCTTGCGACGGCGGGCCTTCGCAAGTAGGAACTGCGTCCGGCGTCGAATGACGGAAACTCGGTGACGCAGAAACTCCGTCAGCATCTCTTTGAGCGTCAGCTCTCTCGGCTTCCCGTCGACCAGGGCGAGAAAGATTAGAGAAAACGTGTCTTGCAGCGGCGAGAACTGGTACAGCTGGTTGAGGATGACATCGGGATCCTCGTTTCGTTTCAGCTCGATGACCAATCGAACCGGCTCCTTCAAATCCGATTCGTCACGGATTCCCGAGATGCCCTTAATCCGATCGTTGTTGACGAGTGCGGCGATCTTCTCGACGACGCGGTCGCGGTACTGCTGATAGGGAATTTCGCTGACGATGATGCGATGGCGGTTGCCCTTCATCTCTTCGATGCGGCATTTCGCTCGAAGCACAATCGTGCTGCGGCCCGTTTTGTATCCGCGGCGGATGCCCGCACGCCCGCAGATGATTCCGCCGGTCGGGAAGTCTGGGCCGGGAACGATTTCGCAAAGTTCATCGATGCTTGTTTCGGGTGCATCGATCAGCCGGATGAGGGCGTCGCAGACTTCGGTCGGGTTGTGGGGAGGGATGCTGGTGGCCATCCCAACTGCGATACCGCCGGACCCGTTGACGAGCAGGTTGGGGAACTTGCTGGGCAGAACGGTCGGCTCCGTTCTCGCTTCGTCGTACGTCGGAACATAGTCGACGGTATCCAACTTGAGGTCGTCCAACATCGATGCAGCGACGGCCGAAAGCCTGGCTTCGGTGTATCGCATCGCCGCCGGGGGGAGGCCGGCGATCGAGCCGAAGTTTCCCTGCTTGTCGATGAGTAGAGATCGCATGTTCCATTCTTGGGCCATGCGAACGAGCGTCGGATAGATGACCGACTCACCGTGCGGGTGATAGTTACCGGAGGTGTCACCGGAGATCTTTGCGCATTTGACGCGTTTGCTGCCGGGTCCGAGATTCAGGTCGTTCATCGCGACCAGGATCCGGCGTTGACTGGGTTTGAGACCGTCACGAACATCGGGGAGGGCCCGACTGACGATTACGCTCATCGCGTACGTCAAGTAACTGTCACGGAGCTCGTCCTCGATCGGAAGATCGATCATTCGGAGGGCGCCTTCGCCCCCGTCCGAGCCGCCGTCATCCGAGCCCCCGTCTCCGCCATCATCCGAGCCGTCGCCACCGCCAGAGTCGTCGCCACTTCCTGTCCCGCCGCCCGAGCCACCACCGCTGCCCGAGCCCGAATCAGCACCTGAAGCTTGTGGCTCATCGCCACCTGACTCGCTGTCCTCGCCGCCACTTTGAGAGTCCGGAAGATCGCCGGAACTATTTTCGTCGTCCTGACCGTTTTCGTCGAATTCGTCTGCCAAGGTGCCGCCCGAACGGAGTGCTGAATGGCCGCGTTTTCCAATCGGGAAAAACCGCTGAAAGCGGGACTCGCGGAAGCCCCAAAGGATACCAATTTTGGGGCTGCTTCACAACGCGTCACCGTGAGGACTTGAGCCCGGAAAACACGGCCTTTTCGCAGCTTATTCGGCTTCCGCTGCGAGAGCATGCATGGAGGCCTGCAGGTCGCCGTAAAGCCGACGGTAAACGGGGAAGATTCGGTTGTACGCGGCAACCGATTTTCGGTCCGCGGCAGTGGTTTCGGCCACTTCGATCGTGGCCTTACAAGCTGCCCCAATCGACTTGTAAGCACCGTCGCCGACGGCAGCCAATAAGGCGACTCCATACGCCGGACCTTGCTCCACTTTCAGCGTCGTAATCTTCTTTCCAAAAACGTCGGCTTGCATCTGTCGCCAAAACCGATTTTTGCTTCCGCCTCCTGATGCCCGGATCTCGCGGACCGGGACACCGAGCTCTTGGATGATCTCGAGGCTATCTCGAAGTGCGAACGTGATGCCCTCCATCACACTTCGCGTCATCGCGCCGCGGTCGTGGTGAAGCCCCAACCCCACGAAGGCTCCCCTCGCTTGCGGATCCGCGTGTGGCGTGCGCTCACCGTTGAGATACGGAAGAAACACCAATCCGCCACTGCCCGCCGCAATCGACTCCGCTTCCGAAGTCGCCGCCGCGTAAACGTCTTTTCCCTTGATGCCCGCAAGTCCACGGACGACCGACTCGACCCACCACTGCAGTGAACCGCCGCTGGTCAAGTTGACGCCCATCATGTGCCATGCACCCTTCACCGCATGGCAAAACGTATGCAGCCGTCCCGCGCTGTCGTATTGCGGTTCATCGCTGTGCACAAACATGACGCCGCTGGTACCTATCGAGGTGCTGAGGACACCTTTCTTGACGACCCCATTACCAACCGCCCCCGCCGCGCAGTCGCCCGCACCGCCGACTACCTTACACGCGGTGGTGAGTCCCAGTTGTTTGGCAGCCTTCGCCGTCAGTGTTCCCGTGACTTCTTCGCTTTCGACGACAGACGGAAGCAGCGATTCGTCAAGCTGGAGTTTCCCGAGTAGCTTCTTTGACCATTTCCGGCCCACGACATCCAAAAGCAACGTCCCACTCGCATCGCTGACTTCGGTGACTAATTCACCGGTCAACCGCCTTCGGATTTCATCCTTGGGCAACAAAACGGTCTTCAAGCGATCGAAGTTTCGCTTCTCTTGATTCCTCAGCCAAAGAATCTTTGGGGCTTGAAAGCCAGTCAGCGCGGGATTCGCAACCCATTCGATCAGCTTCTTACGACCGCCGGCCGCCTTGGTAATCTCATCGCACTCGGCGGACGTTCGTTGATCATTCCAAAGCAACGCGGGCCGTATCACCGAGCCACTCGCATCCAGAAAAACGCTGCCGTGCATCTGACCGCTCAAGCCGATCGCTTTGACATCGGCGGCGGGAACTTTGGACTTTCGCATCACGGCCCGGACGGTTTTGACGGTCGCCTTCCACCAGTCTTCCGGGTCCTGCTCCGTCCAGCCGGGTTTCGGTTGATCCATGGGGTAGGAGCTGTCTGCCTCGGCATGGACGACGCCCGCTTCGTCGATCAGGAGGGTCTTCGTGCCACTGGTGCCGATATCAATGCCGAGGTAGTAGCTCATGGAGTCGCGAATTGCTGATGTTGGAGAAGACTTCGATCAGCCACGATGTCGGTGCGGCCAAAGCCGACGAATCGGCGAACCTTCCGAATGTGGCGAACGTAGTGCCGCAAAAGTCTGGACGTTGAATATCCCGATCTGTCGATGTGAGCGACGTATCGTATCGCAACCGGCGGATTGTTTCCATTTGCCGAAGGGAACTGCCTTTCTAATGGCTCCCTGTTTCAAAAAGCGAACTTTGTTGTTGAACTGTCATCTGCTGGCGAAACGCAGTCTGTCGTCGAAGCACACCACGTCGCGAATCGCTGCCGGTTCCGTACATGTCATTCGCGGCGGGCGAACTCGTTTTTCTCGACGCTCCGCACTTGTTGCCATTGCGGCGGCGACACTAAGTGGTTGTCGTAACGAAGTCGATTCGCCATCGGAATCCGCCGAAAGCACTTCGTCGGTACCCCTGCGGATCGGAATCTATGACCCTTTGGCGTCTTCCACCGGCGACGTTTCCGAAGCCGAAGCCATCGGCGAATCTCTATCTCGTGCTTGGTCGCTTGCCAGCGAACAGCCCCTCGAGATCGTTGCATTGGACGTTCCGACTGAAGCCTTCGATGCGAAGTACGACTCCGATCAAGTAAGTGATCTCTTTGAGCAACAAGCGATCGGCGTCGACATCTTGGTCCTACCTCAAACCCTGCTAGGAACCTGCGCCAAGTTCGGGTGCACGGCGTCTCTTTCGGATCAAGTGCTGAAGTCCTTTGAAGACGACTTCGGAAAACTCTATCCGGCCGTGCGGAATGGTCTTGGCATTTTCGGTTCCAAAGCGATCGGTGTCGCAGGCGGTGCGAAAGCCTTCGCATTTCTCTCATCTGATCCGGAAGCGATTTGCCAAGACTGGAACGCCTATCACGATTGGGTCGTTCAAAACGAAGGATTGGCTGCCGAACCGCTTGCCGAAGGATGGGCTGCAACGTCTTTCCTTCATCGCTGCGCGTCGACGCTGGAGAGAAACTGGTTGTTCGATCGAAAGACGGTCAAGCCATTGTTGGACACCGAAGACTATCACGGCGTCCTCCGGCAAATGCTTGAGACGGCGTCTCGCTATGCGGGTGATCAGCCGCTTGATCCGGCGGCGATCTGGAAAGCACTGCGATCGGGAAGACTTCGCGGCGGCATCGGCTATGAGGTTTCCACCGTCGAAAACGAGATTGCGTCGGAAACAACGGAGCCACTCGACATCGCGGTCAGTGACAGTCCGGCGGCGACGCCGCCCAGCCAAATCTGGTTCCCATCGCAAACCATGATCATGGCGTTGAGTTCAGGTTGCCGCCAAACAGATGCATCCAAACGTCTCATCGGTTGGATGAGCGGTGGCGAGCAGGTTGAGTCTTTTTATCGCGGATCGGAATCCTTCTCGCCAACCCGCAAAGCGAGTTCGGTGGCAGGCTCTCAATCGTCCAATCGGCTGACGAGTAACTACATGCGATGGCTGGACGGTCGACTGCAAGCCGTTCAGGTGCGTACACCGTTGACGATCCCAGGTGCCAACCTTTACCGAGCCGTGTTGGATGAGGAAGTTCGAGCTTGTTTGGCTGGCGAGAAGGAACCCGGGATTGCACTTCGCGACGCAAGCGAACGCTGGGACTCCATCACCGAATCGATCGGCCGAGAAAATCAGGTCGTTGCCTGGAAGCGGGCTCAAGGCTTCGGCGGCGGACTCTATTGAGTCCGCCTGTGAGCAACAGGATCTACTGCCGCAGAGACGCCGGCATCACTTCTCGGCGCCCACCATGCGGCTGCGTGTCGGATTCGGGTTGTTGAAGACTGGTAGTCGTGCCAACCATTTGAATTCTTTGGTTGACCATGGAGCTGGGTTCCGAGGATGCTTCGCGCGAGATTCCGCTGTAGGCAACGGTGTCGAGTCCGACATTCCCGTCAATCTGTCGATTCAGAGCTCTGCCGTTTGCATGCCCCGCTGCTACTGCAGTTAGATAGATCGGGAACCCGGCCGCTGGGAAGTACGTTCCGACGGTCGATCCGACGTAGCTTCCGTATGCCGGATACAGAATTCGATTCGCTTCCTTTACTCCGTTGTGATCATTTCGAGCGTGAAGGAAAGCGAAGGCGTCTTCCGTCGCAATTTTCTCATGCCACATGGGCACGAACTGATAGGCGAGCGCGTACGTTCCTTGGTATTTTCGACGCGCAAAATCCTTTGCGTGTCCTCCTTCATGCAGGGCGATCGCGGGAACATCGCTGAAAAGATGGATCGTCTGCGTGTAGGGGTTGAAGTGATCCCCGCCGAAAACACGACCGGGTAGCACCGCGTCTCGAGCAACTTGCGCCAATCCGAACGTGTACCGATACGGCCATGCGACAGACTTATTTCGCGTCAGGCGTCGGAAGTCTTCGATGGGTGCATACTGATTTGCTCTCACCTTCACATGCGACAAGTGATTGGTGTGCAGATAGTCCGCGAGATGATCAAGTGTTTGCGGAGAGACCGAGTGATTTTCGACTCTGCGGTCCCACAGAAGGATCTTCTCCGGAACGCCCACCAACCAGCCGACCGAATCAACGACCGGATGCGGGCGTCCAACTTCGATTTGTGGTTCGTCCGAACGTTGCAATTCCGCAGTCACGTACTGCGTTGAGGGGGGTATTGCAGTCGGTTCGAGAACGCGGCAACCGCACAACGCACAACAGAGGCATGCGAAGAGGGTTGTCTGCACCAAAGGTAAGAGCGATTGATTCGCCATGTTCCATCCGTGTTTCACGCCGAAGGGGTTTCAATACGTGAACATGTATCGGTTAGGACGAATCAACGGCTACGCAGAATTGCATGAAATTGACTGGTTTGGTGCAGAAAAGCCGATTTGAACCCTCGCCATCACTGTGGAATCCCCGCACGGGCGACTTCAAGGATTCGTATCAACGACTTGAGGTCGCGCTCGCTGACACTTGCGAGCAGCGATGCGTGTAAGTCGAGCACTGGCTGATCCATTCGTTTGAGAAGCCGCTTCGCCGCCGACGTGAGCTCGATCTCAAAAACCCTGCGGTCCGCTTTCGATTGCGTTTTCGTAATGAACTCGAGCTTGAGGAGTTGGTCGACGACACGGGTGATCGCCGGTGCCACTTGAATCATCCGGTCGGCCACCTCCAAACACGGCAACGGTTCGCCTTCGCCACGCAAAATCCGCAACACGTTGTATTGGCTCAGCGTTAATCCGTACTCCCGCAGCAGCCGTGCGAGACGGTTTTCGAGCAGATCACTCGTCCGCATTAACGCCAGCATGGCCTCCTGTTCGACCGAGTCAAACGGGCCACGTTTTTTCAGCTCTTTCTGTAGAGACGACTTCATGGTGCGGCCGCTCTGAGATTAGTGACGAGGAAGAGAAAAGCTACGGTAGGGGTGCAACCGACGATTTGATCTCCGACCACGATTGCAGGCCAGTGATCGGGAGCGCGAATTCGCAAGCCTCTGCTTCCGACGCCGTCCCGAGTGCTTTGTACAAATGCCACGCGGGTTTCGGTCCCGATGGATGAACGTCATCATCGGGAAATCGACGCAGGCCGATTCGTAAGCCGCCTTCGTGGCGATTGTCCATCC
>JBCCOI010000041.1:0-24165 GCA_039025515.1 Planctomycetota bacterium
AGGCAATCGCTGGGATCGCGTTGCCATTGGATTCGGGCTTCTTCCATCTTCGCAGCGTGAGCCATACGACGGTTAGCGCAGCTAACGACACCAGCAACGTGACCCAGAAGTGACTTCTCGCATTAGCTTCCCTCAAGAATCGCACATCTTGGGTGACCAGGGCCGAGATGGCGGGGATCAAGGCGATCAAAACACATGAGACTGACCACCACGCGATGGTATACCGCAATAGGAACACCCAAGGCGCGAGCCGTCTGTTTTGGAGCAAGTATCCCATGACCGTTCCGTAAACGATCGGGATGGAGAATGCGAAAACAACCGAGAGGCCGATCGAAAACGAAATGGTTGCGCTCGCGAAGATGTCGGACTTAATTCTCTGAGTCACAGCTCCAGCCCGCTGCTCTTCTGGAATCTCGTCCATTCCTCCGAACAAACGATTGGCGCGATCCATGGCGGTGTCTTTCGTCAGGCCCGAATCCGGCCACGCCGCATTGGCGATGATGGAGATGTGATGCCGCGTCGCTTTGTTGGCTCCCTGCAGGAAGATCAGCCAGCCGATCAGACAGTAAAAAATCAGTGAGAGAACTCCAGCCGTGGAAACACCAGACCAGATCGAGCGAGTCAGCGAAACCGGCTTTGAAATCGCCGCGTTGAGTAATCCGATCAATGGCCAAAGTACGAAGAACAAAAAGATCACCGACAGGATGGAAAGCCACCTCGGGAATTGAATGGAGAACAGTAACGGTTCCGATTTGTCGGGAAAACGATCGTAGATCGATGCGGCATTCTCTGAGAAGAAGGAAATGACAATCGGGGCACAAACCATGATGCCCATGATGAGTGCAAACACTGCATACGTGAGACGCTGGTTTTGTTTCACCCAGTTCGACACCAGGGCACGAATTGTAGGAGGCTTGACGCTCATTGCCGATCCGGACAGCCAACACTGAAGGTCCTCTGCAAATTGTTGTGCCGAGGAATATCGGTCCTCTGGATTTCGCTCCATCGCCTTGAGGCAAACGAGCTCAAGGTCTCGATCGACCGTCGGGTTCGGCCTACTTGGAGGAGGTGGTGGTCCGTCGATGACTTGCACCAAGATGTTGACACCGGTGTCTCCGCGATACGGTGCGTGACCCACCAACAACTCGTAAAGAATTGCACCGAGTGAATAAACATCCGCGGCCGTCGTTACCGGTTGTGCGGACGCTTGCTCGGGTGGCATGTAGCCCGGAGTTCCCAAAACGGCGCCTGTATGAGTCAGATCGCTTCCGCCGCTGGTACTCTTTGCGAGCCCCAAGTCGGTGATGTACGGATCGCCGTTCTTGTCTAGCAAGATATTCGCAGGCTTGAGGTCACGGTGCAGCACGCCACGTTGGTGGGCGTGATGCACACCTTCGGCGACCCGCCGCATCAGCTCTGCGATCTCCCGCGGTCGATCGCGATAGGCGTGGGAAGACGATGCCAGTGACCCGCCATCGACGTATTTCATGGCGAAGAATGCTCGGCCGTCGTCTTCACCGATCTCATAAATCGGAACGATCGCCGGATGGTCCAGTTTGGCGGCCGATTCCGATTCGATACGGAAGCGTTGAAGTTCGTTGGCGGAAGAGAACTGACCGCTGAGGATCATCTTGACAGCAGAGATGCGGTTCAAGTTGCGGTGTTTGGCTCTGTAGACAACACCCATGCCGCCGCGCGCGATTTCTTCCAGCAGATCGTATTCGCCGACTCGATCGACGCGCGTTGCTGAACCGATGTCTGAATTTGGCGACTGAGTCAGCTCGTCGCGGTAATCAGAGCCTGACGAAATGGTGTCCGCTTCCAGATCGCTCAACGACGGACATTCGTACGCTTCACCGGCGAGTCGCTTTTTGGAGATTTCACTTATCTGATCGTCGTCATTGGTTTTTTCTTCCATGAGGACATGATAACGCAGAGCGTTCTGAGTCGTGACCGACTCTCGTCCGGATGGCTTGTCAAAAGCGTTGCCTGCAGTGTTGCTTGCCAAAAAGAAAACCGCCTCGGCGATGGGATCGCCGAGGCGGTGGAGGGGAGATTTGAAACGTGATATCAAAATCAGTTGGTCATGGCTCCGGCGATCGCATTGCCAGACTCGTCGAAACTCTTCTTGGTCTCTTGAGTCAACGTTGCGACCGACCCAATGCACACTGCGATGATGAGCGCCAGCATCACGGCGTATTCCACCGCCGTGGTGCCTTCCTCATCGTTCGCCAGCGTTGGGCGATCCGGCAATTCGTCTGGACTACTCATAAACCTATATCGTTTGCGTCGTTTTCAAAGGAAAAGGCACAGCCACTTGAAACATAGGCCAGAGATCTGCGTAACTACTCGATGTTCGTCCACTTTTTGGTGATGCGGTGCTCTTCAGATAGGGGGGCTCCGTGCGGGTTGCGAGCTTCCTAATGATTGTCGCGTCGATTCTCGGGATTATTGGTCGGGTTTTCGCCAGCGCGTCGATCAGGGCGAATCTACGCAAGGAGCACCTCCGGCGTCATTGAAACCGGAAATCCACGGGCGTAGGCTGTTCGTCCGCCGGCGTTTCCCCGATTTCGTCGCCGGCGGCGCACAGCGGAAACAGCAAGTCTTTCAGCATTCGTACTGCTCATGTTTGGTCCCGTATTCAACCGCGAAGCGATCGTCGTCCCCAAGCGTCCCAAGACGTATTTGGCTCGGGGTTTGTACGTCGCGGCGCTCTTTGGCCTCCTTTGCACCGGCTATCTCGTCCTGGATGGTTCGCGGTCATTGGCGACGGCGTCCGATTCCGCGCGGTTCGGCGGGTGGATGTTTTTGCTGCTCGCCCCGCTGCAACTCTTGGTGCTCTCCAGCGTCGCGGCTGTGGGTTCGGCGGCGAGCGTGGCTCAGGAGAAAGATCGCCGGACGTTACTTCTGCTATTGATGACTCGTCTCAACGGATTTGAGGTCGTGGTTGGGAAGCTGATGTCCACTTTGCTGGGACCGCTTTCCATGCTGCTGGCTGCCTTGCCGTTGTTCTTGGTGCTTCCGCTCTTGGGCGGCGTTTCGCCCGGCCAAGTGCTGCTCGTTTTTGTCGTGACTGCCACAACGGTCTTACTCGCCGGTTCGGTCGGCACCGTTGTCGGGCTATGGCGTGAGAAAACGTTCCAAGCGATCGCGCTTACCGTCCTGATTCTGCTGATGACGTTGGGTCTGGTGGAGATTCTCAACGCCTCCGTTCCGTTGCCGGAGGTGATTCGCCTTGCGATCAGTCCCGTTCGAGCCCTTTCGGCGGCCGCATCTCCGCTGGCAAGTCTCTCGCCCAGTACTTCCGCGGGTGTCACTTCATTTGCCGTGCTTGCTGTTGTCGCTTCCGTAGGTGTGCTGGCGACGGGGGTCTGGAAAGTCCGGGTTTGGAACCCGTCTCGCGAAGTGCGGTTGCGAGCACCGGAGCCGGAAACGAGTGACGAGCTGGATGCCGATGACTCTCCGGCGAGCTGGAAGGTACGCGCACCGCGATCGGTTTGGAAGAATCCAATCCTCTGGCGCGAGGTTCGAACGTGGGCGTACGGCCGCAAGGTCGTCGTGATTCGAGTGGCGTTCGCACTGTTGTTTTTTCTCGGTGCGGCGGTGATCTTCGGTCAGATTCGCGACGGGAGTGCCCTCGAGCCGGCCGCCAGAATCGGTCGCGCGCTTCCCGCTGCAACGCTTCCGGTTGCCGCGATCGGCGTCGTAAGTCTTGTCCTGATCAATGCACTCGCGGTGAATTCGGTCACCGGTGAGCGAGACGGCTTGGCGCTCGATCTTTTGCTCGTCACCGACCTCAGTCCACGTGAGTTTGTCTTTGGGAAGTTGCTCGGCGTGTTTTATGTCGGAAAAGAGCTGATCTTATTACCGCTTGCGCTGTTGATTTTCTTGGCGTCGAGCGGCGTGATGACCTGGGAAAACACGATCTATGCGATTCTCGGGGGACTGGTTTTGTATGTGTTTGCCACGATGCTGGGGATTCATTCGGGGCTGAACTATGTTGCCGGCCGAACGGCGACGCTTGCAAGTCTCGGTACTGTGTTTTTCCTTTGCGTTGGGATCGCGATTTGCATGACGATTATGGTCAGCTTTCGGGGTGCGTTTCAGCTGCAGTTGGCACCCTTCCTGGTCATGATCTTGGGCGGTGGAGCTGCCTTGTTTGCATCGTTGGGTTGGCGTAATCCATCGTCAGCCATCTTCATTGCATCGTTCACGCTTCCATTGATTACGTTCTACGCCATCACACAGTTTCTGTTGCAAACGGATCACCTGTTTGTATTTTGCGCGATGGCGGTCGGTTATGGCTTTACCATCGCGGCGCTGATGGTTCCGGCGCTGAGCGAGTTTGACGTTTCCTTGGAGAAGGACCGCGGCACAGGGGGCGAGAGCTGATTGGCAGCTTTGACCGCTCAAGCCGGCTGGCTTTTGCCGATGCTCGCGCTGATCTGTTTCAGCGCGCTTTTCAGCGGTAGCGAGGCCGCGCTTTTCACGCTCTCTTCGAAGGATCGTCGACGGTTGCCGAAACAAGGCGTCGGCGGTCGCATCGCCGATCGATTGTTGAACGATTCCGAGCGATTGTTGTCTGCGATTCTCTTTTGGAATTTGCTGATCAACATGAGCTACTTTGCGATCGCTTCGATCATTGCTGCGAAGCTGGAGTCTTCGGATGATGCGGGAGCGAGTTACGCGTTTGTGTTTACGGCAGTCAGCCTGCTCGCGATCATTTTCTTCAGCGAGATGCTTCCCAAGAGTCTCGCCGTGTTATCCCCGCTGCGGTCGTCGGTGTTGGTCGCGCCGCCACTCAGTCTCGCGATTCAGATCGTCGGGCCGTTGTTGCCGATCGTGAAGACGTCGAATCTGCTCGCGAGTCGATTGCTTTGGCCCAACTTTGAGCCGGAAAACGAGATCGATCTCGCCGACATTGAACGCGCAGTGGAGCTGGGAACCGATGACGCGGCGCTCGTGCAACGCGAACGCGAAACGCTGCGCAGTTTGGTCGAGATCGCAGAGATGCGGGCGAGCGAGTTGATGAGGCCGCGCAGCAAATTGCATCTGGTGCGAACACCCATCGATCGAGACGAATTGCTTTCCGTGCCTGCTCCCGGAGGCTACGCGATCATCACTGATTCCAGTGGCGACAAGATGATTGGCGCCCTGGGAATCCGGATGGTGCGACCGAGTCAACTGGATGGGTTTGAGCGTTTTGTCGAACCCGTTTTGTACGTGCCATGGTCCGCGAAGGTCGCCAAGGTTCTCGATGAACTGGAAGCGAGTGATCTCTCTGTTGCAATCGTCGTGGACGAGTACGGAGATGGGATCGGAGCCGTTTCTGCCGATCGGATCTTTCGCCGACTGTTGGCGCCACGGCATGATCTGCTCAATGAAGCGGCAGACTCGATCGCGATGAAGCGAGTTTCGGACGATCACTACGAGATCTCCGGGGCGATGTCGCTGCGTCAATTGGCCAAGCAGTTGGATGTCGAATTGCCGGATGAGTCCATCGCGACGGTCGCTGGTTTCATTCAACGCAACAACGAGCGATTGCCGAGAGTCGGTGACAACGCCCAGCTCGGTCCGTATCAGCTGCAGGTTGTTGAAGAATCCGAATCCTCGCTGCGGATTGATGTGACACTAAGAAGTGGCGGAACTCCTGACGGCGGGAGGGAAACTGAATGATCCTCCTTGCCGGGGTTCTGTTCTTATTCGGGATGGTGCTGAGCGCGTTCTTTAGCGGCAGCGAGACCGGTTTGTATCGCGTGTCACGCACACGCCTGATCCTCGACGGACTTGGCGGATCGAAGGCCGCCCGCGCGATGGTTTGGTTGTTGAATCGGCCGGCCATCTTCGTCGCCACTGCTTTGGTCGGTAATAACCTCGCAAACTTTGTGACAAGCTTTGCGATCGTGCTCGGAATCGGCGAAATCTTCAGCGGCAACAGCGCGGCGGAGTTGATAGGACCGATTTTGATGACGCCTTTCGTCTTCGTGTTCGGTGAGCTGCTTCCGAAGCACTGGTTCTTTCTTGCACCCTACCGGCTACTCCTTGTCGTCCGTCCAATTTTGCTCGCGGCGACGATCCTGTTCATTCCCGTTTCCCTAACCTTGGCGTTGCTCGCTGCGGCGCTTCAGTCGCTTACGGGGCAAACACCGTTTCGCCTTCGGCTAGCGATGGCACGCCGCGAGTTGGCGCAAGTTTTACGGGCGGGCGAAGAAGCGGGGATTCTGCACGCGGGGCAACGTTCGCTTGCGGAGCAACTCTTCGAAGTTGGCAATCGGCTTGCGATATCCTTCGCCGTGCCGCTTGATCGACTAGCGACCGTCGACTTGCCGATTCAGTTTGAAACGGCTTCCGCAATTGCACGTCGAAAGAACCATCCGATCGTGATGGTTCGAAGCGACGAGACGATTGTCGGCTACATCCGATACTCGGAACTTGTCGGCCAACAGAACGATGTGGAAATTCGTCCGGTCATCAAGGTTGATCAGACCGAGAGACACCTGCCGTCGCTATTGAAGTTGTATGATCACGCAAGCGAAGTGGCATTGCTGTGCGACGAAGACGGTGCTCCGTCGTCAGTCGTCACACGGCGTCAGCTGTTGCAGCCGCTGACGAAGACGTGACCGAAGATCGCACCACGATATCGCTATCGCTTTTGATAGCCCAAGCTGGAGATCACCAGCAGCATTTCATCGCAGGTGATGTAACGACGATGATGTTGCAGCTTGTATTGGTCGATCGCCAATGCAAGTTCGCGTCCCGCTTCCGACAATCCTTCGTGGGAGCTGCCAAACTGCCGACGTTCACCTCCGCCGCCGGCTCCACCTTGTTGTCGGCGATCGACAAACTGGGACGACGGTTCGGGCGAGACGCTTGCGGGGAAGTTACTGGCGTATTCGTTTGACGTTGTCGAAGCGGCGTTGAATGACGACATAGTAGACTCACGCACGATTGAATGATTTGGTCTGAACGCGTTCCGTGCCGGAATGGACACAGCCAGGCGAGCGCAGGTTCCCCGCACACGACACTGGAAACCTAGGTCATCTCGCGGCCGAATCGATTGATTGATGCTGAAATCGTCACCAATCGATTGAGGGGGATCCGGCTCGGAAGGTTTGCGTTCGGGTTTCGGGCGACCATGGAGGTGCTTTAATCGTGATAACCCGCATCATCCGATTAACGCCGGCTTGGCGGTTGCTCGGCCCTTTCCATTGGATTGGCGATGCTGTTGGGATCGGATTCCAAGTACGCCGACCAACCGCTGAGTTGAACGAGACGGGGGTTTAATTCCATCGCTCTCGCGACGGCACGCGAAGCCAGTTGAATACGACCCTGTTCCAGCTCAATGGCGGCAATCTGCAGATGGGGTTCGGCGCGATTGGGGTCACGCTCCACGGCATTCGCAAAATGCTTCGACGCCAATTCGGGTCGTCCGAGGTTACGCATCGCAATCCCGCGAAGCATGTGAACGCGGATCGGAGTCGCCGCCTCTTCTTCCGACGAATCGATCTGATCCAGGGTAGCAAGCACGCGATCGTACTGGTCATCACCTAGGTAAAGCTCTGCGACGCGCAATTTGGTTGACACCAATCCGGGGTCAATCGCGAGTGCGCGGTGATATGCAGCCAAAGCACCCTCGCGGTTTTCGCGAGCCTTCAAACAGTCACCGTGCAGTGTCCAAACTTCGGGGAGGTCGCGTGCGGCTGCCAGGGCCAAGTCGCACTGAGCTTCTGCATCCTGCAATCGACCAATCTCAAGATACATCGCTCCGAGGCGGCCAATGAGCCGCGGGTCAGAGCCACTTCGTTTTACCGCCAGTTGCATGTGCTTGAGAGCAAGTTCCGTTTCGCCGCGGTTCCAGAGAGTCTCCGCGATGCCTCGGTGAGCACGGTCGTCGCCGTCGGAAAGCGTGAGCGCTTCGCTGAACAGTTGTTCGGCTTCCTGCCAGCGATGTTGATGAAGCGCCTGCATGCCGAGCCGCGATTTTTTTCGAGCATCCAGCACCTCGCCACGATCACCGATCCGCTGAATCGTTCGGCATCCCGCTAGCTGGCAGGCCAGCAGCACGGCAACGATTCCCGTTGTCAAGCGATCGAATCGAGGACGGTTTCGTTGCATTGTGGAGCGGTCTGATCCGGGTTCGGCGTCTACCGGAAAATGGTTGGAATCATCGTGAAAATGGCGTTAAACCGGGCTATCCGGGGTTGTTCGTAAAGAACCGGGGCGATCGCCCATCGGCTCACGTGGAACCCCAAATTCAAACGTGGACGAAGCACTACGCTTCCAATACCAGCGAAATACGGCAGACTGCAAGCTTGCAATTGCCATCCCACACTTTGCTTGATCAGATTTCGGCCGATGCCCGCCCAATTCGACGATTTTGGAATCCGATTTCTTTACCCCGAGAACTGGAAGACGGTCGACCGCGAAGAGTCGGAAGGTGATCGCGGGGTGACTTTCGATCTTCCCGACGGCGGGTTCCTTTCGGTCGAGGTGACCGAAGCGGAAAGCGAGACGGACTTGTTGGAACGCATCATCGCGGCGATCGCGGAAGAGTACGAGGATCTGGAACACGAGTCGTCGCAGATGGAGATTCTGCCGTCAGGCGTCAAAGCGACGGATCTTCGGTTTTACTATCTCGATCTGCTGATCATGAGCCGAATCGTGATCTTGCCTTACTCAGCAGACGTCGACGCTTTGTTGGTGATCCAGATGCAGGCGGAAAGCCGCGATTTCGACAAGAACGAAGCCGTCTTCGCCGCCGTCCTGAAGCAAATTCTTGAAAGCTAACTGAGCCGAGGAACGGCAAACAGTTTCTGGCCTGTTTTGGAAACTCGCCTTTCGGCTCCGTCCGATGAAAACGTGTCAAAATCGAACCGGCGGAGCCGATCGGCGACAATCATTCACACCAGGTCTTGCTTCCGCTTTTTTCTGCGTTTGCGGGCGCAGTCGCGGCAGACGCCATTGATGATCATCTGATGGCTTTCCACCCGGAATCCATGCTTCGCAGCCATCAGATCGCGAATCGCAATCAACTCTTCGCTCTCGAATTCGACGAGCTTCCGGCACTGTGCGCAGTACAAATGGTCGTGCTGCGGGTAGCCGTAATCGTGGTCGTAGACGGTTCGTCCGTCGAGTTGGAAACTGAAGAGCAGCCCCGCATCGACGCATTCGCTCAGCGTGCGGTAGACCGTCGACTTGCTCACGTAATTCTTTTCGCCACGGCGCGGCAAGCGATCGATCAGCTCTTCGGCGTCGAAGTGATCGTGCTGGGCAAAGACCTGCTCGATCAAGAACTTTCGTTGGCTGGTCTGTCGCAATCGCCGCGACTGAAGGTACTCGCTGAAACGCTCTTGGGGTGAGAGCGAAACGTCAAGCGGAGCTACCTTCGTGCTCACTTCTAGGCCGGAGGCAGCCTCGCCGTTCGATTCGGTGGGTGTTGGATTGCTCAAGGTTCGAACATGCGGTGTAGGACGGCGTAGAAGACTGTTTGTAGTCTACACATTAGTCGATGCTCTGTCGTCTAATCCGTCCTAGGGTTGTCCGACTAACCGTTGCACCGCCGAAACGGTGCGTGTCATTTGCCGGTTTTCCAACGATTCAGCCCAACTGGTCGAACATCCGGTCAAGTGCCGCGTTCATGCGTTCGGGTGTGTCGTAGTTACCTGCGGCGATCTGCCGGCGTAGCTCCGCGACACGTTCAAAGCGAATTCCTTGACCCGCGATGCCCGACGGATTGACACTTGAGGCATCGCTCGCAGCTTGACTGAGGTCCAGTTGGTCGACGGGCGTCTGCTGTACCGACTGGGTTCGAGATGCTTCGCCGGCGTCGGCTGTGCGATCCACGCTGGCCGATTGGACATTGTGAGCCGACTGCGTGCCGGAAACTTGAGAGGTGGAAACCCGAAAAGGGCCGTAGATCTGCATTTCAGGGCTGCTCCGAAATCAGGACAGGATTGCCGAGTTCCGCCAGTCAAAACGACTGGGAAACCCGGGTTGTTTGGGCGACGTGTGGCCGGCATTCGACGGGCAGGCGTGATTACCAACCAGTTTCTTGCCGTTTCCGCACCGGCCAAAGGCGCCGCGATCCATGTCCCAGGACGCAATCCGTACAGCTTTGAAGAGACTCTGCAAGCGCAATGAGGCGAAAACATTGTTGGTTTCGGCCGGCGGTGAGTCCGCACTTCAGTCCTTCCAATAACTTTCGAGCCACGTCCGTGGGCACTTCTGGCGACCGTACCAAACGTCAAACACCGAAAACAAGGTGAAAAACGAAGGACTGGTGCATCGTCAACCCTTGAAGTCCGCGCTACCTGAGCCGATGGGCGATAGCCCCGGTTTTTTTGGGGAACAATCGCGGTGATCGCGGTGCGACTCCATCCTAACGTTTGACGTTGACGAAGCGCTTGGCAAAGCCGCCTCCCGTCGATCCCCAACCGCTGAGTTAAGCTGTCTGCTTTGAACCAACGCCCACTCAGCCCGCGAATCATGAACTCATCGCGTCTTCAACTTGGCCGACGGCTGCTACTCGTCTTCATCGTCGCAATCTCAATTGTCGTGTGTGCGTCACGCTGCGTCGCTGATTCGGATCCGCTGCCGACGCTGGAGGAAACCGTTGCCGGACTTCGCTACCACGGCGGCTTTTTTGACGTTTACTGGGACACGAATGAAGGTCGCGTGTTGCTGAAGGTTGATCGCTGGGGGGATCAGTTTCTTGTCGTCGATGCACTTGCGAGCGGTTTAGGCAGCAATCCCGTGGGACTGGATCGCGGTCAACTGGGGCGAGAAAGGCTTTGTTGTTGGAAACGTGTCGGCCGACGTGTTTTCCTCGAGCAGAAAAACACCCGATTCCGAGCGATGGGCGCACCTCCGGCCGAACAGAAAGCGGTCGAAGACTCGTTTGCACCGGCGACGATCTGGGCCGGATCCGTTGAAGCCATTGATCCGCAAGGCGAGGCAGTGCTGGTCGATGTGACGGACTTGCTGGTGTCCGATCGCCACTCGGTGAAGCAAACATTGAAGTCGACCGGGCAAGGCAGTTACACGCTTCAAACGGACCGCAGCTATGTCGTTCCGGAAGGCGTCAAGAGTTTTCCGAACAATGTCGAATTGGAATCGTCGCTCACTTTCGCTTCTGAGGAAGCGGGTTCCCAAGTTCGCGCGGTTGCGGCGAGCGGAACGGCCTTCACGCTTCGTCAACGCATCAGCCTGATTCGTTTGCCCGATGACGCTTACGAAACTCGTTCGTATCATCCGCGTGTGGGTTCGTTCTCGGTCAGTTTTGCGGACTACGCCTCTCCGCTCAATCGATCGATGCATCGACGACTCATGACGCGACACCGACTGACGGCCGATCAACCAATCGTATACTACGTCGATCCCGCCGCCCCGGAGCCGATTCGATCCGCGTTGGTTGAAGGAGCTTCGTGGTGGTCGGAAGCGTTCGCGGCGGCGGGTTTTCCTGACGGGTTCCAGGTGAAGGTTGCGCCACCGGAAATGGATCCGCTCGACGTCCGCTTCAACTTCATTCAGTGGGTGCATCGACAAACGCGTGGTTGGTCCTATGGAGCGAGTGTCGTTGATCCCAGGACCGGTGAGATCCTCAAGGGACATGTCTCACTCGGATCGTTGCGGGTTCGCCAAGACCGTTTGCTGATCGATAATCTTGCGCGACAGAGCGAAAGTCAATCGGCCGGCGCGATGACCTGCGGCATGTCCGCCGCCGACGTGGGGCTTTCCGCAATGCTTGCTCCGAATGACGACGGTGTTTCAGTCTTGTCCGAAGAGGTCGCGCTCGCACGGATACGTCAGCTATCGGCACACGAAGTCGGGCATACTTTGGGGCTCGCACACAACTTTGCGGCTAGCACGTATGGTGATCGAGCTTCTGTGATGGATTATCCGGCTCCACGAATCGGAATCGACAACGACAATCAGCTCGACTTCTCGGACGCCTACGGGATCGGGGTTGGGGCATGGGACCGGTTCTGCATTAAAACCATGTATAGTGAGATGGATGATCAGGCAGAGACGATGCAGACCTGGGTGGATGAATCTGCCAAAACGGGACTGATCTACTTGAGCGATGCAGATGCTCGCCCGCCGTCAGCTGCGGATCCTCGGGCGAATCTATGGGATAACGGGACGGATCCCGTCGATGCGCTGGAGCAGACGCTTGCCGTGCGACAAGTCGGACTGTCAAATTTTGACGAGTCAGTCCTACTTCCCGGTGAAACCAATAGTGATCTCCGGCGCTATTTTGCTCCTCTGTATTTTCATCATCGTTTCCAAGTGGAAGCCGCCGTGAAAGTCATCGGCGGCGTCGAGTACGCGTATGCACTCGCGGGCGAAACGTCGGCCGAGGCGGTCGACGTTTCGCCGGACAAGCAACGCCGCGCGATGAAGATCTTGTTGCGAACGCTCGAGCCGGACGCTTTGGTGGTGCGTTCCGAAACAGCAAGCAAGCTTGTGCCCACGGCGGAATCGCCTTCAGCGTTGGTGATCGAGATGTCGAGCGGACGAAGTGACCCGATCTTCGATCCGTTGTCGATGGCCGAAACAGCCGCCGGTCTCACGCTCTCTGGAATGCTGAATCCTGAGCGGCTCGGTCGTCTTCCGCTGCAGCAATCACGGAACCCGAATCATCCGGGGTTTGCCCTCGTGCTTGAGCCACTGGAGGAACACGCTGCGGGATTGGCATCGATGCAAGAAGGCGTCGCAGAGAGAATGGTTGCCCGGCGAGTCATGGCGACCATCGTGAAAACCGCGATTGCTACGGCGAGTAACGCGAATGCGCGTCAAGACGTTCGCGCAGCGTTACGTTTTTGGTTGAAGCGACTCGAGGCACGCGTGCTCGTGTTCGATGGAGTTGCGTCGGAGTCAGACATTGCGGAGGTCGACTTGTTACGAGATCAAATCAAGCGGTTTCTCGAGCGACCAGACATCGACGATCGATCCACGCCAACGTTATCGCCTCCACCGGGAAGTCCGATCGGGCAAAGATAATCGAAGTCCCAGCGAAATCCTTCAGCCGTCATCCACGAGTCCAACCCTGTAGCCGCCCTCTGCGAGGCCGGAGTAATGCCTGTAGCTGGGCCTCTGTGTTTTGAAGTTGCGCTTTTGCTTCAGGCATTGGTTATTCACAACCCGACGCGTCAGCAAGGCACGAGTCAATATCGATTTTTCCTCGCTGACGCGTCGGGTTACGAAAAGAGCGGAACTTAAATACCTTTGGAGGTAGCTACAGATTAAACGGTGCGTAGCTTGCTACTTCCGTCCTTTCGGAATGTAGCGATCGAGCGCGGCGAGGCTCGCGCCGTCGGAAGTGTCTGCGAACTGGAATCCGAGCATCGCAATCCGATCGGCGACGCGGTTGAGAGCTTCTCGTTGGTTTAGTTTTAGCGGCGCGGATCGAGCGACCTTGAGTACTTCGTCGATGAGAGGTTCATCGACTTTTGCGGCGACACTTTGGAGTCGTTTGATGGTTCGGGCTGCACGTGATGCCGAGGTCACGCCGAACTTGGCTTTTTGAGTCGCGGATGCAGTCGCGCGTAGCGAAGCTTCCAATTCCGCAATCATCCCCGCGACGAACATGACTCTGAGTTTCTCCGGCGATCGAACCGCATTCTGCTTGCCGTCGCTCTGAACAAAGTTGTGCCGAATCGATCCTTGGCTCCAGGTCACGAATTCGAACTCAAGCGAACCGGTGGGGTGGCCTCCGACGTTCACCAGCTCTTCGTCGGCGGTCGTGTGACAGCGAAGGCAGCTTTGCGCGACGGCGTAAACGTTGGACGGGTTCCGCATGCCCGCCGCGATGCTTTTTGTGATGCGTTCTCGACGATGTTGCGGTGACTCATCGGTGCGTTTGAGGTTCGGGCCGCCATAGTCGTGATGCAGATCAAGCCACTCCTTCGCGGCACCGTGACAGGATTCACACGAAACGCCCGAGATCACGCCGGCTTGACCATGCGATTGGGCCTTCTGTGTGTAATGGCAATCAACGCATCGTCCCGAGTGCTTGATCGACTGCAAACCCAACTTGGTTGCGATCGTGCGGGCCTCGGGCTTTCGATGAAGCTCCGAAAAAGTCTTCGCATGTGGCGTCGCTTGCCAAACTCGAATCTCAGACGCGTGGCATTTGACGCAGGTTTCGCTACCGACAACCAAATCGGGCCGCGCGGGCTCGGCTTTCCCCAAAGACGCGTAGGCTTTCGCCCCGCTCGAATTGCTTCCTGAAGTACTCGTCAGTTGCTGCGCGACGGCTTCGTTCGATTCGATCCACGCTGCAGCAATGATCATCAATGCCGGTACGACGAGATACTTGGAGTTGGTTTTCATACGAATCGAAGAGTTCAGAAAATCGAATGTTGCGACCCACCGGACCTGCCGTCGTGACCGTTACAATCCCAACGATGTAATGCGATCCTCGGCGACGCGATCCTCGGTGACGCGATCCTCAGTGACAACGGATACCACGCGTCGTACCGCAACCGGAGGGGGAACGCGGTCCGACTTGTCGAAGCCTACGTCATGGATCACAGTGGGTCACTTCACGCTTCCACGAAATAAGCCTGCGAGCCGCACCTGCCATGCCTCGAAGTCGACTCGGTCCGTTGGCGATCGAATCCAAATTGGGCGACCACCCTTCGACCAGTACGGTGTGGAGGGCGGTTCACGTCGAGCATCGGAAAGCGGTGGCGGTCAAAGTCTTTTCGGCTCCGTTTGGTGGCACGCCGGAAGCAAGAAAGGAGTTCGCCGCGGAGTGGGAACGGCTGAAAACGATCAACCATCCGGGCGTCGCAAAGTGTTACGGCGGTGGCTTTGAAGAAACCGACGCTTACTTGGCGTTCGAGTTGATCGAAGGAGAAACGCTCTCCAGCCAGATCGAACGATCGAGTCGGCTTTCCTGGGAGAACGTCTTGGACGTGGCTCAAGGTTTGATCGAAGCCATCGAAGCGCTTCATCAACAGGGCATCGTTCACGGCGCAATCGGACCGGACAAAGTGATCGTGACGGGATTTGCGCCGGTGCTGTTGGACGTCCGTTGCAACCGGCATGACTCTCCGTTTTGCTCATCACGCCCACCGACCGTTGCCGATGTCTCGTGCCAAGCGCCCGAGTTGGTCCAAATGAGTGGGCCCAATCAGGTAACGACTCAGTCCGAACTTTATGCGTTTGGCGCACTGTTGTATCGAGCAATTGCCGGGCGATTGCCAATCGAAGGCGACTCCGTCGAGGAAGTTCGTGAAAAGGTTTCGACGGAGATTCCTCCTTCTCCGGCATCGATCGTACTGCAGTGTCCGGTTTGGTTCGACAAGTTGATCGTGAGTCTTCTCGAGAAAGACCCCGCGCTTCGACCTGTGAGCGCGACTGCGGTCAAGCTGGCTCTCGCGGAGGTCCGCAAGCGTGCCCTCTCGCGTTCTGGCGTCGCCGAGCATGTCAGCGAAGGCTTTAGCCCGCTTCAAGTGACCAGTCAGTCGGCGAAAGATGAAGCTCGCGCGCTGCTGGGGCGAAATGTCGTCGACTTAAATGCTTCGGATAAACCAAAACGCGAACGGGAAGGCGGAATCGTCATCGCGTGGCACGACCAACCATGGTTACTGATCGGAGGATTCGTTCTCATCTTGGTCTTCCTGACATACGTTGCTTGGCCCGCCAGTGAGAACTCGCTCCGGCGGAAAGCGGAACGTCTTCTTGAGCGTGATACCCGAGTCGCGTTGGCGGAAGCTCGCGACAAGCCGCTGCGACAGATACTCAACCGATTTCCCGAAGGCGAGCATGCTCAGTGGGCGCGGCGGGAAATCGATCAAATCAACGTCAGACTGTTCCTGGACCAACTCGCCATCAAGTTAAAGAACAACGCAACGTTGGAAGACCAGGGAGAGCTGCTCCATCGACAGGCTCAAGAATTGGTCGATGCCGGTGATCTGCTGGGTGGGATTGAGAAGTATGACAGCATGATTACGGTTCTGGGTGACGATGCCGAATACCGAATCGCGGTCAATGCGGCGAGATATCAACGTGATCTGCTGCGTGAAAAAGCCGAACAAGATCGGACGGCCGAGGAAATCGTGCTCTCACGATTGGAAGAGGCCGATCAGCTCGCCGCCGCCGACAAAGGTTCCGAAGCGAGAAAGATCTGGCGTGGCTTGGTTTCACTCTATGAGAACAACAAGGCACTCGCACCTTTGATCGAAAAGGCGAAGACTCGGCTCGAAGATGAAAACCTGCCGTAGCATGAAACAGGTCGCCTGAGTTCGTGAGCGGATTCTAAACGCATGATTAGAGAATGGTTTGGTAGGCGATGTTTCTGGGAGGTTCATCGACGCAACCTTGTTTACAACACTTGCTGGGAAGATCCTCGACTTGATCGCGAAGCACTGGCTCTTGGTGAAGACGACTGTGTGATGGTGATCACTTCTGCAGGCTGCAATGCACTTGATTACTTGTTGGATTCTCCCAAGTCGTTGCATGCGGTCGATATGAACCGGCTGCAGAATGCCTTGCTTCAACTCAAAGTTGCGGCAATCAAGACGCTGGGATTTGGCGACTTCTTTCAGGTCTTCGGAACCGGTTTTCATCCGAGATGGAGGCAGCTTTATCACGATTGCATTCGTCCCGTTTTGCGGGACGTCGAGCGTCGGATCTGGGACGAAAGACAAAATTTCTTTGACGGTACGACGAAGCGAAAGAGCTTTTATTTTCGAGGAACGAGTGGATACTTTGCTTGGATGATGAACCGATACTTCGATCGTCCACGCGGTTTGCGAGATGCGGTTGATGAGATTCTGTGTGCGGACTCCGCGGAGGAGCAGGCGGAAATTTACGAGCGTCGTCGTGTTTCCGAGCGTTTGTTTTCCAAGCCGATGCGATGGGCGCTCCGGCAAGACGCGACGATGGCGCTCTTGGGTGTCCCGCGCAGCCAACGATTGCAACTGGATCGCGCGTATCCCGGCGGGATCGGTCGATTCATTCAAGACCGCATCGAAACGGTTTTCCGTGAGATCCCGCTCAAAGACAACTATTTCTGGAGGGTTTATCTGACGGGCAGCTACACGCAAGACTGTTGCCCGGAATATTTGACGGAGGAAAACTACCGTAAGCTTCGCGGCGGACTGGTGGACAGAGTCTCCACTCACACCCATACCGTCGAGTCGTTTTTGAACAACCATGACGGGTCAATTTCACGGTTCGTTCTGCTTGATCACATGGATTGGCTTTACGAACATCATCCCGACGGTTTGAGAAACGAATGGCAAGGCATTGTCGATCGGGCAGCGCCCGCGGCACGCGTGCTTTGGCGGAGCGCTGCTTTCGAAGTCGACTTTGTCGATCCGATTGTCATCGAGACGCGAGGTAAGACGGCTCGGTTGGGTGATCTGTTGAATTATCGGCGCGAGTTGGCCGCATCGTTGCATGTGGAAGATCGAGTGCACACGTACGGCAGTTTCTACATCGCGGACATGGATACGTCCGCTTTGACGGGTGTCGCGGCATGAACGGCGGAACGAAGCGGCGTTCTGGTCTAAGAAGCGACTTGAGAGTCATTTGGCACTTGCTCGCCAAGCCCGTTCGGGGCAAAACCCACGCGGAGCGACTTGAGAGTTTCTACAGCGGACAAGCACACGACTATGACAGCTTTCGTCGACGGCTTTTACACGGACGCGAAGAATTGATTGATCGTTTGGCATTTCCGCCTGGTGGTGTTTGGTTGGATCTCGGCGCCGGGACGGGTGAGAACGTTTTTTACGCGGGCAAGCGAGCTCAGCGTCTCAGCGAAATACGTCTGGTCGACTTGTCGGCTTCGCTGTTGGAGGTTGCACAGCAGCGGATGCGGAATGCAGGAATCAAGAACTCGTCTTGCACGTTGGCTGATGTGACGTGGTTCGATGTACCGGATGAATCCGTGGACCTGGTCACCTTTTCCTATTCACTGACCATGATTCCCGATTGGTTTGCGGCGATCGAAAGGGCGAAACGGGCTCTCAAACCCGGTGGGACGATCGCGGTTGTTGATTTCTATATTTCTAGAAAGTGGCCGCAGGAGCATCATCGACGACACGGTTGGTTTCGCCGAAACTTTTGGCAGGCGTGGTTTGCGTTGGACAACGTTTTTTTAAGCGGGGACCATGTTGCGATGTTGCACCGCTGCTTTAAAGTTGAATTTTTCGAGGAACGATTCGGCAAAGTGCCGTATTTGCCTTTGCTGCGAGCTCCCCACTATTTGTTTGCGGGAATCAAACCAGATCATTCGGATGCTGACTGAGTCCACCGTTTCAGACCCCAACCTTTCGTCTCCGACAATAGAAGCGGAATTCCCCTCGGGTTGTGCTGCGACTTCGAGCGATCTTCGTTCGAAAAAGGAGTTCCGCGTTTGGAAGCGGCTTTGTCGCGCGTTCATGCGTTGCCACCGTCAGCCACTGAATGTTGCTTTGCATTGCGTGACGACTCCGATCGGACTGTTTGGGGTTCTCGCCGTCTCTCTCTTTGTTCACCCGAGTCTGATGATCGGGATTGCATCCGCGTTGGTCGGCTGCATTGCGCTCTTTGTACCGTTGGCCTTGGCCGCATCGAGCACCGTTGTGATCGTCATGACGGCGGTCGCTGCGTGGTTCTTTCCGATCGGCTGGGCCTGGGGGCTTGCAGCATTGCTGGCGAGCTTCGCCGGTCAGGGATTCGCCGATTGGTTAACGGGTGAAAGGAGTTTTCAAAACACGTACAAGCAGGAAAACTCTGCCTGGTGGAGGAGAAGGTTTGAAAATGTGGTGCTGTTGATCCCGGCACTCATCACCATCGCAATGCGTTCTCGCCAGTCACCGTTCCGGCTCCTGGTTGCTCGCAACGCAGTGCTGACGACCAAACTGGTCGGCGATCGGCAGCGCGAGGACTTCGAACGGATCGTCCACTGGGTCTGCGAGAAACAACCGACGGTGACGTCCAGCACGCATTGGTGGAAGAGTGATTTGACGGTTGAAAGTGGCGAAGCCTTTGAACGGCTCGCGACCGATCGTCAACTTCTGCGAACGATCGAGTCGTTCCATGGTCCCGGGTTCACCGTTGAGCCCGTGCACGCCATGAATGAAGTCTACGTCACCGGGCCAAAGAAACAGCACTCGTCAGATTCAGTGTTCTACATGGGACACGTTGATGGACCATGGGCCGTGTTTCCGGGAGCATCGTTGTATCGATGCATGTTGGCGGTTAACGCAAATCATGAGGTGATAACGCACTACCCGATGTCGACACCCGCTGATGCCGACCCGGAGACTTACCGTATAGAACATGGCGATGCCGTGGCATTCGATTTTAATCGCGAGTTGCACTACATCACACGCGAAACGCACCCAGAACAAACCGAGCCGAGGATCAACCTCAAACTTCACTTCGTCGCATTCCCAACGGCGGTTCCTTGGTACGGAAGACTGTTGTCAAGTCTGACGGTTCTCTACACCGTGATGACCCGCGAGCTGTTTCTCAAAACCATCGTTCCGGATGGATGGATGGCCAAGCTAACGACGCGATGGGTGCTTGGCTGGACGCGTTTTTTTGAATGGGTCGTTCTGCGGCTCGGATGGGGTAACTTGGTTTATGCCGCATTGGCATTTGGCGTGGCAGCCTTGTGTCGCAGCTGGTCGGTTGCACTTGTACTGCTTAGTTTTGTTCATTACTGCATTTACGTCGGGACACTCGCGGAACGTTCGAAGGTTTCGTTCGGGACCTTCAAACGTGATGCAGTCTTCTTTAAATCACTCTCTACCGGCATGCTATTGGCGACCTACCTGATGACGCTCTTCAGCGATGGCTCTGGGGATGCGGAATGGTACAAGTGCGTGCCGGTTGTCTTGGGATTCTGCTTCGCCATGTATGCAGTGGCGGTGTCGGGCTCTGACCGAGCGTTTTTTTCGCCACAGTTGGGGTTTGTTACGCCGGATCGCGTACGTTGTTTTCCGTTCGGGACCATTCCACAGCCGATCATCCTAGGTTCCGTCGTCGCGATCGGGGCCATGCTCTGGGTACCGTCGATGCGTCAACAATTCGGATGGTTGATCTTGGGGCATTTGGCGTGCTACGCCATCGTTTTCGCTCGAGTCCGCTGGTGTTCTCGCAGACGCGTGCTTTCTTGAACGCTGATTCGTCGTTGTCGCTGGTGGTACGGTGGCTTCGGTTCGGAGATACTCTCAGTTTAATGCCGGGGCGGTTGAATACGCGGTTGAGGAGAGTAAGAGTTTGGAAGATTCGACGGACCAAGACGTCCACCGGGGTTACGAATTTGAGGAAGGGATGTTCGCCCGCATCCGTTCCTGGGTCGATGTAGCGCCTTGGATTCGTCTGGGCCGAGCGATGCGGCTGCTCTCTTCGCCTCCTTCGTTCGTTGCCGTCTTACTGGTCATCGTGTTGTGGAACCTCGCCGGATTCGCCACGCCGTTGCCGCTTCGTCTTGCGGACGTGTTTGCCGTGACGCAGCGTCCTTTCTCCGTCGTGAGTTTGTTTGAGCCGCGACACTGGACGGAATTTGCCAAAGCAATTGCCGTGATAGTCGTAGGGATTCCCTGCTTTCAATTTGTGGCCCGTTCGGGCGTGGTACTTTGCGCCGGCCATCCACCACCACCGGTTCGGCAGACGATCCAAATGGTTCGCGAACGAATGATCTCGTCGTTGGTTCTGCCGTTGATTCCGATGGGTTGCTTGGCCGTTTTTGTCTTGCTCGCCTGGATCGCTCGTGTCCCGGGTGCGATGGCAGAATCGCCCGCCTGGGATGCCTTGGTCGGTGTCGGACTCGCCATCGCCTGTTTGCCCGTCGGGATTCTCGGGTTTGGTGCATGTTTCGCGATCCCCATGGCATTGGTTGCAATGGTGGCCGAGCCAGATCCCGATCCGATCGACTCGCTCAGTCGCGGATATGAATATCTCTATCGACGACCACTTCAGTTGACGTTCTACCTGGGCATCGGGCTCGTGCTCGTACTCGTTTCCCAGTGGATTGCCGAAGGCGTCTGTGAGACCGTTCGCTTTGCTGCAGACCAGTTAAGCGAAAATCAAGTCGAGCGAGCAGGTGCGGAATTCGCAACGGAAAGATTCTTGGAGGCTTGGGTCTCCACACTTACCATCGGAATCATCGGCGGTATCTACCTGCTTCTGCGTTATAATGCGGGTGGACAAGAGGTCGAGGATATCTATCTGCCGCCGGCCACGTCCGATGTATCGTTGCCCGAACTACCAGATGATGCTTACGACTCGTAGCATTCATGCTTTCACCATTCCATTGATGATGAATACCGATTCGTCACCTCCGTCACTCAGTCAACGACACCGCTTTCAGATCAGTCTGTCTGCCATGTTGTTGATGATGATCGTCTTCGCATTTATTTCGGCGGCATTGTTCTATGCCTCCAAAGTGCCCATGGTCCGTGAGGAGATCAGCCTCTTGATCTATGGAGAAGCGAAAGGGGGTGGAGAAGACGTCGGCCGCGTCGCTCACCGCGCGTTCATCATGTTTACCTTCACATCGCCACTCATCATGGCGTGCGTTTTTTCGCTGGCGGTTAGCCTTCTCAAGAAGTTCCAATTGCGGTAGCCGCTTTCACGTGTCACTGCCCAAAGGTAGCGAAGCGAAAATCAGTATCGACATCGAGTCTTTTCGGCGTAGCCTTGGAGACGTCGCAAGCCGCTTAGACGAAGGAGGCACTCGAGATCGCGTTCGGATGATCGCTGAGGCGATGATGACTCGTCACGACAGCGTGATGCGAATGAGATTTGGAAGCGATTCTGCTTGCGTTGGGGCTACGGATCGCGTCGATTGGTATTCATTGGGCTTCTATCCGGCTCGCGCGATAAAACCGAGCCGCACGCTTGAGTACGCTTCGGGGGATTTTTTCTTGCAAGACGCCGGTTCCTTGTTGGCACTTGCCGCATGCGAAGCCGATTTGAAGGCTCCCGAGCCACAACTCGTCTGTGATCTCTGTGCAGCCCCGGGCGGAAAAGCGAGCGGTTTGTTGGAATCCATCGGTGACGGGTTCTTGCTGGCCAACGAGACCGTGAAGTCACGGATACCGCCGCTCGCGTTCAACTTGGCGCGAACCGGTTCGGATCGATACGCCATTTCGAATCTCGATCCTGATGAACTTGCCGAACGGATTCCTGGGACATTTGATCTGGTGCTCGCCGATGTCCCCTGTAGCGGGCAGATGTTGTTGTCGCGAGGTAAGCAGTCGAGGAGTGCACTCGGTGAATCGCAAATCGAGCACAACGCGATGCGCGCACGGCGAATTCTGATGGCGGCCGTCAAGTTGCTCCGCCCTGGCGGGAAGTTGGTGCTCAGCACTTGCACGTTCGCCACGCAAGAGAATGAATCTCAGGTTCGCTGGTTGCTTGACTCAGACCATGCTGCGTTGCGTGCGGCCCCGCTAGAGAGATTGACGCCCTATCTGAGCTCGAATTCTGGTTGCACCTATCGACTTTGGCCTGACATTCATCGGTGTGCAGGCAGCTTCGCTGCTCGCATGATCAATGAGGCGGAAACGAGTAACGAATCTTCGCAGAGCAGAACAAGTAAACGGCGGAGGCAAGCAGGACGTCGCGATACTCCGCCCGTCGAAGATCTCGAGCGGTGGTATGGAAGCGTGCCGAGCAGATTGGATCAACGCGGCGACTGCTGTTACGCTTGGCCCGCGGACGCGCCCGACTGGACCGAGTCAATTGCCTGCCGTGGTCCAGAGGTGGCTTATCGCACGGGCAAGACTTGGAAGCCCTCGCATGATTCGGCCAGGAGTCGGGGTGGAATCATGCGTGGGGCGCAAATGATGGAAGTCGATCGGGAAACCGCGAAGACCTTTTTGCGTGGCGAAGCGATTCCCTGTCCGCAAACGGGTTGGAACGTCGTCCGTTGGGAAGGAAGAGGTCTCGGTGGGGTCAAGGCGACCAAGGGGCTCGGAAAAAACCAACTCCCATCGGCGTGCCGTTTCGAGATTCGGGAGGCCTAGGTGCTCACGAAGAATCCGGGCTAGTGCTTCATCAACGCTTGGAAGGAGGTTGCCGTGTAAAAGGGTGCCGTGGAAAAGGGGCAGACACCAAGAATGCGGAGCATCCTTCGGGCCATTTGGTTTTGGTGTCTGACCCTTTTCCACGCGTCGCAAAAAACCGGGGCTATCGGCCAATGGCTCAGGCAGCACGAACTTTCACGGCACCTACTTGTGGAGAACCAGCTTTCCTGCCTTGGTTCGCTTCAGCGTGTAACGTTCTTCATTGAGCCAGATTTGAATTTCGCCCATGCCTTCGGCGAGGTCTTCGAACCGAAAGTGCTTGTAGGTTTGATTTTTTTCCGGGGCGGGAGCAATCGAATGATCAGTGCTGTTTTTTTGTTGGCTACTCGGTTCCATTGCGTCTACTCGTTCAGGCGGTAAGCCATTGTGGTCGGGTTTTGGATTCCGGCAGGACTCCTTGTCCGCCGAGTTCGCGAAGACGCTCTCCGCACTACGTCGTTCTCTCGAGTGAAAAGCGGAACGATGCGTTCCACATCACTCGACAAACCCTTTGGTCCTTACTATGGAAAAGGCCGATCTTCAGAATCCCACATATCGACGCCCGGCGACCGCGACATTCGTCGCCGGATGGCTGAAAGTGTGAGTGCAACGGCGAATGAGATCGCCAGCGCAATCGCGATAACAACGGCGTGCATCAAGATCATTGAATCAATCACCACAGACTCCGGGGGCCAAGCAGGGTGCATCGTTCTGATTGCCAATTTCCATCGATGCATCGACGGTCCACATGTCAGCCTGTGTGGTGCGCCGCATGCGACGTAAGCCGCGGCTGACACGCTCGCAACAAGTCGAACAGGTAAGTCGATCGATCTGCTGCTGATTGATCGGTGCGAGCAATGCGAGTGCTTGGTCCGCCTCATCGGCGGCGAAGAGAATGGTCGCCAACGCGGCGCGATAATGTGTGTCGTGGGGTGCAAGCGTCATAGCTCGGTGCACCAATGCTTCGACGCGATATCTTGGTTCATCAAGATGCGAGAGACAGACACCGAGCTCAAACAGAATGAGCGGATTTTCTCGCGTCGACCGGAGCGCCCGCTCACACACTTGCGAGGCCAGCCGAACCGCTCTGACTTCACGAAGCCCTCGTGAGACATCGACGATCAGGGCGGCGGGAAGTTCGGTGGAGAGC
>JBCCOI010000042.1:0-23397 GCA_039025515.1 Planctomycetota bacterium
CGGCCAGCCAAAACTTCGATAACTGAGAATGAGCAACCGCTCTGGATCAAAGACGATTTCCACAAGCGAGTAATCATCTGGATTGTCGTTCGGCTTCGCCCGCTTCACCCGAATCAACTCGGAGGCGACTCCGTTCCACTCGTGACCTTTCGTGATCGTCACCGTCACCGCGGGGTTATCGATATCCGGCGTTCCACGTTCGATCAGTTGCTCGACCAACCGGACCAGCCCAATTTCCCAGATCGGATGCCGTTGTCCGCGCATCGCCAACCCACCGTCAGGGTCAAGCCAGAGAGTCTTCCAACTCACCAAGATGTTCGTGTCGTGAACGGCCATCACGCCGTCGTAGAGGTCAGCGCCCCAGATGACTTCGCGGCCGGCGTCTGAACCATCAAGAAACTTCAAATAAATGCGTTTCGGAGCGTCATTGGAGTCATTCCGCATGCGGGTTGCGATCTTGACCGCCATCTTGCTCGGTTCATTCAGTTTCCCCGCTTTGCTGACGTCTTGCTTCACGAAGGTCGCGGTATAGTCGTGCAACGATTCCTCCATGTTCTTCAGCGCCGACTCGGCAAGCTTAATGACATCTCCAATGGTGGATTCGCGGGTCAAGGATTCAGCTCCATCGACGCCGGCAGTCTCCTGCTCAATCTGGTTGGGCCGAATGGTCTGTTCCACCTCGCCCCGACGCCGAGACAAAACGAAGAATACGGTCGACAATGACACGGCGATTGAGAACAGGGCGAGGTAGGTCGCCTTGTACGATTTTCCAGATTTCAATGGGAAGTCCCCATAAAGAGAAAGAACGGGCATGGAGACCATACCCGTTCTCTTTGTCAGAATGAAGCTCGGCGTTCTGTTCGCATCAGAACGGTTGATTGGCCTGTTGCTGGGCCATCACGCCTGCGCCGACGGCCCGTAGAAGGCCTTCGCCCATACGGATCTTTCCAGAAGACCCGTTCGGAATCGACTCACCAACGATCGTAATCGTTCCCTTTTGTCCCGACCCTTGAAGGGCACTGATAATGGTCGCGAGCTCGTCCGAAGCTTTGACCGACTGAGCCAGTTCGAGGATAGGAAGAATCTCGACTTTCATTTGACTCAGGGGGCGATCCGAATTTGTGTCCTTTCCGGCTGAGCGAATCAAAGCCTGCATGGCTTCCTTGCTGCCCTTGCCGACAGCTAAGTAAATCGCTTTCGGACCGGTTCCAATATGGACCTGAATCGCTTCGCCAAAAATCGCGCGGACCTCCTCTTCGGAAGCAGGAACGTCCACTTCAACCATGTGCATGGTGACGCCTTCGTAGTCACCGATATCGAACGAGAACTTCGGCGCCCGCGGATCATCGGGGACTTCTTTCGCGAGGTCTTTGGCCAACTGGGCGACTTCGGCTCCATCGGCGACGAACGTTCCGAACACCATCTTGAACTCGTTGGGACCGGCCTTGGCGATCATGCCGCTGTCGGTTTTGCCTTCAGAAATCGAGTCGCCGATAATCTTTCCGAAGCGAGACATGTATTGCTCGATCTTGGAAAGCGTCGCTTCCGGGATGTTCCCTTCGCTAGCCATCGCGTTGGTGACCATGCCCAATGACATGTCGATGCCTTCGCGGGCTTGGTCGATCGCATCGGGGCCGACCGATGTTGCACTGTGCAAATACATTGCCGCGCCGTCTTGAATCACAGCCGAGAATTGCGACGGAATTGACTCTTGACTGGCATAAATCGCCGCCATGTCGGTTCCGGCAAGCGCGGTGAATGAAAAATCAAAACCGAAGTTTTGCGCGGACTGATCGATGGTAAATCCGAAGTTCACCTCATCGGCATCATTGATCAGCGTTTCCAATTGTGCGATGGAATTCTCCGCGAGATCACGCGTCGCTTCGCCATCGGGCTGTTGAGACATTGCTTGTTCGAAGCCTTGTCGCATCTGATCGATCAACACGTTTCGAATTTCGAGCGGGATCTGCTGAATCGACAAGCGAATGGCGACGTTGTACTTGTTTCCCATTCCGGCGAAGAGCCCGGAAGTCGAGGCAGGAACCAATTCCAAGACCTCAGGGACACGAGCGGCAATGGCCTTCTCGCCGCTTTGCCGGATGTAGACCGTGTTGGCTCCGACCGTGACGACAAGTGTGCCGTCGTCCAGCTCGTCGACAGGACCGGTCTGAGCCTCGAGACGCTTTAGAACAGCCTTCACATCGGATGTGGGTAAGACTGCGATCGGCTCGGGCATTCCATTGACCATCGGGACCAGCACGCCGATCGGCTCATCCATATCCATCCCGTTGGCGTAAACACCGGCCATCATGGAAAACATGCCACCAAACTGTGGTTGGCCGACCAATCCGGTGATGTAATTGACATCTGCCATCATCTTGTTGATCGAACCGATGGTGACAACGGCGACGGGCTTCGTCCCGTCAGTGAGTGAGGCGCCTTCAGACGCGGCCAGACGTTCCTGAGCCGTCGCGGGCGTCAGCAAAAGGCATGCTGCAAACGCGGCGGATGCCACGGGCGTCACAAAGGCACGCCCGAGGCGATTCGGCAAAAATCCCATGATGAAATGGTGTCCTTCAATAGCTAGTCAGGGTGATTATCGATTTCGGTCTTTTCTCGATCGGACATTCCGCTTTCCCCGCAAAAGCAGGGGCTTACGGGGCTAACCGACCTCGATTCATGCATTCCCTTTGCGGGAAGCATGCATTCCTTACCCGTGAGATTGTGTGCGGGTTTCAAACAATTGGAAAGAGACCATCGAAAAAGGCTGACTTCCACCGGAAGCCAGCCTCTCGAATTCGTCAGATTTTGAAAAAGCAGCGGATCAGTTTCCGAAGCCACCGCCTCCGAGGCCGCCACCGCCTCCGAGGCCGCCGCCTAGACCGCCGCCTCCGCCGCCGAGGCCACCACCACCAAGGCCGCCTCCACCCGCACCACCGCCCGCCGTACCGTCGACGAAATTGAACGTCGTGACATCGCCGATCTGCGAGAAGAAGGGCGCCGGAGAAATCCGGACGTAACGTCGGTCTGCGGAGATAATCGCGAGCGTCAGCAGGTTAGCTCCTTCCGGCAGCTGCGTAATTTGGGGCTGGAAACCAACTCGATTGCCGCCACCGAAGAAGGGATTGCCGGCGCCAAATGCACCGCCGCCTCCGGTGAATCGCAGCAAGTCGCCATAAAGTTCACCCAGCGATTGCCCGCCATTACCACCACCCGCGAACTGCCCAAGCACGACTTCCTGATTCAAATCACGCTGAACATCGCGTAAATGTGCAAGCTGGGCTTCACCAAGCTTTTCCTGCCGCTTGCCGTCTTTGACGCCGAAGACGCAAAGTGCATCTTTCTCCGTCAACGGGATCTCCTTGCGGATGAATTGCTGGCTTTCACGCCCCGCGTCGGTGACGATTTCAACTGTCACGTGTCCGGTCGAAACTTCACCCCACACCTTGCGGATCAAAAGTCGGTATTCGCCGCTGAACCCCTTGGGGCAGATGTAAGTTTCCGCAACCGAACCATCGGAACGCTCACCTTGGCCCGGGTAGGAATCACCCAGCAATGTTCCGCCGCCGGCGCTCGAGCGACTGTCAAGCGAGCAAACCGTTCCTCCCGGCTCTTCGATCGCCAAATCGACGTCGGCCTCTCCCGTCCAACTCACTCGAACCACCACATCGTGTGCCGAAGCAAGCTTCAACTGGTCTCCGAAGTCTGACGCCTTCTCGGTTTGCCCGGTCTCAATGAGAGACATGTAAGTGCTCCGTGCTAGCAGCTTCGCACGATCAACCACCGGGTTGAACTCGGCAGGCCAAGCTTGCGAGAGAACTCCGGTGCAAGCCCAGATCAAATCCTCGTCGTTGTTCGTGTTCTCTGCGATTCGCAGGCCCATGACATACGGCTCGCGACGATTCGGCTCGAGTTCCGCAACGCGTCGACAAAGCCGTAACGCTGCTTCCTCAGAACCAATTGCTTCCAGACGTGCCGCGACGTTCAACAGGTCGCTCGGCTCTTCGGCAAAGTCGACAGCCGACAGCAAAGCCCTCTCGACTTCGCTTTCGGGAGCACCCGTTGCCGTCAACGCGATTGCGAAAGCTTGATACATCCACGGCTGCACGTGCCCCGCGCGAATTGCTTCGGCGATCAAGTCACGTGAATCTTCGAAGTAGCCGAGTGCTTCTTCACGATCACCGGCTTCATCGGCACGTGCCGCCCGATTGGAAAACCGCTTCGCGGTCATGCGAATACGTTGATCCAAGATGGTGACATCGGTGGCACTGGAAAGGGAAACGCCGTCGAAGAATTCACGCCAGGCCTTACGTTGTGACTGGCCTTCTTTGGGTTCTACTCGGATCACGTCGATCGCGGCCTGTTGTTCCGAAGACAAAACATCAGCAGCCTTGGAATCGGAATCTTGCTGGGCCTTCTCCGTCAACGTTGCGGTGTCGGGGATGACGAACATACCGCCTCCCATGCCGCCGCCCATGCCTCCCATGCCGCCGCCCATGCCGCCGCCCATTCCTCCCATGCCGCCGCCCATGCCTCCCATGCCGCCGCCCATGCCTCCCATGCCGCCGCCCATGCCACCGCCCATGCCACCGCCGCCACCAAGGTTAATGATGGGCACGACGAGGTCGCCAACGGGATAGACCTTGGTCACCAAGTTATCTTCGGCTGCTTCAACGGTCGTGATCTGCATCACCTCGTCCTTGATCAGGTAGGTGAGGTCCAAATCACGCAGCATCAATCGCAGGAACGAGCGGAGCGAAACGTTTTTCAAATCGATGTTCACACCGATGTCGGCGTCCAAACCGATTTCCTCGAGTGCACGCTTGTCGATCACGATCGGGATTTCATGTAGCTCGCTAATGTTCTGTACGGCTTCGCTGAGCGGTGTCTCGATGAACGTGTTGGACGTTTCATCTGACAAGGAAGCTTCGATCCGTCGCTCCGTCTCGTTGTCGCCAACCAGTTCGATCGATCCGTAACGCTCCAAACGACGGTTGCTGAGCTCACGCCAAACATCGGAATCGGGATAGAGGATCGGCGGTTCGTCGACGAACGGGATATTGCTTTTCAAGACCAACGAGAAGGCGTCTACAAAGTTTCGTTCACGAAGTTCTTTGTAGCGGCGATCGCGGTCGTAGGTTTGAAGAGCCAACGGTTGATCCGTGAAGTGCCGGCCCGCTACCGAATCCTCCGTAATCGAATCTCCGGCCAGCTTTGCGAAGGCGAGTGAAACTTCGCCGTCAGCCTCGGTGTATCGGCCTTCGTCGATCAACGAGTTCATCTGCTGCGACAGCGTCTTCAGCGTTGCCTCGCGCCGCAGCGTTTCCTGCAACAGACGAGACTTCGCACGAGCTGCTTCTTCTTGAGCAACGATGTTGGCTTGCTGCTCGGCCCAACGAGCCTCAGCAGCACTCGCGCTTTGGATCGCCGACTGAAGCTGACTGACCAATTCTTGCCGCAACTTCGGCGTCAACTCAGGAAGTGACTGAATGCGAGCAAGGACAGGCTTCAAACGACCGGACACGCCTGTCGGATCCGAACGGAGCTGAATTTCAGCGATACGAAGCGCATTTCGAACTTCCGCACGAGCTCGTCCTTCCGTGATCGAAAGTTCATTCTCCAAACGGTTCAACAAATCACCGCCGGTACCCAGGATTTCGTCGTCACCAACGATGCTACGTCCGCCGGGAACTCGCGGAGGCCGCCCGGTACCCATTGCGGGTGCGGGTGCCGGAGATGCGTCGGGCACAATGGCTGGTGCCGGTGGTGCCGCCGGGGCGGAATCAAAAACGTCCTCATCCGAATCGGCCGCCGGAGCGCCACCGAACGGATTGTCGTCGCCTCCGAAAGGATCGGCGCCGCCGGCTTGTGGATCGCCGAACAGATCACCTCCGGTTTGTGGATCACCGAAGGGGTCGTCATTTTGAATAATCAGTCGCGAACCGACTGCCTCTTGAATTGACTTCGCCTCCACGTTCTCGGCGTCAGCCTCGAGAGCCATCTCGGCGACCGCTTTCGCACCCTTCTTGTTGCCCCGCTTCAGTGCCAGCTTGCTCGCACGCACCAGCTCGTCTGATCGCTGTGCCATCAGCTTGGCAGTCTGACGTAGCAACGAGCTACCGGCGGTCGGAAGCGTTAGACCGTCGTTCTTCTCCGCCAACGAAACCAAACCTGGCAGGAATGAAAAATCGGGCTGGCTCTCTTCGACGGTGGAATCCGCCGTGAGTGTCACGTTGGAGGTCGGCGTCTTCCCACGCAGTACGAGGTGAATGTCCGTCGTTCCGTCTGCCATTCGTCCCAGCAAGATCGAATCACGATCAACGCGAAGTGGCGGCAACCGTTTGCCGTGCGCGACCGTCGTCACACCCGTCAACTCGAGTTGCTGCAGCCAAATCGGGGAGAGCGTCGCCGCTTCGGCGACACGCCGCGAAATCGCGGTTGCGGTGTTGCCGTCGCTCGCATCGACCACGCCGATGACGCCACCGGTGTGATTGGCAAGAATACCCATCAATTCGACATTCTTGCTCGGGCCGATTGCGACACTGTGAACCGCGATGTGATCCGCACGCAGTGCATCAATCATGGCGCCAAATCTTTGCTGATTCGCCGCGCCTTCGACCGACGTTGCGTCGCCGATGTAAACAATGCTGCGGGCACGCGAAGGAGCTTGCGAAACCAAACTGCCACGAACCGATTCGATCACCGAAATCATGTTGGTGTTACCCAACGGCAATCGATCTTCAAGTTCTGCCAGTGACTTTTCAACAGCTGCGTGACCGGGCGCCACCAATCCACCGAGCAGGGGAGTGGCCGCTACATCGGCCGCGAAGATCTGAACACGATCCGACGACCGAAGTGACTTCACCGTTTGGCGAACCGCGGCCATGGACTCACGCCGGAACTCGCCCGATTGACTCGCGGAAGTATCCACGACAACCACTACGTCTGCCGACGGTTTCGCAACCTCAGTCAGGAGCTGTTCGTTCGCCGCAGGAAGGACGGAAAGTGCGAAATGAGTCTTCTCGCCTTCTCCGTAGCAGACCACTCGCACTTGGGCGTCATGGTCACCGGCACGGGCAATGGAAAAGGGGACGAGCATCACCGCAACGGCGGCGAATCGCCGCCAACGGGTGCTGAATTGAATTGATTTGGGTGCGACGTCTCGCATCTGCTTCTTTCTCCGCGTTGCTGGAATACAGCGAACTGACTGTTCGATCCTGGAGTCTATTTCCGCGACACCAAAACCGCTACGAAAAAAAACGCCTTTCGACGAGCTCTCAACGGCCGTTCGCGACAGAAGTGTTGCAATTTGCAACAGGTGTATCGTAAACGATCAATCGTGCTGAACGAAAGACAAGTCAAACCCCGCTTAGAGCGACAGCGATGCGACTCTCATGCCAAACGCTCCTCTTTTCAGTGAGACGCGTTTGATTCTCCGAACTCAAATTGCGAGATGCCTCTCGATTTACTTGGTAATTGTCCGCTCACCGTGACTTCTGTGACGCTCTGCAGTTTCGGATCAAACCGACGGCTGCTCCGCTTATCCGTGAACACCTCCTGGGGGAGCGTCAGTGTTTCTCCGGAGGCCAACGGCCGGGCCTGAGTCATGATGTAGTGGCCGTTCAGCTTGATCATCAGGTTTCCGATTTGCCCCTCGGACGTATTTGTCACTTCCACCACATCCGTCAGAACCGAAATCTTCCCAACCGCGGAGGGCACAGCAGACTTCCCCAGAGTCACATGGACGGGAAGGTCGGGGCCGCCGATCGACTCGGGAAAGACCGAATACACGCCCAGGCCGACTCCGATCATCACGACAAATGCAGCAATCAGCGTCGACCGAGACAACTGGCCGCGTGGGGCAACAGAAACCGCACCCGGACGACGCGGCAGTTCTCCAATGCCACTCGCATTGCTGGGTAAAGGTGGATTCTCGTCGCTCATCCAATCATCGCGCTGTGGAGACATAAAAAAAGCCGTCTGACAAATCGGTGATCTGTCAGCCGGCAAATGCTTCGACCCGTCGGCGGCAAAATGGAGCCGCTGGGAGAAACGCGTGAACCTAAGCGTGCTACTGCACTTGCCGTTCGATGGCTCAGGCGAACCCTAAAAATGATCCCTCTGCCGAATTGAAAGGGCCGAAGCGGACGGAGTCTTTTTCAGACTTCGCCGCGTAAGTGTAGGCTGCAGACCGTGAGGAGCAACCTTCCTCACTTTCTTCTGTCTCAGATGGACCGCCACGCATCAAGAGCAGTAACCGAGAATGCGACTCACAAGTCCCGAACGTGCGTATGGATTTGTGTGCCGACGCATTCTCGGGGCAATTGACCGATTGTGGATTACTCAAGATCATGCCGGCTCCGCGGTCACCTTCTTTTGAGTTTTCGGAACGACAAATGTCCATCATCGAAGTCCGAGACTTGCGGAAGTCCTATCGCGTTTACCGCAAGGGTGAAGGACTGAGGGAAAGTCTTCGCGGTTTATTTCACCGCAAATACGAAGACGTTCATGCCGTCCAGGGGATCGATCTCACGGTGGAGGCGGGTGAATTCGTGGCATTCCTCGGGCCCAATGGCGCGGGGAAGACGACGACGCTCAAGCTACTCTCCGGAGTTATTGATCCCACGTCCGGCGAAGCACGTGTGATGGGATTCATCCCGTGGGAACGCGACAACGCATACCGCCGACGATTCGCGCTCGTGATGGGACAGAAGAATCAACTTTGGTGGGATCTCCCCGCTCAAGAGTCCTATCGACTGCAGCAACAGATTTACGGCGTGCCGCCCGTCCAGTTTCAAAACACGCTGGACGAACTCACAGAGCTATTGGAAGTCCGAAAACTACTCAGCCAGCCCGTCCGCGAGCTCTCATTGGGAGAGCGAATGAAGATGGAGCTGATAGCGGCACTTTTACATAGTCCAGATGTGCTCTTCCTTGACGAACCCACCATCGGGTTGGATGTCATCGCACAACACAACATTCAACAATTCCTTCGGTTCTACCAGGAACAGAGGAAGATCACGATTCTGCTCACCAGCCACTACATGAAAGACGTCGCGGCGCTTTGCAAACGTGTGGTCGTGATCGCTGGCGGAATGATTCAGTACGACGGATCGTTGGCGGGAATTATCGACAAGTTCTCGGGCTATAAAATTGTGACCTTTCAGTTCCCGGAACAGCACCACGTCGATGAGCTGGCGTCCTACGGAACGGTCTTGTCCGAGACATGGCCCAAAGTTCGACTGCGAATCGATCGAGTCAATGTGGCGAGCGTTCTTTCCCGCGTCCTCGCCGACCATCCGATCGAAGACGTTGCCGTGGAAGACCCGCCGCTGGAAGACGTCATCGCCGAACTCTTTCGCGAAACATCCGGCAAGCCTGCGGAATCGATTGTCACGTAACAGCGCCCATTTTTCGCCGCGGTCGCTCACACCGATAGCCAGGGAGATTCCATTTGAACTTTGAAAGGGAATACCGCGTTCGTCCCGGTGATAAGGTATCGCTCAAGGACCTGCCAACAAAAACGAAGGGTCCGTTTGAGGGAAAACCCGATGCGGAAGAATCAACTCGCAAGAACCTCGAACGCATCATTGACTACCAATACCGAATGTTCGTCGAGGAGCAACAGTCGTTGTTGATCGTTTTGCAAGCCCCTGACGCGGCGGGCAAGGATGGGCTGATTCGAAAAGTCTTGGGGAAGATGAATCCGCAAGGCTGCCGAACGTATCCGTTCAAAGTCCCCAGCAAGAAAGAGCGATCGCATGACTTCCTTTGGCGTATTCATCAATGCACGCCGCCAAATGGAAAAGTCTCCATTTTCAATCGATCGCACTACGAGGACGTCCTGGTCGTGCGGGTGGAAGACTTGGTTCCGAAGTCGGTTTGGAAACAACGCTATGAAATCATCAACGCGTTCGAGCGAAATCTCGTCTTGAACAACACACGTATCCTAAAGTTTTATCTTCACATTAGTCCCAAGGAACAACTCGAGCGATTCGGCAAACGCCTAAACAACCCCTCGAAACGCTGGAAGTTGAATCCGGGAGATTACGCAGCGAGAAAGCAGTGGCGTCAATATCGCGAGGCCTATGAAGATGTTTTCGAGCAATGCAGTACGAAAGATGCCCCCTGGTACGTTATCCCCGCCGACCATAAGTGGTATCGCGACGCCGCCGTGGCGGCGATTGTTGCTGATGCCATGAAAGAGATGAATCCGCAGTTTCCGCCGGTCGAAGTCGACTTGAATGAGATGAAGCGTCTTTACGAAACCGCAAAGAAAGAAGGATCGGCCAAAGGGGAGTCTCGGCAGTGACTCGCAAGACGGCAAACATCACCCTGCGCGACATCCAGATCGCCTACGATGGGCAGACACTCACGATTTGCAGCGTTGAGGATGCCGAACACAAGATCTCGATGGACTCCGGTGCCGTCGAGGAGCTGATCGATTTCGTCCAAACGATTCAACGTGAAGCTCTCAAACGTGATGATGGGCCCAACCGACGTGAATCGTTTCGAGTGCCCGTGCTCGCCAGCATGGAACTCGAATGTGAATTACTCGTGAAAGGGAAACGTTTTGAGGGGAAAGCGACGAATATCAGCATGACGGGTGTGTACGTCGAAAAACAACTCAGCGACCCGATGGAGCTTCACATCGGAGATCCCGCGCAGGTTCGATTATCCTGTGCCGGAGATACGATTAGTCTTCAAGCGCAGGTTCGAAGACTCGGTCAAAACGGCTACGGTCTTTTCTTCCCGGTCACCATGAAGGGACCGGTGATTGATCCGCCCCAAGAACTGCGTCGTATCGTGATGGAGTTGCAGCGACGGTGGATGGCGTTTCGAAGCGATACCGCCTGAACAGGAAGCGGTGGTCCAGGATCAGTCAGTCGCCGGCTGCATTCTAGCGGCCCTTCATCCGATGTGGCTTGTCAGCTCGCCGATCCGGCGAGTGCAGCTTGAGATGCGGCAGAGCGTTTTTTTCGACGGGTTCGTCTTCCGGATCATCAGGCTCGATCACCGTCAATCCCTCCTGAAGATTGTCAGACGCACCGCGAGACCCGACACGCGGCCGGAAGACCTTCCCGAGCGGACTGGCGAGCAGTGCCGGCAGCAGAATCAAGTCTCCCACCAGAGCGGCCGCCAACAGGATCAACATCAGTGTTCCGAAACGCTGAGTCGGCGTGAACGTTGAAAGGGCAAAGACAAAAAGTCCAACGCCGCCAACAATCGTCGTCTGCGTCATTGCGGGCCCGACACGCCGGTAGGTCATTTCGACGGCTTTGATTCGGTCGAAACCCTTGTCCAGGTACGACCGGAACCAAGTCAAAAAGTGGATCGTGTCGTCGACGGCGACGCCCATTGCGACCGATGCCGTCATCATAGTGCCGATATCAATCAGCCGACCCATGTGACCCATCATGCCGAATACCAGCAGCACGGGAAACATGTTCGGAATCATCGATACCGATCCAGCCATCAATCCGGACCCGAAGTTTCGAACGCCCAGCATCGCGACCGGGGCCCGCGCCGGATTGAGCAGCAGAATCATCACGATGGCAATCAAAACGAATGCAAGTCCGATCGACTCCACCAAGCTCCCGAGCAACGTCCGCTGGGCCTTATAAACGACGGGCACCGCGCCCGTATAAACCATCTGCATCGCACCGCCCCCGCTGACGATGGGCGTACGATCCTCGGTCAGCTCATGTGCGATTGGCTTTTGCAGGATCGACGTACCATCGACCCACGCCTTGGCTTCGTCAAATGCGCCCGTTGGTGGAGCGGCTGAACCGACCCAGACCACGACATCGGCGCGATCGATCACGCGGTCCCACAAATCGCTGCCAATCTTGATCGGCTTTTCCTTGGATGAAGGATCGATCCAGACGGCCTGACGAACACGTTCACCTCGAAGCAGTTCATCGAGCGTTGCTGCGAAAATCGTGTCAACATCAATCCGGATCGAGTCGTCACCTGCGACACCCGGATCCGAGATGAGCTTTGATTCGCTAAGCGAATCGGGGCGGGATCTCCCGATCAAAACAATCGTCGGCGACTTATCGACGGTTCCTGATTTTCGAAGGTCGTCGAGTTCGGTCAGGATTTGGTGCCGAGTCTCGTAGGCTCGCAGCACCGGTTCGACGGCCGTCCGCAATGTGTCGATAAACATCCCGTAATCGACATCGGTCAGCGCACCGACTCTCAAACTAATTCGCCAAAGTTCACTGCCCTCAAACGGTCCCGACGACTCCAGTCGTACGTAATCATTGGTCAGCAACTCGGCTCGATTCGAACGTAGTTCCTTAACGTACTGTGCCCGAACGGGATTCCAACCATTGGTAACCGAGGGCAACGGCTTCAAAAATGTGTTGATCCCGGTCACGGAACCGACAACATCAATGCCGGGCTCACCCAGTGTTTCATGAATGACGTGGCTGATCCTCGCGACCGCTTCGACGCGTTCCAAGATGTTCAGTTCGATTGACGATCCGGTGTCCGCGACGGTCGACTCGTCGGGTTGTGGACCTCCCGCCGCGGAACCCGCCATTTCGATCGGCTCGCTTTGGATCTCCTCAGGAACGCGAAGAACTAACTCCATCGGAACCAGCCGACCGAAGTTACTCTCCAGCCAAGCGTAGTCGCGAATGATCCGGGCTTCTGAATCGAAAAGCTTCAGCAGTTGTACCGAGGTTTCGATCTTGCGAAGGCCCACCGTCGCCCCCAACAATGCCGCCATGCATGCTGCGGTCACGACGACATAGTGTCGGCAAATCCAAGCCCCAACGGCCGCCCAGCGATCGGAAAGCCATGACTCTTCGACAGCGGATTCTTCGTTCGAGTCTGAACTGTCTGACCCGCTAAGGAAACGCGACTGAGACTCTGAAACGAAAACCTGAAGTGCCGCGGGCAAGTACGAAAACAGAATCGCAAGCGTCGCGATGACGCCGATGGAAGCATAAAAACCAAAGTTACTAATCGGCGCAAGATTGCTGGTGTACAAAGACCCCAAACCGATAGCGGTGGTGAGGGCCGCGAGCGAACATGGAAAAGCCGCATGCCGAAGGGCACGACCTGCGGCTCCACTGCGCCCGCCACTGCGGACTTCATCGCGATAATAGTTGATCACATGGATCGCGCCAGAGAGCCCAAGCACATAAACCAAGGAGGGCATGCTCATCAACACAGCGTCGACTCGCCCACCAGTCCAGCTGACACAAGCCATGCTCATCAATGCGGCTGAACCGCCGACGACGAACACCATCAACGTGATTTTGACGCTCGCGAAACACAAGTAGGACAAGAACGCGCCGACAAGCACGCTGTAGCCGACCAGTCGAACCAGCGTGATCGAACCTTCTTCATCGATGGCGATATTGTCCACGGGAGGACCACCCAAACGTAACGGTGGGACCCCAGCAATCGACTCGACCTCTTTGCGATCGAAAGGAGGTGGCGCCATCGATGGCGGTGCAGCGGGTTGCACGCCCGAGTCATTGGCAAGTTCTAATAAGCGACCTCGTGGCCCGCCCATCACGCCTCTTCCGAGTGCGTAAGCCAAGTTGTCTTTGGCGATGTCGGTCAAGGTGATCAAAAGCGCCGTTTGGCGGGGAGGTGGTTCGACTCCACACGCATCAAAGACTTCGTACCAAGCTTCCGCTTGGACGGGCGAGTACGCGCGAGCGAGTGACTCCCGATCTCCTTCAAGACGCTCATCGGCGAACCGAGTCAGCGTCTGTTCGACAAGTTGATCAAATTCAGCTGGCAATTCGGCAAGCGTCTTCGGTGGCAAGACTCGTCGAAACGCTTCGGCCGTCCAACTGAATCCAGCCGGCACCGCAGGTGCAAACAAAGATCCGGTCAAACGCTCCATCGCACGACGCTTTGCGACCGTGGCCCGCATCGATTGATCGGTGAAGTCAACCGGCCAGAGAAGGCCGCCCTCTTTGGCAAGTTCCTTCACCATGGAAACACCCGTTTCCACATTCTCGAACATCGGCGCGCAAAGACGCGACGTATCGTTATAGAACGGATTGATTTGTTCGGGATCCTCGGGGCCGAACGCGGCAACAAACGTTCCTTCCAACTCCTGTGTGCCAAACGTCCGTTTGACGCTGCGGACTAACCCGGCAGGTCCGTTCGACTTTCCTTCCCATCGATGGAGATGTCCGTTGGGCAAGATGTAGTACCAGCGGCCTTCGGGCGTCGCGAACCACTTCTCGTTTTGTCCTCCCCAGTTGTCGAGCGATCGGGACGCTGGCAAGAGGCCGAGCCTAACCCCGTAGTCTTTGGCAGAGCGAAAATCCTCGGCCAGCTCGGCGTCCTTCACGTTGGCCGCCGGGTCCGCAGAACTGCACTCGTTCCGCAGCTTGGATTCCAGCAGCGTGAGTCGCTGGTCGTCTTCATTGCAGCCTGGCCAGGTTGCGATGATGAAACTTTCGCCGGCGAAATGCTCGGCAAACCATTCCAATTCCGCCGTCTCGACGAATTCCGACGGCAACCAGTCTTTGATGTCGTTTTCCTTCTCATTCAAACTCAGGCGGGCGGCCCGGAATGCTGACGGCATCAGGAAAAAGAAACCGAACAGGATGAGCATCGCGACCGAAATGCCGACCGGGGTCCGGCGTTCCAGCAGGGGCCGGGGCTTTGGCCCGTCGGATTGCTGGTTCTTAGACATTTCAGATGGCGTCGTGTGAAGAGAAGTCTCGCTGGCCCGCGTTACGATACCGCTGTCGCCCCCGCGGGTCTACTTCAATGGCTCGCCTGAATCCGAGTCAAGTTCAGTGCTCGATGCGGATATGCGGTGTGGTCAAACGCTGACGCTTAAGCAGCATAACGCTGTTGCTCGATCGCCCTGCGGCGACGCCTCGGCTCCGACTCGGGCTGCATCTTGTCGAAGAGGTTACCCAAAAGTCGCGGATGATAGCACGCGTAGGCCCAAACCAATCCGAATCCGGCACCACCGAGGACATCGCTGGGGAAATGAGCCCCGCAGGCCATCCGTTGTAAAAATGTCCCCGCGAGAATCATCAGGAATAACAGCCGACCCCGAGGAAGCACGACCCAAAGACCCACCGTCAACGCCGTCGCCGTTGCCATATTCCCGCTGGGAAATGCTCGAGTGCTCGCGTCGTAGGTCGCAACTTGGGACAAGGTCCAATCGAATGCCCAAAGCCAAGCGGAATCAATGGATGCAAGATCCAGATTCAATCCGGTCGGTCGAGGGCGCAAAACGACCATCTTCCCTAGAGTCGCAATTGCGCCGGCCCCGATTGCCAACGTCGCGAGTCTGGGCAAATGCCAACGGCAATAAGGTGCCATCAAGAACACACCAAACAGAATCAAAACGACGCCACTGCCGTGCGAGAACACCAACATGAGTTCGAGCGCACTTCGAAGCTCCCGCGGAAGTGGATCAGCGACAAACCATCGCGCGATCGAAACGTCTGCCAAAGTGATCATCGGTACCGAGAGCATCAACATGGCCGCCAGCCAAAGCAGGACGCTCACTCGAACTCCCGAATAGGGCTTCGTCGCCATGCTCGGTGGTCGGAGCGGAAGGATCATCGGATGATCGGCAGCATGCGGCTTCGCCGCGTTCCTCGACTTCATCATTCTGTTTGTTGATCCGATCGCATGTAAGGAACGGCCCATCGATCACTGGCGTGTTTTTGAAAGTCGCCCATTGGCTCCGCCCGATGGAAACGTGTCAAAATCGATCGGACGGAGCCGATTGGCGACAATCATTGATCGACCATTCCTAAGAGCACTCGTGGGACCCGTTCGAAAAACACAAACCAGCTCTCCATCCGTCCGGGTGGATAGCCTGGGTCTGAGACTAGGAAATTTCGACTCGTCGATGGAAGACTGTTTCGATTAGTGAAAAAGAGTGAACTTTGCGGACTGCGCAGACGATTGAGATTGTGCGGGTCAATCTGCTCGCAGCAGCGAGAACGTCGTTTTCGTTGTGTCAGGATGCCTCGGACGGAGTCTGGGATCGATGTTTCGCTTGGTCGCCTTGCTTCTAATCAGTTCGTTACCGTTGGTGCTTACAGGATGTGTCGGACCAATGGGCGCCGGTTGCTGTCCCACCACAGGATGCGGCGGCCCGTGTGGTGATGCCTGCGATTCGTGTACGGGATGTGGTGAGCTCTACGTCGGTCCCTGGACCAATCATCCGGCCGACTGTGTCGATCCATGCGATGACTGTGGGAACTACAACGGACAGAACGGCGGTGCCTGCCGATCGGTGTTCGCCGGCTACAAGAGTCTGTGGGGTTACCGCTGCGGCTGTGATCCGGCACCGGTGGCAATGAGCGACCGTTGCTTTGCACCCGGTCGAGCAAATTCGTGTGTCGGATGCGATGATGGCTGCTGCGATGAATGCTCGATTGAACCGGCTTGCGGCTGCGAAGGATCGTGTGACTGTGTCGGAGAACCGGTCTGCGGATCCGAGCCGTCGTGCGGCTTTGAAGTCGGTTGCGGAATGGAAGCAAGCTGCGGATGCGAAGGATCGTGCAGCTGTGGATCTTCTGTCGCCTACCCGGAAGTCATCCATTCAGAGCCGGTACTCAGCCCGCCCGTCGTCGAGTCCGTTCAGCCGGCATACAAGCCGAGTCGTACCAAGCAGATCTTTCGTCCGAGAACAGCATCGAGCGGCGGGTTCTTGAACGATCACCGCCGCTAAGAGATCGCATTCTCCCCTCTCACTTGAACGATTATTTGCTGGCCCAGCTCTAAGGACGCTCAGCCGCACCGTAGACCACGATCGATTTGCAATGGGCAGGTGGTCGATTCACACTGCCCGGGTGATTTGAACTCGCTTCATCCCGCCCCGCAGGTCCACCGTGACTCCCTCCACGATCCCTCCGCGCGTCCTCCGCGCAATCTTCAGCCTCGCGTTCCTTCTTTGTATTTCGACGACGAGCGTCCCCGCCGCCGTACCAACGGTCGAGGTCAAACTCACATCGGCACCCGACGTGTCACCCGATGGAAACCACATCGCGTTTGCTTGGGCCGGTGAAGTCTGGGTGTCGAAGATCGACGGAAGTGGACTGCAAAGGATTACGGCTCACCCCGCAGATGACACGTCGCCCAAGTTTTCTCCCGACGGTGATGAAATTGCCTTCGTCAGTTCGCGCACCGGCTCCAGACAGATCTTCCTCGTTTCGATTTCGGTCGCAGAAGACACGATTCGAACAGGCACTCCAGAGCAAGTCACCCACCACAGCGAAGGCTTCACGCTCCACGGTTGGTTTCCCGATGGGAAGCATGTCTTAGCAACGGGCAGCCGCGACCATGGCTGGCGTTACGCGAGACGCATGATTCGTGTGAACGTGCGCGAGCGCGTTGCAGAAGAAGTCCTCGTGGATGCGATTGCTGATGAGCCCGCCGTCGCACCCGATGGCAGTCGCATTCTGTTCGTCCGAGAAGGCGAACGTTGGTGGCGAAAAGGCTATACCGGCGAGCGTGCTGCGCAGATTTGGATGTTTGATCTCGAGTCGAAGAAGTTCAAAGAGTTGCTTCACATCGGCGTCGATTGCCGAGCACCAAAATGGGATGGAGAATCCGAAGCGTTCTTCTTCACCAAGGGTGATTATAACGGGGCTTCTCTTTGTCGGTTTGACTTGGAATCTTCCGAACACGTGGAGGTCGCAAACTTCGAAGACGATTCGATTCTATGGCCGAGCGTTTCCGCAGACGGTTCGAAGCTCGTCTTCCGCCATCTGTTTGATCTGTATTCGCTGGAGCTGGGCACCGACCGGCCCGTCGGCAACGTAAAGCCCAAGCGAATGGAACTCGCCTACTCTGGTGATGCCGTTGCGATCGATGACGAGATGCGAAGACGACTGTCTTCGGCGTCCGACGTCACGTTTAGCGACGACGGACTAGAAATCCTCTTCACCAGCGGCGGTGACTTATGGGCGATGGACACCAAACTGAAGGAGCCCACTCGGCTCTCGGACACTCCGGGCTTCGAGTCCTCACCGGTTCTCACCGACGATGCGGCGCTCGTCGTCAGCGTGCAGGACGGACAGACCGATATTTGGAAGTTGGAACGACCGGAAGATGCATCGTATTGGTGGCAAACGGAATCTCCTTCTTGGACTCAATTGACCAAAACACCGGCCATCGAGTCCAACCTTCGCGTGTCACCTGACGGAGAATACGTCTACTTCGTTCGTGCTCCCGGAGACCTAATGCGTCTACCGCTTGATGGCGGCGACGCAGAGCTGGTCGTGGGTGGTTTTTCCTCGCCCGATTACGATCTTTCTCCATGCGGAACTTGGGTCGCCTACACGTTGGAAGACGACCAATTTAATGATGACGTGTGGATCTCGAAGTCAGACGGGAGTGGAGAGCCTTACAACGTTTCAAAGCATCCAGACGACGATGGGAATCCGACGTTTTCACCCGACGGGAAGATCCTCGCATTCACGGGGCGACGCGTCGAGACGGAGTCTGACATCTACTTCGTTTACCTTCAGACAGTCGACGCCGAGGAGACTTCGCGTCAACGATTGCTAGAAGAAGCGATCGAGACGATGACGAAGAAACGAAAGGGAAAAGCGAGCTCAGAAAAGAAGGGCGAAGAGAAGGGCGAAGACGCGAAAGAGAAGGAATCATCCGACAAGGAAGACGCAAAAGAGAATGAAGACGAAAAAGCAAAGAACGAAGACGAGGGTGTGAAACCCATCAAGATCGACTTCGACGGTTTAGACGACCGACTGCGTCGCATCTCCATTTCGGATTCGACGGAGTACGGACTCATCTTCTCTCCTGATGGCAAGAAGCTGCTTTTTCGGGCAAGCGTCGACGGAGACTCGGGCACATACTCGGTCGCGTTCCCCGATGAGTTGCGGCCCAAGAAGGTGACGGACTCCACCATCCGTGCGGAACGTTGGACAAAAGCAGCGGGCGGCATTTTGGGATTGGTTTCCGGCAGCCCGGCCAAGCTGACGGATTCGGGGAAGCTTGAAAGCTACCGATTTTCCGTTCGCCAGATCTACAGCCGAAGCGACAAATTCGCGGAAGCTTTTGATCAAGCTTGGCGTGTCATGCGTGATCGTTGGTACGACCCAAAGCTTGGCGGTCGAAACTGGAATGCGGTTCGGCGAAAATATCAACCGGCGGCCGAAAACGCGATCACCTCGGCGATGTTCGGCGAGATCATGCAGTTGATGCTTGGAGAGCTAAACGGTTCGCACAACGGATTCTACGTAAGCCGTGACGAGCCTTCCGCGCCTCGTCCCGAGTTTACAGACGTCACTGCACATCTCGGTGCTCGTTTTGATTACTCGTTTCAAGGGCAGGGCATCAAAGTAAGCGATGTGTTGCCGCGGACGCCGGCCGATCGAGTTGACTCCAATCTGGAACCCGGTGACGTTATCACGATGATTGACGGTACCGCAGTCGACAGCGGGATGGATCTCACGTCCGTACTAAACGGTCCGCTCGCCCGAGACATTGAGCTGACGGTCCAACGCGGTGAGAAAGCGGAACCGATTCAGATCGTGATTCGTCCCACCAGCTTCTCAACGGCTCGGTCACGTCTCTACGACCGCTGGCTGGAACACAACCGAGAGCTCGTGGAGAAGAAAAGCAAAGGGAAGCTCGGCTACCTTCACATTCGCTCGATGGACCAAGCGAGTTTCAACGAGTTTGAGAAACAGCTCTATCGTGTCGGTTACGGACGCGAAGGACTTGTCATTGACGTGCGCGATAACGGCGGCGGATTCACAACGGATTTGCTGCTGACCGCGCTGACGCAGCCGAAACATGCGATCACGGTTCCACGCGGTGGCGGTCCCGGTTATCCACAGGACCGCATGGTTTTTGCGACCTGGCAAAAGCCCATTGTTGTTTTGTGCAACCAGAACAGCTTTAGCAACGCGGAGATCTTCTCCCACGCGATTAAGAACCTTGGCCGCGGCAAATTGGTTGGCGTCCAAACCGCAGGCGGCGTGATCTCAACTGGCTCCGTACAAATTCTCGATGTGGGAAGAATGCGGATGCCGTTCCGCGGTTGGTTTGTCGCGGTCGATGGAGAAGACATGGAGCTGAACGGCGCGGAGCCGAACTTCATACTTTGGCCAAAGCCCGGGGAAATCCCCGCCGGGAAAGATCGGCAGCTCGCAAAGGCCGTCAAGGTACTCCTCAAAGACGTCAAGCAACATGCGAAACAGAATGCCGATCCCGAGTTGATCTACAACACCTCCAGGGATCAGGCAGCAGGTGAATGAACGATGTAGTAAGTGGTAGGTAGGCCGTAATCGAGGAGCCGTCGTGCGACGAAAATGCGGTAGGCAGCATCCATAAACCGTTGCCGCATTAACGCTCGCACGGCTCACTGGATGCAGCCTACAAGAACTCAAAACTAGATGTAGGCCGTCATCGAGGAGCCTCAAGGCGACAAAAATGCGGCAGAACGTCACCAAGACCGTTGCCGCATTTTCGCTCGCAAAGCTCACTGGATGCAGCCTACAATTTCACGAGCTAGCTGGTTGATGGCAAACGATTCTGGGCACCTTCATCACGACATTTCGAATGTCAGATTACCGTCGTTGGTTCGTCGAGGGCGGTACGGTCTTCCTAACGCTTGTCTCCTACAACCGCCGTCCCATCCTTACTTCCGAATACGGCCGGCGGTTTCTTCGCTTGGCTATCGGAGATGCAAGAGTCCGGCTTCCATTTGAAATCGTCGCCACGGTTCTGCTGCCGGATCACTGGCACGTGGTGATGCGTCTACCCCAAGGTGATTGCGGTTACTCGGCACGCATCCGCAAGATCAAAATAGAATTCAGTAAGCGTTGGATCTCGGCGGGACTCGCCGAAGCGGAAGTGACGAGTTCACAGCATGAACGTGGCTACCGAGGAATCTGGCAGCCGAGGTTCTGGGAACATACTGTCCGCGATGAATCCGACTTGGAACGGTGTTGTGACTACATCCACTGGAATCCGCGCAAACATGATCTTGTTGCCAGAGTCTCCGAGTGGCGATGGTCATCGTTCCATCGATTTGTCGAGATGGGGCACTATGCAATCGACTGGGGCGGCACGGCACCACGATCCGTTAACGGTGCCGATTTTGGAGAACCGTAGGGGGAATCTTCACCGCCGCCTTCTCAAAACTAAACGTAGGCCGTCAACGAGGAGCCCTCAGGGCGACGAAAATGCGGTAGGCAGCATGTACGAACCGTTGCCGCATTGGCGCTCGCAAGGCTCACTGGATGCGGCCTACGAGAACTTCTCAAAGCTCAACGTAGGCCGTCATCGAGGAGCCTTCAGGCGACGAAAATGCGGTAGGCAGCTTCCACAAACCATTGCCGCATTGGCGCTCGCAAGGCCCACTGGATGCGGCCTACGAGCACACAAAAAGTACGCCGCTCAACGAAAATTCAGGCGACGGTGATCCAGCATCAACCCTAAGGAATCAGCCAGAACGATCCGGTCATTACCGCGGCTTGTGAAATCGCTCCTCTCGCACTGACGGGCACGGGAGGTACGATCCAGGGTGCACAGTTTCCGGGGCGGTAGTACCCGAGTGCGTACTGGCATTCGTGAGGCGGATGGATCCCCATCTTGTACGGCAGGACCATCACGTTGCCGAAGAAGTGAGCGGAGGAAACCAACGGCTGCAGGTATGGCCCGAACGTGTGACCATAACGTTCCAGGTTGACTTCTTCGAAGTAACGCGGCTTGCTGCAAGCGTTCGAGGCTTTGTAAGTCATCGTCATCGGAGCCCACGAGCGTGGCGTGTAGGCGACTTGTTCGATCAAGCACTCTTCGGGGAGACCCCAGTTTTCTGACAGATAGCCGAGGTCGCCTTCGCTTAGCCTCTTGACTGGAAGCTCGCGTTGCGTGCCGTCTTCGGTTTCGATGATTACCTGCTCGTAAGCGATATCCAACAACTTGCCGCGGGCGACGACTCGGCCGTCCGGCGTTGACCAATCACGTGGCTTTTGCAAACGCTCGAAGCGTTCACGCTGCTTCTCATAGTCGGCGGGGTCAAAGAGGTCCGGACGGAACGGCGGACTTGGGTCCAGAGAAATCGTGTTCAGTTTCTCCCTTGCGACACGCTCTCGGAATTCATCGCATGTCAATTGGCTGGTCTGAATCGCAGACGTATTGCCGGGCCGGAGTGGTCGATCGCCGTTGCGAAGATCAATATCCGCGCCCGAGTCCCGTCGATCAAAGGGGTTCGACTCATCGGGAATCATGAAGGGTGCGTCGTCGTCGCGATCCGAGGGCGAGTCCTGGACGGGTGGCGTCTGCGCACGGTCCACCTCCGGCGGTGCTGTGTTCTCACGTAAAGTGTCTTGCTGGGCCGGATCGCTGAGCTGTTCGCGCATCGAGTCTCCGGGGACACGCGGATTCGATTCGGCGGCATCTGCGGGCGGTGGCAGTTCTGCGTCGGGTAATGCCATCCCGGAGTTGCCCGATTGAACATCGGAACCACCGTCACGGAACAAGTTCGGCGGAGTCTCGGGCAGCCCCATTCCTTCGTTTTGCTGTTCCGCAACAGGAGCTTGAGTGGGCTGAATGAGCTGCGTTGCGGTCGGCCGTTCGATGTCGCTGGCGAACGGGTTGTTGAAAAAATCGTCCGGTGTCGCAAGACGATCCGGTCGGCGAACCGGCTGCAAAGCGGACGTTCCACCGCCGGGCGCCTGTGCCGTACGCGTGGGTGCCGTACGCATGGGCGCCGTGCGAGTCGGTGCCGTTTGATAGTTTCCGATCACGTACGCGCCGCGGGCTTCGCCCCGCCCCTGCGACTGAGACCCTGAATCTTGTGTGAATGCTGCCTGCCGAATCACTCTTGTACCCGGGCTTCGCATCGGATTCTGAAACCCGGCGTGTGATGCAGCCGCCAGCGGCTCAACTGGCCGCGGCGCGCTGCGCGGCGTTTGCTGCGCGCGGGCCGGCCGAGCAAAAACATCGCTGACCGAATTTGGGATCGAGGGAGGTACCGGTCGGACGCGTTCGCTACGCCGCCATTTGGGACTGAGTGCTCGCGTTGTTACCGACTCAGCTTGACGCTGAGGTGCGTGCGGCTGCTGGCCAAGCAACGTTTGGCCGCTCGATTGCCAGGCGAGAACGGCCAGCGATGCGATGCCCAATCGCTTCAGCCAACTGAACCGGCCGCGTGAGGCGAGCGTTGCTGACTCAGTTCGAGTCACCCGGCGTAACATCCGGGCTGTAGTTTGGCGCTTCTTGGGTGATCGCGATGTCATGCGGATGGTTCTCCCTCACCGTAGCAGCCGAAACGCGAATGAACTTCCCGTCTCGTTTCAGCTCTTCGATCGTCCTTGTTCCTAAGTATCCCATGCCCGATCGCAACCCGCCGACCAACTGGAAGACGAAGTCGCTGAGCGGACCCTTGTAAGGCACACGGCCCTCGAC